>DATBBL010000179.1:0-13782 GCA_036271015.1 Acidimicrobiia bacterium
ATTCTCGCTACCCGTCCCGACATCCTGCCGATCCTCTACCGGGGGTTCCCGCACCATCGCCGCAGCGAGCAGCCCGACGACCAGCCGGACGTCACGCCCTACGACGTGCCGATCTTCTCGAACGTCGACGGCCGGATCTGCATCAACTTCACCTACAGCAGCATCCTCCCCGCGCTGCACGTGCTCGGGCGTGAGATGACCCCCGACGAGGAAGAGGCGATCGAGATCCTCCGCCGCGTCCTGGTGCAGCAGCAGGTCGAGCTGCGCATGCGGCCGGGCGACGCCTCGATGGCGAACAACTTCGCGCTGTGCCATTCCCGCTCCGACTTCGTCGACGGTCCCGACCCCGAACGCCGCCGGCTGGTGTTGCGCGCGTGGACGGAGGTGCCGCTCGCGGACCGCCGGCTCCCACTCGGGCGCGAGTTCTTCCACATGGAGAACGAGGGAGGGCACCTGGGGTACGACCCGGTGCCCGGGCGGGAGGGCCGGATCGCGATCAACGACTACCGCAACGTCGACGAGGACCTCGCCGACCGGTTCAAGGCCGCGCAGGCCAAGCCCCGGGTCGACTGACCGCCGGCGACCGTGCGCCCCCGCCTCGTCTACTTCGACCAGTGGACCGACCCGGTCGCGGGCGAGGTCCTGGCCGAGCACGGCGGGTTCGACGTCACCCGCCTCGAGATCGCGGGCCCGGTGGCGGCGAACTGGGAGGGGCTGGAGCGCGCCCACGGGTACCAGTCGCTCATCCGCACCGAGCTGGCCCGCAACCCGGGGGTCGCCGAGCAGTGGATCTGTGGTCCCGACCTGCTGGCCCGCTGCCCGGACCTGCTGGCGGTGTGCTCGGCCGGGGCGGGGTACGACATCGTCGACGTCGACGCGTGCACGGCCGCCGGGATCATCGTCTGCAACAACTCCGGTCCTGGCCGCGAGGCGGTGGCCGAGCACGCGCTCGGGTTCATGCTCACGCTGGCGAAGAAGATCTCCCTCGCCGATCGCATGATCCGTCGCGAGGTCGTGCAGGACCGCAGCGTGCTGCGCAGCACCGAGCTGCTGGGCAAGACCCTGGGCATCGTGGGCGTGGGGCACATCGGTGGCCGTCTCGTCGAGCTCTGCGCGCCGTTCGCGATGACCGTGCTCGCCTACGACCCCTACCTCCGCGACGACGAGCTCGAGGCGCGCGGTGCGACGAAGGTGGAGCTCGACGAGCTGCTGACGCGCTCCGACTTCGTGCACCTGAACTGCCCGCTGACGGCCGAGACCGAGGGCCTGATGGGTCGCGACCAGTTCGCCCGGATGAAGCCGAGCGCGTTCTTCGTCACCACCGCCCGCGGTCCCGTGCACGACGAGGACGCCCTGTACGACGCGCTCGTGGCCGGCACCATCGCCGGCGCGGGCATCGACGTGTTCCACGACGAGCCGCCGGACCCGCAGCACCCGTTGCTGGCGCTCGACAACGTCGTCGCCAGCCCGCACACCGCCGGGATCACGATCGAGGCGACGCGCGACATCGCGTTGGCCACCGCCGACCAGTGGTGCACCATCTTCGCCGGGAAGCGGCCGCCCCGCCTCGTCAACCCGGAGGCGTGGCCTGCCTACTCCGACCGCTTCCATGCCCGCTTCGGCATGCGGCCCGAGGAGCCAGTGTCGTGACGACCAAGAGCGCCAAGGTGCGCGCGCGGCTCGATCACCCGGTGGTCGACGCCGACGGCCATTGGGTCGAGCTGTTCCCCGTGTACTTCGACTACATCGCCGAGGTCGGGAGCCCGGCGCTCGTCGACCGGTTCCGCACTCGCTACGGGCACCGGTTCCACGGCTGGTACGAGCTCACGGTCGAGGAACGGCGACAGCAGCGACTTCGCCGGCCCTCGTACTGGGGCGTGCCCGTCAACGTCCGGGACCGCGCCGCCACCGCCATCCCGGGCCTCTTCTACGACCGCCTCGACGACTGGGGCATCGACCTGGCGATCGTGTTCCCGAGCGTCGGGCTCACCCTCGGGCGCGACATCGCCGACCCCGAGCTCGGCACCGTGGCCCTCCGGGCCTACAACACGATGGTCGCGGACCTGTTCTCGCCGTATCTCGACCGGATGGTGCCGGTCGGGGTGTTGAGCCTGGCCGAGCCCACCGACGCGATCGAGCAGATGGAGCACGCGCACGGCCTCGGCCTCAAGGTGCTCGTCACCGGGGGCACGGTGGTGCGCCCGATCGAGGCCGACGCCGAATGGCAACCGGACCCGGCCCGGCGACGGGTCTACATCGACGCGCTCGCGGTCGACAGCCCGTACGACTACGACCCGGTCTGGCAGCGCTTCGTCGACCTCGGCCTCCCGGTCACCAGCCACAGCGGTTCGATGGGCTGGCCGGACCGCAGCCTGTCGTCCAATTTCGTGGGGAACCACCTCGGGCACTTCGCGCAGAGCCACCACACGTTCGCGCGCAGCCTGTTCCTCGGTGGCGTGACCGAGCGGTTCCCGACCCTCAACTTCGGGTTCCTCGAGGGCGGCGTGGGCTGGGCGTGCAACCTCTACGGCGACCTCTTCGGTCATTGGGAGAAGCGCAATCGAGCGTTCATGGACGAGCACCTGAAACCGACGAACCTCGACACCGCGGAGTTCCGGCGCTTGTTCGAGCAGTACACGGCAGGGAACCCGCGCTTCGAGGGGAAGATCGACGACGTCATCGCCCGCAACCTCGACGCCCTGGAATCGGACACGTCGCAGGAGGAGCTGACCGCCCGCGATCTCGGGAGCGACGACTTCTCGCGCGTACACATCGGCGGCCCCGACGACATCCGCCGCTTGTTCGCACGGAACTTCTACTTCGGGTGCGAAGCCGACGACCCCATGACCGCCATCGCCTTCGACGAGAAGATGGGACTGCAGCTCAAGCCGGTGCTCGGCTCCGACATCGCGCACTTCGACGTGGTCGACGCGACCGAGGTGCTCGACGAGGCCTACGAGCTCGTGGAGGGCGGGCACATCACGGAGGCGAACTTCCGGGAGTTCACCTTCTCGAACGTGGTGCAGCTGTACCGCGGTATGAACCCGTCGTTCTACACCGGTACCGTCGTCGAAGCCGAGGCGGACGCCGAGTTCGCGAAGTACCAGGGGAGTGCCGGGTGAGCTACGAGACCATCGTCGTCGAGCGCCGCGGTCACGCCGCGTGCATGCGGCTGAACCGGCCCGAGGTGCTGAACGCGATCGACGACCGGATGATCACCGAGATCAACGAGGCCGCCGTCGCGCTCGAGAACGATCCCGACGTCTGGACGCTGATCGTCACCGGGACGGGGCGCGCCCTCTCTGCCGGCGCCGACGTCAACCGCGCCGGCGTGGAGGAACGGGGCAACTACACCAGCGGCCTCGACGTGCAGGGCGATCCGCTGCTGGCCTCGATGCGGCAGTGGGATGCGCCGCAGGAGGCCACGCTGCCGTACCTCGAGATGGCGAAGCCGGTGATCTGCGCGGTGAACGGCATCTGCGCGGGCGCCGGTCTCGACCTCGTCACCACGTCGGACATCGTGATCGCATCGACCGACGCCTCCTTCTTCGATCCGCACGTGAGCATCGGCGTGGTCTCGGGCCGGGAGGCGTTGCGGCTGGCGCGGGTCCTGCCGCTCAACATCACCATGCGCCTGGCGCTGATGGGCAAGTACGAGCGCATGACCGCCCAACGGGCCTTCGACCTCGGGCTGGTGAGCGAGCTGGTGGAACCCGAGGCGCTGATGGACCGGGCGTGGGAGATCGCCGGCATCGTCAACCGCAACGCACCGCTCGCGGTGCGCGGCACGCGTCTGGCGATCCGCAAGTCGCTCGCGTTGTCGCCCTACGAGGCCGAGCTCATGGCCGAGGGCTACCGCATGAAGGTCGCGGTCACCGACGACGCGCAGGAAGGCGCCCGCGCCTTCCTCGAGAAGCGCGACCCGGACTGGAAGGTCCGTTAACTGCGATAGCTGGCCACCGCCGCGCCGTACCGCGGTCGTGCGGGGGTTGTCCGCACCACGAAGACGCCGGTCGTCACCATGGGCGTGCGCGGCGCGGTTCCGTACCTTCGGCTGCAGCATCACGACGGGGCTGATCGCGGCCCGTCGAACGAGGACGATCGGGCAGACGGATGGTCGGAGCCATGGCGTGGAACACGCGAATCGCGGGGAGTGCCACGCGGGAGCGCGCAGGAGTCCGACCCGACGCGATCTTCCCGTCGCCCCGGGATGTCGCCCGGCGCGCGCTCCCGCAGGTGATCGAGGCCGTGCTCGTCCCGGCCGCCATCCTGATGCTGGTGACGACCGTCGCCACGACCACCGTGGCGATCGGCGCCGCGCTCGCCTGGGGGCTCGGTGCGCTCGCGTGGCGATCGGTCAGCCGCCGGCGGGTTTCGGGCATCACGATCCTGGCGGTCGCGAGACTGCTGGCGCGTTCGGTCGTCGCGTTCGTGGCCGGCAGCACGTTCCTCTACTTCCTGCAACCGGTGATCGGCGGGTTTTGCCTCGCGGGCGCATTCCTGGTCTCGGTGATCATCGACCGTCCCCTGGCCTGCCGGTTCGCGCGCGACTTCGGCGTGGCGCGCCAGACCGCGTCCGATCCCCGGTTCCACCAGGTGTTCCGACGCATCTCCCTGATGTGGGGTGTCGTCGGCATCGCCAACGCGGCCGCCGGGCTCTGGCTGCTCGTCACGCAAACCACCGACGTCTACGTGCTCGCGTCCACCGCGCTCTCCATCGCGGTGCCGGCGGCCGCGATTTCGGCATCGATCGTGTGGTTCCGCCACACGATCACCGGAGGCCGGCGCGGCGACGCCTAGCCCGACACGATGGTGTCGCGGAGGCGACGACGGCGTACCTGCCCGGTGGCATCCGTGCGCGGGAGCTCCTCGACCTGCACGACGACGCGCGGCTGCTTCGGTCCGACCAGCACGGTGGCCACGTGCGCGCGCAGCTCGTCCACGGTCGGGAGCCTCGCGCCCGGCCGCACCACGATCGCCGCGCACACCACCTCGCCCCAGCTCGGGTCGGGGAGGCCCACCACGGCGACGTCGGCCACCGACGGGTGGGTGCGGACCGCGCTCTCGACCTCGACCGGTGCGACCCACTCGCCGCCGGAGCGGATCGACTCCGAGCGGCGGCCGGTGATGCTCAGGTAGCCGTCGGCGTCGCGCGTCGCGAGATCGCCGGTGTGGAACCAGCCGTCGCCGTCGATGGCGTCGGCGGTGGCGTCGGGCCGGTCGAGGTAGCCGGAGAACATCGTGGGGCCGCGGAGCCACAGCTCGCCGTCGTCGGCGAGGTCGGCCACCACCATCGGCGGCGGCTGGCCGACGCTGCCCGGCCGGTCGTAGAGGTCCGAGTCGAGGAGCACCGCGCCGCGCCCGATCTCGGTGGAGCCGTACGCCACCGAGGTCCACGAACCGGGGAACCGCGCCTTCAGCGCATCGATCAGGTCGAGCGTCACGAGCGACGTGCCGGTCAGCACCTCGACCAGCGACGAGGTGTCGTAGGCGCCGTCGTCGTCGAGGATGCGCTGCAACACCCCGGGGATGCAATAGATGCCACTGGCGCGCCAGCGCTCCACCGCGCCGAGGAGCTCGTGCGGCTCCGGTCGGTCGACGAGGTGCACGGAGCGGTCGGCGGCGAGCGCGTGCTCGAGGAAGTACCACCCGGCCATGTGGAACAGACCGAACATCACGACGAAGCCGCGCCGCCCGGTCGCGCCGCCTTCGTTGTCGCGTTGGAGGGCGCGCAGCCAGGTGGCGCGGTGCGAGAGGACCGCGCCCTTCGACACCCCGGTGGACCCGCTGGTGAGGAAGACGACGCAGGGGTCCTCGCTCGCGCCGACCCGCGAGGGAGCGGTGGGTGACGCGTCGGCGTGCCACCCCGGTCCGGTGGTGATCACGGGGACCCCGAACCGTCCGGCGACCGCCCGGGCGGGCTCCTCGGTGGCGGGGTGGGTCACCACGAGCCGCGGCGTGAGCGTCTCGAACGCGTCGACCGCCTCCGGCTCGGTGAAGTGGGGGTTGATCGGGGCCAGGACCGCGCCCGCCTTCGAGACGCCGTACCCGAGCTCCAGCGCGTCGAGCGCGGTCGGGCCCCACCACAAGACCCGGTCGAGCGGGCCGACGCCTGCGGCCCGGACCCGATGGGCGGCGCGGTTGGCCCCGGTGTCGAGCTCGGCGAAGGTGCGGGCGTCGTCGCCGAGGGTCGCGCCGATGCGGTGGGGCTGGACGAGCGCGGCGCGGACCAGCAGATCGTGGATGCGGACGTCCATCAGTCCGTCAGGTGGTGGATCGCGGGCGCAGCTCGCCGAGACCGAAGGTGCTCTCCACCTGGTCGCGCTGGTACTGCGCGCCCTGGTCGGTGGGGACCGCCCAGCCGGTCGGGCACATGGTGAGGATCTCGACCAGCGAAAACCCCTCACCGGCGAGCTGCGACGCGAACGCCTCGCGCAGGTAACGCCGGGTCCGCGCGATCGCGTTGGGCTTGTCGACCGCGCCGCGCGCGACGTACGCCGCGCCCGGGAACGAAGCCACGATGTCGGCGACCGGGATCGGGTACCCGTGCTCCTGCTCGGAGCGACCGTCGAGGCTGGTCTTGGTGCGTTGCCCGACGGTCGTGGCCGCGGTCATCTGCCCGCCGGTGTCGCCGAACACGCCGTTGTCGAGCATGAGGCAGGTGATGGACTCGCCGCGCGCGGCGGCATGCAGCACCTCGGCGAGCCCCTCCGACACCATGTCGCCGTCGCCCTGCAGCGTGTAGATGGCGCGGTCCGGGAGCATCCGCTTCATGCCGGTGGCGACCGCCGGTGCGCGCCCGTGCAGGCACTGGAGGAACTCGACGTCGGCGGTGGTGATGATCTGGGTGTAGCAGCCGTGACCCACGACGCCGATGGAGCGGTCGACCAGCTGCAGCTCCTCGAGCACCTCGACCAGCAGCCGCCAGGCGACCGGGTGGCCGCACCCCGAGCACAGGTGGTGCTCGGTGCTCTGGAACAGCGCGGGGGCGAAGTCGGCGACCTTCCGCATGGTCGGATCGGCGTGCGTCATCGTCGTGCTCCTTCGGTCGCGGCGAGGATGCGGGCGCGGATCGTGTCGACGTCGAGCAGCTCACCCTGACGCATCCCGGACTCGTCCTGGCTCACACCCCCGACCGCGTGCACCGGCACCGCGCCGTTCACCGCGATCCGGACGTCGTCGATCATCTGGCCCGCGTTGAGCTCGTGCACCAGCACCTGGCGGCAGGGGGCCGACCGGGCGACGTCGCCGAGCGCGACCGACGGGAACGGCCAGAGCGTCACCGGCCGGAAGGTGCCGATGCGGTGCCCCTCGCGTCGGAGCTCGTCCACGACGTAGTCGACGAACGCGCCGGTGGTGCCGAACGAGACGACGACGTGCTCGGCGTCGTCGAGGTGGCGACCGGCGTGGCGCGCCTCTGTCGTCGCGATCTGGTCGTACTTGTCGGCGACGTGCTGCCAGTGCCGGTTCGGACCCGGGCCCGGCGTGTTGTGCTTCCCCTGGCGCCAGGTCCAGACGACCTTCGACGCCCCCGTGCCGCCGGTCGACCCGTCGAGCGCCCACGGCTTGTCGGGCTCGGTCGCGCCGCGGTGGTCGGGCGCGGCCTCGACCGTCGTCTGCGTGAAGCCGATCATGTGGTCGCCGTAGAGGACGACCGGCGTGAGCCATCGGTCGGCGAGCTCGAACGCCAGCCGGGTGTGCTCGGCCGCCTCCACCACGCTCGCGGGCGCGAGCGCGATGGTGCGGTAGTCGCCCCAGCCGCCCCCACGAGTCGTCTGGAAGTAGTCCTGCTGACCGCGGGCCATGTTGAACACGACGAGCGGCAGCTCGTTCAGCGCGGCCTCGGCGATGGTCTCCTGCATGAGCGCGATGCCCTGCCCGGTCGAGCCGGTCGCGGCGCGCGCGCCGGTCGCCGCCGCACCCAGCGCCATGTTGGCGCCCTCGATCTCGGTGTCGGCCTGGATCCAGACGCCGTCGTTGCGGGGCAGCTCGCGCGCGAACGCGTCGAGCAGCCCGGTGAACGGCAGCATCGGGTACCCGGCGAAGAAACGGCAACCGGCGTCGACGGCCGCCGCCGCGATCGCGTCGTAGCCTTCGCGCAGCACGAGCGTCATGGCGCGGTCTCGAACCGGTAGACCTCGAACACGAAGTCGGGGCACACCTCGGCGCACGCCCGACACCCCGTGCAGCCGTCGAGCAGCTGCGGCAGCACGTAGCCCTTGGCGTTGCGCTCCTCGGTCATCTCCAGCGCGCCCGGGCGGCACACCGGGACGCAGAGGCCGCAGCCCTTGCAGCGCTCGAGCGCCATGATCACCGTGCCGCGGTCGCTCACCGGGTGATCTCGACTGCCGTCCCGCGCACCGAGTCGGCGCCCGCTGCCAGCGCGGCCAGGTTCGACTGGATGGCGGCCGCCCGGTGCGCCGGGACGAGGTGGAGCACCGCGGCCTCCAGCGCATCGGCGCCGGCCACGCCGGTCAGGGCCGCGAACGCGCCGACGAGCACGAGGCCGGCCGCGACCGGCGCGCCGAGGTCGGCGGCGATCTCGCGCGCCGGCACCCGCACCGCGGCCGCGTCGGACTCGGGCCACGTCCACGCATCCGCGACCACGAGCGGCTGGTCGGTGAGCCGCGGCGTGGCGTCGTCGAGGAATGCGGCGTGCAGGACGATCATCGCGTCGAGGCGAGGCACGATCGGTGGGAGGTCGACGATGGGCGCGTCGCGCACCACGACGGTGGCCTCGGTGCGCCCGCCCCGCATCTCCCCGCCGAAGTACGAGCTCAGCATCACGTGATGGCCGTCGGCGACGCAGCCCTGGGCGAGGACCTTGGCGCACAGCTGCACTCCTTGCCCGCCGATCCCGGTGAGGATCACGTCGCGCCGGGGGTCGGGTGCTGCGCTCATGTCATGTGGTTCCCGGCGTTGACGAAGAGGGTCTGCCCGGTGATCATGCGGGCGCGGTCCGACGAGAGGAACACGACCGCGTCGGCGACGTCGTCCACGGTGGGGATCTCCCCGAGCGGCATCGCCCGCTTGATCGGCGCGGTGACCACCTCCTCGTCGACACCGCGCCGCTCGGCGCTGGTGCGCACGAACTGCTGGACCGCCGGACCCCACATCCACGAGGGCACCACCATGTTGACCCGGATCCGCCGGGGTCCGAGCTCCCACGCGGCGTGGAACATCGCCGAGTGCAGCGCGCCCTTGGAGGCGGCGTAGGCCGTCTGCTGCATCGCGCCGTTCGAGACGCGGAAGGTCTGCGAGCCGATGAGCACGATCGACCCGCCGGCGCCGTTCATCACCTCGGTGATCGCCGACATCACGTGCACGGTGCCGAGGACGTTGGTGTCGAGCACCGCGCGCCAGTCGTCGTCGGTGGTCCGGCCCAGACCGCCCATCACCTCCTGCGCCGCGATCTGCACCACTCCGTCGACGGTGCCGAAGCGGTCGGCCGCGAACGCCGCGAGGTCCCGGCACTGGTCGGCGTCGCCGATGTCGGTCGCCCGGGCACCGACGTGCTCACCGGACGGATCGAGGCCGCGCGCCAGGTCCTCGAGCGCCGAGCCGTCGCGCGCCGCGAGCACCGCGTTGCCGCCGTCGCGCAGCACGTGCGCGGCCACTGCCCGCCCCAGGCCGGCGCCGGTTCCCGTGACGACGATCGTCTTGCCGTCGAGTGTCACCGAACGACCTCTCCCGGACCTTCGTCGCACTGCTCGCGGTCCGGAAGCGTAGTTCTCGTCGTCCGGGCCCACGATCGACGAGCTCGAGCGGAGCTCACCGGAGCATGATCCGGCCGCCGTCGGCCATCAGGGTCTGACCGGTCACGTACGCGCTCGCGTCGGACAGAAGGAAGCCGACGACGGGTGCGATGTCGTCCTCGAGCCGGCCGTCACGCGGCACCGGCTGACGGGAGAAGCCCCGTTCGAACCGCGCCAGGGTCTCGGGATCGTCGAGCCCCGGGGTGTGGTGGCGCACCGAGACCGGGCACACGCAGTTCACCGTGATGCCGAATCGTCCCCACTCGGTGGCGGCGGTCCGGGTGAGGCCCCGGATCGCCTCCTTCGCCGCCGAGTACGCCCCGTAGGTGGCGATGCCCTCCAACGCGGCGTTGGAGCCGAACGTCACGACGCGACCGCGGCCCTGCGCCTGCAGGATCGGGAACGCGGCCTGCATCAGCCACAGGGTGCCCTTGACCCCGGCGGCGAACGTCACGTCGAGGTCGGCGTCCGAGATGTGCTCGATCCCCACCGGGTCGGTCGACGTCTGCGCGTTCGCGACGACGCCGTCGACCGTCCCGAAGCTCGCCACCGCCTCCTCGACGAGCGCGTGGGTGCCGGCACGGTCAGCGGCGTCCACCACCCGCGCCACGTGCGCCGCGCCGGACCGGTCGAGCTCGGCCGACGCGTCGGCGAGGCCCTCGGCGCCGCGAGCGGAGATCGCGAGGCGCGCACCGTGGCCGGCGAGGAAGCGGACGATCCCGCGACCGACGCCTCTGCTCGCGCCGGTGACCACGACGACTTTTCCCTCGAGATCGTCGAGGACACCGCTCATGCGAGCACGCCAGTCCACTCGGCGCCCGGCATCACGCCGGTGATCATCGGCAGGTCGTGCGCGGACACGATGCCCGGCGGTGCCGCGAGCACCGCGGGGATGGCGTTGAGCGGACGCATGAAGGTGGCGAAGCTGAGGCCCCGCATGTTGCTGCCGCGGCCGTGCATCTCGATGTCGACGGTGTAGGTGGGCATGCCTTCGAGGATCACCCGGTAGCCGCCGAGCGGGGAAGGGTGACGCGGCCAGTCGGGAGCGCTGTGCTCGCCCATGCGGGTGATGTGCTCCAGCACGATCCGCTCCTCGCCGCCCGCGATCCCGATCAGCCGGAAGCGCATCCCGCCCACGGTGCCGGCGGGCAGCGGTCCCGACGCGGTCTCGTACGACTCGGGCGCGATCCACTTCTCCAGCGTGTCCTCGACGCGGTCGAGCGTCAGCCCCAGGCCGGCCGCGAGGCCCCAGACGACCGGTGCCCAGAGGCGGTTGAGCCGCCCGGGCTCCTGCAGCGGTGTCACCGTGTCGGGCGGATGGGCGAAGCCCATGAAGTCGTACATGATGTCCGGCTGCGCGATGGGCGAGTAGTCGAGGATCTCCTGCATCGTGATCCGGTCGATCCGCGCGCAGGTGCTGCTGAACGCGAACGGCACCAGGTCGTTGATCCACCCCGGCTCGACGCCGCTGTTGAAGAGCGTGGCGCCGCCGGCGGCGCAGGCGGCCTCGAGCAGCTCGCGCAGGTCGGGCTCGGCCGCCGGCGGCCAGCAGAACGACACCAACGACGTCGTGACCACGTCGCGGCCGGCCCGCAGGCAGCGGGCGATGTCGTCGGCCGCCTCGCGGTAGCGGTAGTCGCTGCTCGCGAAGTAGGCCACCACGTCGGCGTCGATGGCGAGCGCGCGGTCGATGTCGCGCGTGGCGATCACCCCGGTCGGGGAGAGCCCGCACAGGTCGCCGGCGTCACGTCCTTCCTTGGCCTCGCTGTGCACGACCAGGCCCGCGAGCTCCAGCCCGGGATGTTGGATGGTCGCCCGCAGCGCCCCGATGCCCATCTGACCGGGCCCCCACAGCACGACCCGCGCCACCGCCGCCCCCGGCTACTGGAGGAGGGCGAGGAGGTTGTCGCGCATGATCTTCTTGATGTCGGCCTCGGGCAGCTTCTGGATGCTGTCGGCGAAGTCGCCCGGCATGATGTTGCCTTCGGGATGCGGCCAGTCGGAGCCCATGAGCACACGGTCGACGCCGATGAGCTCGGTGAGGCCGACGACGTCCTCTTCGGGGAACGGCGAGATGTAGATGTGCTCCTTGAAGACGTCCGAGGGCAGGTCCTGCATCGTCTGGCCGAACGCCTGGATGCTGCGCTCCAACAGGGAGCCCGCGTGGTCGACCATGTGCAGCGCGTACGGCGTCCACGCGCAGCCGAGCTCGATGCTGGCGATCTTCACGTTGGGGAAGCGGCCGAACAGGTTGCCGAGCACGAGTGCGACCGTGAGCTCGAGGATCCCGCGATCCGAGGTCAGGGCCTGGCCGAGCGCGGCGTTGTACCCCTCGTCGACCTTCGACTGCCCCCACATCCGGTCGAACGCCTCGCTGTACCTGGTGGTGCCGCCGTAGCCGTGGTACGCGGCGAGCGTGCCGCTCTCGTTCATCAGCGACCAGAAGCGGTCCCAGGAGGGGTCGGCCGGCGACCGGCCGTTGGCCGGCCCCGGCCGGATCGACACCGCCTTCACGCCCTTCCCGAGGAGGAACTCGAGCTCGGCGGCCGCGAGGTCGGGGTCGAGCATCGGGATGTACGGGGGCGCATACAGGCGGTCGCGGTACGCGTAGCCCCAGTCCTCCTCCAGCCACAGGTTGAACGCGTGGAACACCTTGTAGGCCATCGGGACGTTGTCGTGCATGAGGCCTTCGACGCAGTCGCCGAGGGTCGGGAAGAGCAGGCACCTCTCCACGTTCTGCTCGTCGATCATGTCGATGCGCGCATGGTTGACCCGGTAGCCGTCCGGGATGTGCTCGAGCTCGCCGTAGGCCTTGCCCTTCCCCATCTCGGCGAGCGGGAGCCCGGTCACGCCCGACTTCCGCTGCTGCAGCTCCTTCAAGCGCGCGTGGAACGCGCCCGGCTTCGCGATCGGGTCGAAGGTCGGGTTCGGCACGCTGGTGTTGGCGAGGCCGATCATGGTCGAGCCGAACACCATGTAGCGGCGCTTGCCCTCGCTCACCCAGCGCACGTAGCGCTTCACGTCTTCGTCGCCGTGGCGGAAGAACGCGTCCTCGGCCTCGTAGTAGTGGTTGTCGGCGTCGACGAACATGTAGTCCACGATGCGCTCCTCGGTGATGTCGGAAACGTGTCTCTCGTAGAACGGAGACAAACTTATCGGGTCACTCGACGGTGTGCAGGAAGTCCGAGAGCGATTCGGCGATGTGCCCCACCACGTCGCTGGAGAGGCCGTGGTGGGAGGGGAGCGTGAGGCCGCGGTCCATCACCCGGTCGGCGTTCGGCAGCCCGTCGTCCGGTGCCCGATGGGCGATGTCGGCGAACCCCGGCTGGCGCAGGATGTTGCCGGTCCAGACCATGCGCGACGGGATGCCCCGCTCGAGCAGGAACTCCTGCATCGCCGTGCGGTCGATGTCGTCCTGGAGCAGGAAGGGGAACCGCATCCACGTCGTCTCGACCTCGGCGGTCGTGCGGGCGCGCACCACGGTGTCCTCGTGCTGCGCCACCACCTCGTCGAGGCGGGCGAAGTTGTCGCGGCGGCGCTGGTTGAACTCGGCGAGCCGTTCGAGCTGCACGTTGCCGTACGCGGCACCGATCTCCGAGGGCTCGAAGTTGTAGCCGGTGTCCTCGAACAGGAACACCATGTCGTACGGCGTGCCGTCGGCCAGCCGGCCGAAGCGGTCGTCGTCGCCCTGCTTGCTGCCGAACAGGTACCGCTCGCTGTGACGACCCCACCGCCGGCGCACGAGCGTCTGGTCGAACCACTCGGGGTCGTCGACCGCGATCATGCCACCCTGGCTCGCGGCCGTGATCGAGTGGCCGCGAGCGAAGCTGGTCACCGAGATGTCGGAGCGCGTGCCGGTGCGAGTGCCGCGCAGGTGCGAGTCGAGCACGTCGCAGCTGTCCTCGACCACGAGCAGTCCGTGCGCGTCGGCGACGGCGCGGATCGCGTCCCAGTCGGGGCAGTTCCCCACCAGGTTCGGCGTGAGGATGGCCTTGGTGCGGGGGCCGATCATCGCCTCGATCGCGTC
>DATBBL010000180.1:0-5483 GCA_036271015.1 Acidimicrobiia bacterium
ATGGTCTCGCGGGCCTCGGCCAGCTCGGCCGGGTCGCCCTCGGCCGCGAGCACGCGGCCGTCGGGCACGGGCAGCACCCACTCCGTCTCGGGCAGCGTCGCGCCGACCGGACTGTCGGCGGGAGAGGGAGACGCCAGGTCCATCGGCCGGGCGCGACGGTTGCGCCCGTTCAGCATGTCGAGGCACACGTTCGTGGCGATGCGGTACAGCCACGACCGGAGCGCCGAGCGGCCCTCGAAGCTGTCGTAGCCGCGCCACGCGCGCACCAGGGTCTCCTGCACCGCGTCCTCGGCTTCGAACGACGATCCGAGCATGCGGTAGCAGTGCGCCGTGAGCTCGCGCCGGTACTGCTCGAGGGCCGCGTCGAGGCCGGTGTCCGTCACCTCGGTCATGCGCGCAGCGTACCCGCGGGTCTGGATTCCGGAATCCTGGGTGAGGGTCATGTGGCTACGACCGCGCCGCAAACCGGAACTCATCGGTGCGATCAGGGCGACAAGCCGCTGCACGTGCGTCGGGCCTGCCATTCGGCCTGGTCGGCGACGGCGGCGTCGCCGGTCAGCGGTGTCGCCACTCCGTTCTCGAGGCGGGCCGGCACCCAGGAGTAGTCGTCGACCTCACGCCCGGTGGCGGTGACCAGCAGCACGCCGCTCCGTCCGGATTCGCCGTCTTCGCGCCAGTACACGAAGTTGCCCAGGCCGTAGGCGACGAGCGCCGGACCGACCTTGCCCGCCCCGAAGACCCGGTGGGTGTGACTGCCGACGATGATGTCGGCGCCGGCAGCGAGCAACGCGGTGGCGAGGTCCTGCTGCTCACCGGACGCGCACCACGTGTCCTCGGTGCCCCAGTGGAGGAACACGACCAGCGTGTCGACGTGCGGTCGCACGTCCTGCACCGCAGCCAGGAGCCGGGTGCGGTCGATCGAGAAGGCGAGCCCGGGTTGCGTGTCCGTCGCCGACCACGAGCTCACCAGGTCCGGTTCCAGCCAGTCGGTCGCGCTCAGGATGGCGATGCGCTGGCCCTTGATCGTCGTGCGGAACGGCCGGTACGCCTCCGTCGCGTCGTGCCCGATGCCGGTCACCGGGAACTTGGCCGCCGCGATCGCGGAGAACGTGTCGGCCATGCCCGCGGGTCCGTAGTCGAGCGCGTGGTTGTTCGCCATGTTCACCACGTCGACGCCGGCTGCCTTCAGCGCCGTGAACGACGCCGCGGGCGAGCGGAAGTGGTACTGCTTGCCCGCGACCGGTTCGCCGCCGTCGGTCACCGCGGTCTCGAGGTTGACCATCGCCAGGTCGGCCTTCGAGAGCACCGGTGCGACGCGGTCGAGCACGTGGCGGGGGTCCGCCTGCACCTGTTGCGCGAGCGGCGGTGCGTCGGGCGGCGGCCCGTCCTCGGTGTCCCACTGCTCGGGGAAGTTCACGTCGCCCGCGAACGCGAAGGTCACCGCGGTGCCGTTCCCGCGTGGGCCGCGAGCGCCGGCGGTGCTTCCCGCCGGTCGGTCCTTCGTCCCGGAGGTGGCCGCGGTCGTCGTGGAGGCTGCGGGCGCACCGACGACGCGGTCGGCGCGGTCGCCACCACCGTCGCCACCTGAGGACGCGACCAGCGCCACCGCGATCATCACGACCGACACGATCGTGGCGAAGACGATCCGTCTCACTGGCCCACCGGATCGGGCTCCGACGGTTTGCCGGCCACGAAGTCACACACCCAGTCGGTGGCGGGCCCCCACCGCGCGTCGTACCTGGTCGTCCGGGCCGAGGCCCGCGCCAGCTTCGTCGGCCGGTAGCGACGCTTGGCCCAACGCGACCCGGGCCGGGCGAGGCGGATCGCCCCGACGAGCGCGACGAACGGGATGAAGGCGCCGAACAGGGCCAGCTTGTACTTGCCCTTCGCGATGCACACCAGGATCCCGAGGACGAGGACTGCGAGCGACACCCCGACCGCCACGGCATCCGCACCCGCGCTGTCGCCACTGACGTCGAACGGACGGACGCCGATGAGGAGCAGGCCGAGGCAGGCGACGGCGAGGCTGACCATCTCCACCGAGATGCGCCCCTCGTCCGCCCAATAGACGTCCTGCAGGTGCAGGATCAGGGCGAACTCGTCGAGCACCAGTGACGTCCCGACGCCGACCAGCAACGCGGCCACGATGGTCCAAGCGGACGAGGTGTTGGTCGCGACCGCCATGAAGGCCCCGATGACGAGCAGGATGATCCCGGGCACCGCGTGGTGGATGTGGACCCCGCTCGAGGAGACGTTGTCGTGGAAGGGTCCCCGCCCGGCGCGGATCATGCGCGTGATGACGCGTGTGGTCATGAAGGTGACGACGAACGCGGCGAAGCACACGAAGAGCGGCAGGTTGGCGCCGCTCGCCCCGAGCTCCAGCCGGATGTGGATCTCCAAGGTTCAGGCCTATCCGGGTCGGCGGCCGAACACGGGGAGGATGCGCGGGGACGCCGGAATGGTGTCGGGCTCGGCGCAGCCGGCGATGCCGGTGTCGCCACGGATCACGTAGCCGGCCACGAGCGAACGTTAGCGCCGGGGCATGTTCGGGGCGATCTCAGCTCCAGATGTCGCGCAGGATGTTGAGCACGATGCGCGAACCGTGGCGATCGACCTTGACGCGGAGCTCACGCATGTCGGACGAGAGCGCCTTTCGCACTACGCCCTGTCGCTCGACCGGACACGTGACGACGAGGAAGCCGCCACCACCGGCTCCCGTGACCTTCGCGCCCGACGCGCCGGCGTCGAGCGCGCGCGTCACGGCCCCGTCGATCTGCTCATTCGTGACGCCCGGCGCCAGCTTGCGCTTCGCCTCCCATCCTTGGCGAATGGCCGCGCCCAACGCGTCGATGTCGCCGTTCACGACGTGGTCGACCGCGAAGCCGGCAAGATCGCGCAACAGATCGAGCTGCGGACGCGTGGAGGCGACGTTGGCGCGCTGCTTGCTGAGGATTGCGTCCGCGCTGCGTGTGGAACCGGTGTAGAAGAGCATCAGCTGGTCCTGCAGGTTGCACAGCGCCGCGGGGGAGAGGCTGACCTCGGCCGCGACCACCTCTTCACCAGGTCCGAAACGGATGTCTCGGACACCGCCGAGCGCCGCCACGTACTGGTCCTGCTTGCCGATCGGCTTCCCGCAGCGTTCGATCTCGATCTCGCACGCACGGTCTGCCAGTTCGGCACCCGTCATCGGGCAGCCCCTGTACGCCGACAAGGCGTGGAGGAGGCCGACGGTCACCGACGACGACGATCCGAGGCCCGAGCCGCCGGACGGAATGTCGGCCAAGGTCGTGATCTCGACGCCGCTCGTCACGCCGGTCATCTCCATCGCTTCGCGGACGAGCTCGTGCTCGATCTCGTCGACGCGCGACACGATCTCCTTCTTGGAGTAGTTGATGTAGATGTCGTCGTCGAATCGCTGCTTGACGATCACGTAGACGTACTTGTCGAGCGCGAGGTTCAGCACCCGGCCGCCGTTCTCCCGGTAGTAGTCGGGCAGGTCGGTCCCACCCCCGAGCAACCCGATTCGCAGCGGCGTCTGCGTGATGATCACGGCGCCACCGCCGGCCACTCTTCGAGCGCGCTGCGATACGCACCGACCGTCCCGATGTCGCGGAAGTAGCCGGCGATCGGCAGGACCCGCGCCCGGCCGACAAGCCGCGGAATCAAGTCGTACCCGAGATCGAGCGGCGGCCGCCGGTGGAGCTCATCCAGCAGCGCGGGAGCGAAGGCGTAGATGCCGGCATTGGCGAGGCACGACCTCGGTCGGCGCGGCTTCTCCTGGAAACCCACCATCACGCCCTCGTCGTCCGCTTCGACGATCCCGACCTCGGACGGGCGGTCGGTGCGGAACACAGTCAGCGTCGCCGGCGCCGACCCGGCCTCGTGGAAGGAGATGAGGGATCGGACGTCGAAGTCGGTGAGGTTGTCGGCGTTGCAGACGAGGAAGAACTTCTCCGCGTCGACCCACCCCCGGTTGTCCACGAGCGTGCCGGCGCTCCCGAGCAGCTCCGGTTCGTAGGAGAGCCGGACGACCGGGGGGCCGACGCGGGCCTCGACGTGCTCGGCCACCGTCGTGGCGAAGTGGTGAACGTTCACCAGCACTTCGTCGACGCCGGCGTCGGCCAGCGCGTCGAACCAGTGGTCGAGC
The DNA here is from genome assembly GCA_036271015.1 of Acidimicrobiia bacterium. GTDB lineage: Bacteria > Actinomycetota > Acidimicrobiia > IMCC26256 > DASPTH01 > DASUAS01. The sequence continues at coordinate 4,148 of DATBBL010000180.1, forward strand.
ATCGGCCGGCCCGCGATCGGCACCATGCACTTCGGTGTGTCGTCGGTGATCGGCTTGAGCCGGCTCCCGACCCCCGCGGCGAGCAGGAACGCCTTCACCGTTGTGCTCGCCGCACGACACCGGACGCCCGCATGCGCTCGTTGGCGTCGGCCAGCACGCCGTCGAGTCCGGGCATGCCTTCGAGCCACTTCGCGTACGCGGCGACCGAGTCGTCGACGCGGCGCTTCGCCGACCAACCGAGCGAGCGCAACGAACACACGTCCGACAGGATGTGCCGGGTGTCGCCGAAGCGGTACTCGCCGGTCACGACGGCCGACTGCTCCGAACCGTACTGACGCATCACGACGTCGGCCATCTCGCTGGTGGTGACTGCCTCGCCGCCTCCGACGTTCAGCGCCTGGCCGACCGCGCGCTCGTCTTCGAGCACCAACAGGTTCGCGTCCACCACGTCATCGATGTTGACGTAGTCGCGGATCGACTGTCCGTCTTCGTACACGGTCGGTGGCACGCCCAGCAGATAACTGAGGCAGAAGATGCGGCACGCCCCCGAATACGCGTTGTACACGGATTGCCGCGGCCCCTGCACGATGCTGTACCGCAGCGCGACCGTCGGGATGTCGTACCGGCGGCCCAGGTTCAGCGCCACCATCTCTTGCGCGTACTTCGACATCCCGTAGGGATTCTGCGGATTGGCGACCGTCTCCGGTGTCGCCATCAGCTCCAGAGGCCCGCCGCACACGGCGCAGCTCAGGTCCCACTGCCCCGCGGCCAGCGCGCGTTCGGTACGCATCGCGGGGAGCTGGTCGCCGTCGCGGGGACACCGGTAGAGCCCTTCCCCCATCGCCCCTTGCGAGGACGCCACGACGATCCGCGCGAGCTCGAGGCCCTCGGCCACGATGATCTCGTAGAGCATCGCCGTCGGCACGACGTTGACGGCGGAGAACCGCGAGAATTCGGGAAAGTAGTCCTGGTACGCCGCGAAGTGATAGACCGCGTCGACACGACGAAGGAGATTCGCAACCAGGTCGCGGTTGCGGACGTCCCCTTCGTAGAAGTCGACGTCGGGACTGAGGTTCGCGGGGGTCTTGTCCCGATGGACCGGCGGCATCAACGCGTCGAGGACCACGACGTCGTGTCCCAGCTCCAGTAGGCGATCACAGGTATGGGACCCGATGAAGCCGGCTCCGCCGGTGACGAGCACCCTCACGAGCGGTGAGCCCGTCGTCGCCGCGCGACTTCGCGGTAGACGTCGAGCGTCGACGCGGCCGTCGCGCTCCACGTGAACTGCGCGGCTCGCCGGAGCCCGAGCTCGCGCAACCGCTCCCGTGCCGGTCCG
>DATBBL010000181.1:0-4331 GCA_036271015.1 Acidimicrobiia bacterium
CGCGCCGCCAGCTGCAGCAATCCGATCACGTTGCTCGCGTACTCCGCCTGCGATGTGAGCACGCGATCGTCAGGACCGAACGAGGCACCCAACGAGTACGCCACCATGTCCCACGCGCGCGTCGCGTTCTCGACCAGCGCGATCTCGTCGGACGACGCGCCCACCAGCGACGCCACCGACGTGTACACCGCCGCCGATCGTTCCGCGACCAGATCGCCGGCCATGTACCCGCCGACGCGCGCCTCGAGCTCGAGGTGGTCGATCACGGTGTCGAGCACCGCGCGGGTCGGGAGCGCGGCGCCCGCGTTGTTGAAGTGGGCGACGTCGCGGCACCCGGGCGTGTCGGCCCGGACGCGGGCGACGTCGATCACCAATGGATCAGAGCGAGCTCAAGGGGCCGTCGTGAGGTGGGTGGCGCGCCAGTCGTCCCAGTCGTCGGTGAAGTAGCGCACGCGGGTCTTCTTGTACTCCTTCACCGACCAGAGCAGCGCGTGTTCGTCGACGCCGGTCTCGTCGCGGATGGCGGCGATGGTCTCCTCGCATTCACGCGCGTTCTTGCCGTGCACCATCGTGAAGATCGAGTACGGCCAGTCGTCATAGGTCGGACGGCGGTAGCAGTGGCTCACCAGCGCGAAACCCGCCATCTGCGGACCGATCTCGTCGAGTTCCTCGTCGGGGACGGCCCACACGCCCATGGCGTTGGCCTTGAATCCGGCCGAGCGGTGGTTCATGACCGCGGCGAAGCGGCGCATGAGCTTGCGCTCCTTGAACGAGCGCAGCAGGTCGAGCACGGTGGTCTCGTCGGTGCCGATCAGTTCGGCGTACGCGGCGAACGGGTGCTCCACGAGCGGCAGGTCTTCCTGCACGACGCGAATCGTCGCGACCTCGAGGTCGGACAACTCGGGCGCCTCCATGTACTCGCGCCGCTCCGGCTTCTCGTGCTCGAGCACTTCGGCCTTGGCGTCGGCCTTCGTGGAACCCGTCATGTCGAGCGTCACACCGATCTTGTAGAGCTTCAGCGTGGGCAGCTTGCGGGTGACGAGCGCGCCGGAGTCGCGATGGAGGACGTCGATGTGCTCCTCCAGCGACTCGCCGGGCGGCACCGCGATCGTGTACCAGAGGTTGTAGACGTGGTTGCGCTTGTAGTTGTGGCTCACTCCAGGGTGGGCGCTGATGACCGCGGCGGCCTCGTCGACCCGCTCGGGGTCGATCTTGGCCGCGACCAGGGCCGAGCCGTAGCCGAGGGCCCGGGTGTCGAAGATGGCCGAGAGCTGGCGCAGCACGCCCAGCTCCTTGACCCGGGCCACCCGCGCCCGCACCGCCTCGTCGCTGATGCCCAGGCGCTCACCCAGGACCGCGAACGGCCGCGGCTCGAGCGGGAAGTCCCACTGCACCGCGTTGAGGAGCTCGCGGTCGAGCGCCTCCAGTTGGTCGTCGCTCGCGGTCGTCGTCATGCACTCATGGTCGCGCGGAACCTCGGCCGGCGGGCAATTGAGCGGAGACCGGTGCCGGTCAGCCCATCGCCGCCAAGGGCCACGTCGCCAGCAGCTGCGGGTCGCCGGCGCCGAGTGCGATGGTGAGGGTGTGGGTGCGGCCGCCCCGCACGTACTGGAGGTCGAGCGGGTCCTGGGGTCGGAGGGTGCGCACCGACGCCACCAGCTCGGGCCGGCCGCTGACCGCGTTGCCGGCCGCTCGCACCACCACGTCGCCGGCGACCAGGCCCGCCTTCGCGGCCGGGCTCCCGGGGTACACGTAGTCGATCTGCGCGCCGCCGCCGGCCCGGTCGGCGTCGTCCTTCGAGCACAGCACGCCCAACCACCCGTGCACCACCTTGCCCGACGAACCGGTCGAGTCGAGCTGGTCCTCCACGTCGCGCATGCTCGCGACCGGGATGGCGAGACCGCCGGCGCCCGGTGCGGGTGCGTAGGTGAGCAAGCCGACGACGGAGCCGTCCTGGTCGACGAGCGCCCCGCCCGCCATGTCGGGGCTGACCGTGATGCCGGTCTCGAGCAGCCCGGCGACGTCGATACCGGTACCGGCGTCGACCATCACGTCGCGGTCGGACACCACGTTGATGCCGACCCGGTAGTGGAGGCCCCGCGTGGCGCTGACCGCGATGACGGTCTGGCCGACGCGCAGGGGCGTCGACGAGCCGAGTGTGGCCAGCTGGAGGTTGGCGTCGCCGACCGCGAGCAGCGCGAGGTCGGTCTGGGCGTCCGAGCCCACCACCCGGGCCGGCAGCAGCTGGCCGGTCGGCGTCGAGATCTCGACCTTCGTCGCGCCGATGAGAAGGTGCGCGGCGGTGATGATCCGGTCGGACTTCAGCACCACACCGGACCCCACCGCCCGGGTGGTGTCGCCGCCGGCGCGGACGGTGACCACGCTCGGGGCCACCGTCGCGCCGATCCGCTCCGCGACCGAGTAGTCGACGACGTCGCTGGCGTTGGTCACGACCGGCGGGGGTGTCGGCGACCGGTGGCGGCCGCCCAGGGCCCCGAACGCGACCAGCACGAGCACGGTGGCGATCACCGCCGCAACCGCGGCGCCGATCCCGATGGCCCATTCCCGCGGGCGAGTCTCCCGCACGGGGAGGGCGGGGGACGCGACGAACGAGCTCAGCTCGCTGGGGTGCATCCAGGGGCGATCGAGGGGGTTCGGAGGCGGGCCGCTCGACACGTCGTCGGGCTCGGGTTCGCCGTCACCTCCGGCCTCCTCAGGGGACATGGCGCGGAGTGTACCGACGGCCCCTGGCCTTTCCTCGTCGCCCGTCGCGGCGGTTCGAGCCGGTCGCGGCGGGGCTCGCAAGGCGACGACGAGCGGGTCTTCACTACCATGGCGCCGTGCAACCGCCTACGACCGGTGACTGGATCGCCGTCACCGAGGCCCCGCTCGCGATCGACGTCGCGACCACCTGGGCCACGACGCCGGGCAGCGGCGCGGTGGTCGTGTTCCTCGGTGTGGTGCGCGACAACTCCGACGGGCGCGAGGGCGTGGAAGGTCTCAGCTACGAGGCCTATGAGGAGGAGGCGGTCGCCAAGCTGGGCGAAGTGGCGGCCGAGGCGCGGCGCCGGTGGCCCGTCATCGACCGCGTCGCGCTGCTGCACCGCATCGGCGACCTCGAGCTGTCGGAGGCGTCGGTCGCGGTGATCGTCTCGTCGCCCCATCGCGCCGAGGCGTTCGAAGCGGCCCGGTTCTGCATCGACACCCTCAAGGAGACGGTGCCGATCTGGAAGCGCGAGCACTGGGCGGGTGGCTCCGACTGGGCCACCCGTTCTCATCCGGTCCGTGCCGTCGACGACCCGGCCTCGTTGCCGGTGAACGTGCCGTAGGAGCCCCCGCTGTCACGCGACCTGGCGATCGACCTCGGTACCGCCAACACACTCGTCTACGCGCGCGGGCAGGGGATCATCCTCAACGAGCCCACCGTGATCGCGATGAACACGCGCACCCACGAGGTGCTGGCGCTCGGTCACGATGCGTGGCAGATGATCGGGCGCACGCCCGGGTACATCGTGGCGGTCCGGCCCCTGCGCGGCGGCGCGATCACCGACTTCGAGATCACGCAACGCCTCATCCGCATGCTGTTCCAGCGTGCGGGCATCTCGCGGTTGCAGCGAGCGCGGGTGCTGATCTGCGTGCCGTCGGCCATCACCCACGTCGAGCAGCGTGCGGTCCTCGAGGCTGCCCGTCGCGCGGGTGCGGCCCAGACGTTCCTGATCGAGCAGCCCATGGCCGCGGCCATCGGCGCCTCGCTGCCGATCCACGAGCCGCTCGGCAACATGGTGGTCGACATCGGCGGTGGCACCAGCGAGGTGGCCGTGATCTCGCTCGGCGGGGTGGTCGCCCTGGAGGCGGTGCGGGTCGGGTCCTTCGACATCGACGCGGCCATCCAGAGCTACGTGCGGCGCGAGTACGGGCTGGCCATCGGTGAGCGCACGGCCGAGGAGGTCAAGCTCGCCATCGGCTCCGTCTTCCCGACCGACGACGAGTACAAGGCCGAGGTGCGTGGGCGCGACCTCATGAGCGGCATGCCCAAGACGGTCGTGCTGACCCCCGAGGAGATCCGCGAGGCGATCGACGAGCCGATCCAGGCGATCCTGGGTGCGGTGAAGCAGGCGCTCGCGCGCACGCCCCCCGAGCTCTCGCAGGACCTCCTGGCCGAGGGCATCCACCTCGTCGGCGGCGGCGCGATGCTGCGCGGGTTCGACCTGCGCATCGAGAAGGAGACGGCGGTGCGCGCGCAGCTCGTCGATCTCCCGCTGGAGACGGTCGTGCTCGGTGCCGGGCGGTGCCTGGAGTCGTTCGACCGCCTCAAGGACATGTTCATGTAG
>DATBBL010000182.1:0-10672 GCA_036271015.1 Acidimicrobiia bacterium
AACCTGCTGCTCTCGGGGGTGCTCGAGCGGCATCCGACGCTGCACGTCGTGTCGGTCGAGAGCGGGCTCGGCTGGATCCCGTTCCTGCTCGAAGGCCTCGACTACGAGATCGGCGAGTGCGCACCCCACATCAGCGAGCACCTGTCGATGCTGCCGTCGGAGTACTTCCGGCGCCAGGTGCACGCGTGCTACTGGTTCGAGCGCGATCACCTGGAGGTCGCGCTCGACGCGTTGGGGAGCGACAACATCCTCTTCGAGACCGACTTCCCGCACCCGACGTGCCTCTACCCCGACAGCCTGTCACGCGCCGCGGAACCGCTCCGCGCGATCGAGCCCGCGGTGCGACGCAAGATCCTGAGCACCAACGCCGCCACGCTGTACCGGATCCCGGTGCCGGACGCGGCCGCGTGACCACCGCCGTCATCCGCGCCTACGACGACGTCACTCCGGACTTCCTCACCGAGGTGCTGCGCGACCGGGGCTGGATCGGGGATGCGGCCGTCGTCGACGCTCCCGCGGAGACCGTCGGGGCCGGCCTCATGGGGGTCTGCGCCCGCTACGACCTCCGCCTCGACCGCGAGGTCCCGGGCGCGCCGCGCAGCGTGGTCGGCAAGTTCGCCGCCCGGGACGAGACCGCCCGTGCGTTCATGGCGTCGAGCGGCTACCGGAACGAGCTGTGCTTCTACCGGCACTTCGCGTCACGGGTGTCGATCGGCGCCCCGCGGTACGCCCACGCCGCCATCGACGACGACGGCTGGTTCACGCTCGTCCTCGAGGACTGCGCCCCGATGGAGCCGGGCGACCAGCTCCGGGGCTGCACCCTGGAGCAGGTGGATGCCGCGGTCCGCGAGCTGGTGGGACTGCACGCGCCGCTCTGGGACTCACCCGAGCTCGACACCCACGCGTGCTTCGGCGATCGTGCCGCGGTCGAGCCCGAGCTGCTCGTGGCCGGGCTGCAGGCGGTCGTCCCCGGCTTTCTCGACCGCTACGCCACCGCGTTCGCGCCGGACGAGATCGCGTTCTACGAGCGGTTCGGTCGGTCGGCCGGGCGCTGGTTCGCGGCCCGGCCCGCCGGGCGTTCGCTGGTGCACAGCGACTACCGGCCCGACAACCTCCTCTTCTCGCGCCCCGGGACCGCGCCGAAGGTGGCGGTCGTCGACTGGCAGGGATTCAGCCGCGGGTGCGCGTTGTCGGACGTCTCGTTCCTGATCGGGAACGCGCTGGCGCCGGAGGTGCGACGCGCCCACGAGGAACGCCTCGTGCGCACCTACCACGACGCGCTCGTCGACGCGGGCGTGTCGTCGTACTCGTTCGACAAATGCTGGGACGAGTACGGGTGCTCGCTCCTGTCGGCGTTGCTCACGACCATCTTCGGTGCGATGTACGGCGCCCGCACCGAACGGGGTGATCGGATGTTCGAGCTCATGGGCGCGCGGCACGCCCGCCAGATCCTCGACCTCGATGCCGACCGCTTCCTCGACGGAGACGTCGTCACATCGTGAAGGTACGCACCTCGTCGAAGTCGAGGCCGAGCGCGACCATCGCCTTGTCGCTGCTGAAGCCCATGAGCTTCAGCACCACCTCGACGATCTGCGCCGGTGCCAGGTGGGCCGCGATCTCGGTCCGCGCCGCGTCAGTCATGGCGGCCGGCGCGATCAGGTAGCCGTCGGCGAGGCGGAGCGCGGCCCGCTGCTCGGCCGACAGGTCGCTGTCCTCGTAGTGGTCGACCTTGTCCAACATCTGCTCGTCGACACCCTGCTGCTGCGCAACTGCGCCGCGGGCGCTCATTCAGAAGAAGCAGGTCTGGTGGCGGGCGTTGCGGATCCGCACCAACTCGGTGGTGACCGCGTCGACGCTCCGCATCCGGAACGCGGCGCGGCGCAGCTGGTCGCGGGCGGCGGCCAACCTCGGCGCGAGGGTGGACGTGTCGGGCAGGCCCAACGCGTCGAGCTCGTCGGACGGGAGCGGTATCCGTGACGTCACCGGGGCACCTCCTGGGACTCGTCGGGCGATGGTCGCGTGAGGTCGTCGACGTCGGGAACCGACTCGATGCCGAGCGTCAGGCAGGCGCGCTGGAAGGTCTCGACGACCGAGAGCGCCTGGACGAACGCGTAGCAACCGGACGGCCCGAGGTGGGCGGTGACATCGGCGACCAGCTCATCGGTGACGCCGTTGGCGTCGATCACGAACTGCTCCGCCAGCGCGAGACACGCACGCTCGCGGGCGTCGAAACGGGGTGAGGTGGGCCAGCTCGGGAGCGCCGCGAGCTTCGCCTCGTCGAGCCCGGCGGCGGCCGCACGTCCGGTGCGCCGCGCCTGCTCCGCGGGGTACGTCAGCATCGTGGCCATGCGGAGCCGGCACAGCTCGAGGAGCACGGGATCGGTCTCGTCCCACGCCGCCACGACGACGTCGGCCAAGGCGCCGAACGGCACCGGCCACGACGCCGCGAACCGGTCCCAGTCGGTGTCACCGGGCGCCAGCCCGTCGAGCCACATGGCCGTCACCGTTCGATTCTCGCGCGTGCGCCGGGCCCGGGCCGCGAGCTCACGGGGTGAGGTCGAGCTGCAGCATGCGGATCGCGTTCCCGCGCACGATCTTGCGCACCGCGGCGTCGTCGACGCCGGCGAGCAGCTCGCTCGCGATCTTCTTGGTGTCGGGCCAGGTCGAGTCGGTGTGCGGGTAGTCGGTCTCGAAGGTGATGTTGTCCTCGCCCACCTCCGCCAGCGACGCGATCCCGTGCTCGTCGCGGAAGAAGCAGCCGTAGACGGACCGGTAGTAGTACGTGCTGGGCGCTTCGGGCACGGTCTCACGGACGCCGGCCCAGGCGCGGTGCTGCTCCCACACGTCGTCGGCCCGTTCGAGCACGTACGGCAGCCACCCGATCTGCCCTTCGCTGTACGCCAGCCGCAGGTTCGGGAACTGGGCGAGCTTCCCGCTGAAGAGCCAATCGGTCAGCGACGCCATCGCGTTGCCGAAGGTCAGGGTCAGCGCGACCGCGGGCGGCGCGTCCGGCCCCGTCGCCGGCATCTTCGACGACGACCCGACGTGCATGTTGACGACCGTGCCGGTGTCGTCGCACGCCTGGAAGAACGGGTCCCACTCGCCGGAGTGGATGGAGGGCAGCCCGAGGTTGGGCGGGATCTCGCAGAACGTCACCGCCCGCACGCCCCGCTCGGCGTTGCGCCGGATCTCGTCGGCCGCGAGCGCCGCGTCCCACAGCGGCACGATGATCAACGGCACGAGACGACCACCCGAGTCGCCGCACCACTCCTCGACCATCCAGTCGTTGTACGCGCGCACGCAGGCGAGGGCGAGCTCGCGGTCCTTCGCCTCGAGGAACGTCTGTCCGCAGAATCGGGGAAAGGTGGGGAAGCACAACGAGGCTTCCACCCAGTTGACGTCCATGTCGTCGAGTCGGGCCTTGGGTTCGTAGCAGCCGAGCCGCATGTCCTCGTAGGTCATCGGCAGCGGTTCCATCTCGTCACGCGGGTAGCCGACCGCGGCGAACATCCGCCGGTGCACGTGCACCAGGCGGTCCTCGTAGATCCAGCAGTCGACCGGCGTGCCCTCGTCGGACCAGACCGGCGCGAACGCGCCGCCGCCGACGTGCCGCTGCCCGCTCGTGTGCCGGCGCTCGATGCGCGGGCCGAGGGCACGGTGCTTCTCGGGGAGCCAGGTCTGCCACACGTGGGCGGGTTCGACGACGTGGTCGTCGACGCTGACGATCTTCGGGAGCTCGTGGTCCATGGCGTTCTCCTCGGTCACTGGAAGAGCTGGCCGGCGTTCACGTCGAGCGTCGCCCCGGTGATGCCCGACGCGAGGTCGGAGGCCAGGAACAGCACCGCGTTGGCGACCTCGTCCTCGGTGGCGATGCGGCGCAACGCCATGCTCTGGGTCTGGCGGGCGAGCTGGTCGTCGTAGGTCACCCCGTTGGCCTGCGCGTTGCCCTCGATCCACCGGCGCACGCCGTCGCCGAGGATGGCGCCGGGCGCGACCGCGTTCACCCGGATGCCGTGCGGCCCGAGCTCGTCGGCCAAGGCCCAGCCGAGCCGGTGCATGGCCGCCTTGCCCGCGGCGTAGTCACTGCGGCCGCCGTGCGCGAGGCGGCTGGTCATCGACGTCACGTTCACGATCGACCCCTTGCCGGCCGCGATCATTGACGGCGCCACGAACCGGCACGTCAGCAGCGTGCCGTATGCCCCCGCGTCGACGCTGCGCCGCCAGGCGTCCATCGCGTCGTCGTCCATGTCGACCACGGGGCCGCCCGGCGCGGGCGGGAACGCGGCGTTCACGAGGACGTCGACCCGACCGAACTCGGCGAGCGCGGCGTCGGCCAGCGCCCGCACCTGGTCGCGCTCGGAGACGTCGGTCGCCCGCGCCAGGACGCGTCGGCCGCGGGCGCGGACGTCGGCCGCGATCTGCTCCAGCGTGCCCGCGGTGCGCGCGGCGAGGACGAGGTCGGCGCCGTCGTCGGCGCACCGCCGCGCCAGGGTGGCGCCGAGACCGGGGCCGGCGCCGACGATCATCACCACCAGCCGGTCGACGAACATCTCGCCTCCTCTGCGGACGACGCCCGAGCGTCTCAGCCCGTGCCGTGTCCCGTCGACTCGGCCGTGGCGGTCATGGTGTCGGTGCTGCCGGTGAGCGGCGCCGGCGAACGTAGGAACACCGTCTCCATGCCGACGGTCGGGTTGGGCAGCAGGGTGCCGAACAGCCCGACGACGACGTCGGCGACCTCGTCGACCCGCATGTACTCGGACGCCGCCTTGCCCTGCGCGGCCCAGATCGGGAACGCGGCGGCCATCTCGGCGGCGTCGAAGTTGTTGGCGAACTCGGTGGGCACGGTCGTGCCCACGACCATGGTGACGAAGCGGGCGTCGGGGTGCTCGATGCGCCAGGCCCGCATGGTGTCCTCCACCGCCGACTTGGTCGCCGCGTACGACCCGAGGGCGTAGAAGGGCTGGCCGGCCGCCTCCGACGACATGACCGAGACCACGCCGCGGTGCGCCAGGTGCGGGACCAGCGCGCTGATGGCGAGGTTGGTGCCGACGAGGTTGGTGGCGACGGTCTGGATCCAGTCCTCGTGGGTCAGCTCCCGCAGCGTGCGCAACCGCGCGATCGCGGCGGTGAAGAGCACGACGTCGATCGTGCCCAGCGCCCGCGCCGCCTCCTCGCCGATCCGCGCGCAGTCGTCGGGCGAGGCGAGGTCGGCAGTGATCACCGACGCCCCTCCCGTCGCGCGCGCGAGCTCCTCCAGCGGCTCGCGCCGGCGGGCGACCAGCGCGAGCGCGGCACCCGCCTCCGCCGCCCGCAGCGCCACCGCCCGGCCGATGCCCGCCGAGGCGCCGACGACGACGATCTTCTTCCCCTCGAGTCCCCCGGTCATCGCGAGGATGCTATCGCCCCAAAGGTCTATACATCTCCTGGTGGCGCCGCTAGAGTGCGGCCGAGCCTTCCTTGGGGGACAGACGATGAGCGACCTCTACTGGGACCCGTTCACGCCGGAGCTGCGCAACGATCCCTACCCGTTGTGGAAGCGGATGCGCGACGAGGCGCCGGTCTGGCACAACGACCGCTACGACTTCTGGGCGTTGACGCGGTTCCACGACATCGAGGCGGCGCACAAGGACTACGCCACGTTCAGCTCGGCCTACGGCACGACCGTGGAGACGATGGCGTCGGAGCCGACCGACACCGGGATGATCATCTGGACCGATCCGCCCAAGCACACGAGGCTGCGCAACCTCGTGTCCCGGGCCTTCACCGCCCGTCGCGTGTCGGCGCTCGAGGACCGCATGCGCGAGGTCTGCGGCGAGCTCCTGGATCCGCACGTGGGGGAGGAGTCGTTCGACTACGTGCAGGAGTTCTCGGCGGTGCTCCCACCGACGATGATCTCGACCCTCCTCGGCGTCCCGGAGCAGGACCGCGACTACTTGCGGCGCGTCGTCGACGACATCTTCCACCTCGAGGAGGGTGCCGTCGGGATGGTGAACGACGTCGCGACCAATGCCCTGGTGGAGATGAACGGCTACCTGACCGGCCAGTTCGAGGACCGCAAGCAGCACCCGCGTGACGACATGTTCACCGACCTGCTCCACGCCGAGATCGTGGACGAGGACGGCACGACGCGGCGCCTCACCGACTCCGAGCTGAGCGAGTTCGTCACCGTCTTGTTCGCCGCCGGCACCGAGACCGTCGCCCGGCACCTGGGATGGGCGGTCGACCTGCTCGAACGGCACCCGGACCAGCGCGCCGAGCTCGTGGCCGACGCGTCGCTGCTGCCCAACGCCATCGAGGAGATCCTCCGGTACGAGCCGCCGTCGCCGGTGAACGCCCGCTTCGTCACCCGCGACGTCGAGGTCCAGGACACGACCATCCCGGCGCGGTCGCGGGTGGTCCTGGTGACCGGAGCCGCGGGTCGCGACGAGCGCATGTACCCGGATCCCGACGTCTTCGACATCCACCGGCACTTCGACCTGCACGTCACGCTGGGGTACGGGATCCACTTCTGCCTGGGGGCGGCGTTGGCGCGGATGGAGGGTCGGATCGGTCTGGAGGAGACGCTCCGGCGGTGGCCGGAATGGAGCCTCGACCGTGAGCACGCGGTGCCGCTCTACACGAGCACCGTCCGCGGCTACCTCAACCTCCCCTTCGCGGCCTGATCGAGATACCGCGCTCACCACACCTTGGGTTCGCGCAGCTGCCCGCGCAGGTGGGTCTTCATCGGATCGGTGTCGTCGAACTGGCGCGCGACCAGGTACCCCGTCCCCATCCAGCCCCGGCGGGTCCACTTGCCGTAGGAGATGCGGGTGCCCGGCGCGCCGCTGGCGGCCGGAAGCATCTTGACCCGCTCGAGCGCGTCGCGTACGCCCCGCGGCGACAGCGGCTTGGCGTCGGCCAGCGCCTGCACCACGATCGTGGCGAAGTCGCGGGAGAGACCCGGCGTGTAGTACCCGGGCCGCCGGCCGTAGCGCCGCTCGAAGCGGTCGAGGAAGTCGGCGCCCACCGGGTTCTGCTCGTCGAACACGTCGAGGCCGATCCAGCCCAGGTACGCCTCGCGCACCGACCGCGAGATGAACGCGTCCTGCCAGGCCGTCCCCGTGTAGCGCGGCGGCGACCAGTCGAGCGCGGCCAAGGACTCGTTGAGGCGCATCACGCCGAAGCCGAAGCCGAGGCTCACGAGGGCGTCGGGCGTCGCCGCGTGCAGCCGGGACGCGGTCGCCGACATGTCGTGGTCGGTGGTGGGGATGCGTTCCTCGCTCACGATCGTGAGCCCCTCCACCTTGGCGGCCCGGCGGAAGAAGCCGAGGTACTGCTCGCCGATGAGCGACTCCTCGACCAGCACCCCGACGTTCCGGTGGCCGTCGTGCGCCATGAGGTTGGCGAGCACGTAGGGCTCGTCGGGGAGCGAACCGGACGACAGGCCGAAGCTCCACTTCCCGAGCCAGTCGTCGCTGCCGCACCAGGAGATGGCCGGCGTGCGCCCGGCGCGCTCGAGGTACTCGCGGATCGGGATGGCGTTCTCGGAGACCATGGGGCCGATGACGACGAGGCAACCCTCGTCGACGAGCGCGCGCGTCGCGTCGATCGCCGATTTGATGGAGCCGCGGGGGAGGCCCTCGCCACTGCGGTGGACCACCTCGATCGGACGGTCGAGCAGGCCCGACGACTCGGCGTCGTCGAAGACGAGCTGGATCGAGTCGAAGAAGTCGCGTTCGAAGTCCCACTCGTCCGGAGCGGGTGGGAACACGAAGTCGAACAGGACCCCGACCTTGATCGGCTGCTGGGCAGCGGCGACGGACATCGTCAGGTCCCTCCTCGCGACGGTGTGCTCACTCGGCGACCGGCTCGGCGACGCATTCCGCCAGGTACGCGGTGTCGAGGAACTCCCAGGCCTCGGCGATGCGATCGCCCTCGATGCGGAACAACATGTGGTACGAGCCGTGGTACTCGTGCCCGGCCCGCGTGCGCGTGTGCAGCTGGCAGTGCAGGGTCACCAGGTCGTCTTCGGCGACGACGTGCAGGACGTCCATGCTGCCACCGGGCTCGTACACGCCGGTGGCGGCGGTGAAGATCGCGCGGGCGGCGTCGCCCCGGAGGTCCTGCACCCCGCCGAAGGTGCGCTGCGCGATCGACGTCGGCAGGTGCCACACCGCGTCGTCGGTGAGGAACGCGGCCTGGTCCTTCGGGCGCGACTGCCAGAACCTCCGGACCAGCTCCTTGTTGTGCTCGGTGTCGGCCACGGCTACCTCCTCGGCGCGGGCGCCGGCGCCCGGCGCAAGATGTCAGACATTTGCGGCAGGGAGCAACTCCGGCGTCCCGGCCCCCGGATACCTCTAGATCTTCTCACGTAAGCTCCGGCGTCGTCCCGAGCGCGCGAGGGGGAGATGGCGGACCACCACGAGCCGCAGGGCATCGCCGCGGTGTACCGCGACGACGAGCGCCTGGGGCCGCTCATGGGGCCGGGCGGGCCGTTCGAGGTCGAGGACGTCGTGCTCGACGGGGTCCCGCTCCGGGTGTTCGTGCGCGCGCCGCGAACGGTGGTCGACGCGTTCGAGCTCGGGGTCGCGCACGCGGCGCGCACCCAGATCGTCCACGAGGACGAGCGACTGACCTTCGCCGAGGTGCGCGCCCGGTCACTCGCGCTGGCGCGCGAGCTGCAGTTGTCGTTCGGTGTCCGGCGGGGCGATCGGGTCGCGATCGCGATGCGCAACCTGCCCGAGTTCGTGATCTCGTTCTGGGGTGCGGCACTCGTGGGCGCGATCGTCGTGCCGCTGAACTCGTGGTGGCAGGGTCCCGAGCTGGCCTACGCGCTGCAGGACGCGGGCGCGGTGGTCGCGTTCGTCGACGCCGAGCGACGCGACCGCGTGATCGCGGACGGACGCCCCGCGGGCCTGCAGCTCGTGACCGTGCGCACCGAGGGCGGCGACGACGCGCGGTTCGACGAGCTGGTGCGTGGCGCGCCGCTCGAGGACTCCGCCATCGCCCGTCCCGAGCCCGACGATCCGGTGACGATCCTCTACACGTCGGGCACCACCGGGCGGCCGAAGGGCGCGCTCGGTACGCACCGTGGCGCGATCGCCAACATCTGGAACATGGCCTTCGGCGCGGCGCGTGAATCGCTCATCGCCGGGCGGCAGCCGGACCCCTCGGTCCAGCCCGCCTCCCTCTCGGCCGCGCCCCTGTTCCACATCGGCGGTGTGGCCGCCATCATCGGGAGCCCGATCGGCGGCTCGAAGCTCGTGCTCATGCGCAAGTGGGACGTGGAGGAGGGCCTCCGGTTGGCCCGCCGCGAGCGCGTCACCGGGCTCGGCGGGGTGCCCGCCATCGCCCGTCAGATCCTCGAGCGCCCGGGCGTCGAGCGGCTCGGTCTGGCGGTCCGCACCTTCCCGTTGGGCGGCGCGGCCGTCCCCCCGGATCTCCCCCAGCGCGCGGTGCAGCGGTTCGGCCCGGGCGTGCAGCTGCTCAACGGCTACGGGATGACCGAGACGACGTCGGCTGTCGTCACCAACGTCGGCGTCGAGTTCGAGGCCCGTCCCGACAGCGTCGGTCGGCCCAACCTCACCGCCGACCTGCGCGTGATCGACGCCGAGGGCGAGGAGCTCGGCGTCGGCGAGGTGGGCGAGCTGTGCTTCCGCTCGCCGCAGGTGGTCAAGGGCTACTGGAACGACGAGCCGTCGACGCGCGCGTCGTTCGATCACGGCTGGTTCCGCTCGGGCGACCTCGGCTACGTCGACGCCGACGGCTACGTGTACGTCGTCGACCGGTTGAAGGACGTCGTCATCCGCGGCGGGGAGAACGTCTACTGCGCCGAGGTCGAGGCGGTGCTCCACGAGCACCCCGACGTCGCGGACGTCGCGGTCGTCGGCCTCGAGGAGCGGGCGATGGGGGAGCGGGTGTGCGCGGTCGTCGTGCCCCGGCCCGGCGCGGCGGTGACGTTGCCCGACCTGCGGGCGTTCGCCTCGACCCGCCTCGCCGCGTTCAAGTGCCCCGAGGCGCTGTACCTCATCGACGAGCTGCCCCGCACCGCGACGGAGAAGGTGGCCAAGCCCGAGCTCCGGGCGCGGATCTCCGCCGCCGCCGAGGTCGACACGCTCTGGTGACGGTCAGGTGGTGACGCCCACCGCCTCGCCGAAGAGCAGGACCGGGTGGGCGATCGCGTCCTCGGGCAGCGCGTTCCAGATGTTCTCCGCGCACTCGTCGACGTCGAGCATGTTCCCGGTTTGGACCGCTTCGGCGATCCCGGCGATCCCGGGGTGGGTGTCGAGCGGCAGCTCGGCCTCGCGGCGCGCCGCGGGGGTGTCGACGAAACCGGGACGGATGGCCGTGACCCACGGGCCGGTGCCGCGGTCCTTGCGCTCGGCGCGCACGGCGCGGACCCACTGCTCCATCGACGCCTTGGCCGCGCCGTAGATCGCCAGGCCGGGATAGGCGATGCGGGCGGACGCCGACGAGATCTGCACGAGACCGACGTCGACCCCCGCGTCGACCGCCGGCCGCGCCGCCCGGAGGAACAGGTCGCCCAGCACGAGCGGGGACATCACGTTGGCGATGATCTCGTCGCGGTGGTTCCGGGGATCGCCCTCACCCTGGTAGGCGCGGCCGCCCCAGTAGTAGAGCGCGTTGTGGATGAAGACCGCCCGCTCGCCGCGGAAGCCGGCCAGGACCTCGG
>DATBBL010000183.1:0-5676 GCA_036271015.1 Acidimicrobiia bacterium
AGGCCGCGGCGCGCGAGCGCGTCGCGAGCGGCGCGAAGACCGGCCGGGCCGCCGAGGTGCGGGTCGACGACGTACTCCCGGACGCAATAGGGCGAGCCGACCACATCCTCCGGGCGGTAGCCGGGGAGCGCTTCGGCGAAGCTCGCGCACAGCGCCGCGTCCGACATGGCGACGTTCACACCGGCCGGGCTGCGCGTCCACACGCCCATGAGCCATACCGCGTCGAAGCCTCGCTCGGCGATCACGTCCCAGCGCGCCTCGGGGACCGACCCGAGGTCGACCCGACGGTTCGCGTCGGCGCTGAGCCCTTCCAGCCACGCCCAGGTGTTGATCTCGAAGAGGAAGGGGTGCTCGGCCGAGGCCCAGCGACTGACGGTCATGGGAGGGCTCGAAACCATCGCCGCGCGCCTCGGGGGGACGAAGGCCGGACCCGCCGATGATCTCACGTCACGCCGACGAAGTCATCCCGCGCGTCGGAGAGTGAACGACCGGTGAACAGAGCTCCTCCGTGCTCATCGCGCCGAGGCGCCGAGACGACCACGTCCACGAGCTCGAGCGCGTCCGCTCGTTCACGTCGCGGTGATTCGAATCGTCGCCGATGTTCCGTGTCTGGCGAGGCCGATCGTCCAGCATCCCGGGACATCGAAGGGAAAGATCGTGCCCCACTCTTGGCCGGGCCGGTCGAAGTTGCTCACCAGATGGGGCGTGGGTCCATCGAATGCATGCACTCGGCCGTCGGGGTTTCGGAACACCACCCGGAGAGGCCCTCGCCCCGTCGCACGCCAAACGATCTTGAGATCGCCGCCGGCCTCGACCGGGAGCTTGCCCAGAGGCAAGGCCCACACGCGACCCCGTCGGCTCGGGATCGGAACTCCGGAGAGCCGACCGTCCTTCGTGCTCGTTCCGACGCTGAGAGTCGTCGGTCGAATGCAGGCGCCATGCGCGGCGCGGCCGGCGTGGGATGCAAGGTTCGACCCGCCGAACCCCAGGCAGACCACCGCCCCTACGACCGCAAATGACCTACGCACCCCTCACACACCGCCATTCGGCCTCGCCTCGATCCCTGGCAGCAGGCTTGCGCTCAGCCGACGCTCGGGCGAGCAAATCGGTTGACTCGCGTCCGGCTGTCTCGCGTGAAGTGACCCGGCATCCCGGCCCGACAAGCAGACGTGCCGCACTGCGCAGAGTGAGCGATCGCAAAGTGCTCGACGACGAGCGCGGCGATGGTCGTACGCTGCGCCGCGTGTCGGTCCGGCTCGATCCCTCCTGGAAGGTCGTCGCCAGTCCCTCGACGCCGGCGGTCGACCGATGTGTCGACATCTTCTCTCGGCCGGACGGCACGTTCGGCTTCGAGGAGTTCCGCCGCGACCCGGAGGACATGGGCGCGTGGACGCCCGTGGCCTCCTACTCGGAGCGCGTGTTCCCGTCCGAGGTCGATGCGCTCGCCGCCGCCTGCGACGCGGTGCCCTGGCTCTCAGCCGTGCGCGGGCGCGGGCGCGGGCGATCGGGCGGCGGTTACTGAGCCAGGCGTCGCCGTCGTTCTCGCGCCCCGTGTTCGTAGAGGTCGAACCGGCTCTCGGCGACGAGACCGGTGGCCTCGACCGCCCAGTTGCGCGATTGGACGCCCACGACCGTCGCCCCGACGATCGCCTGCGCCACCCAGTGCTCTCCCTCACTCAAGACCGCGAACTCCACCTCGTCGCCGTCGACCGTCAGGTGCGCCCGCTCCCACGCGCTCGTCGGGTCACCGGCGCCGACCCCGTCACGCGGAAAGACGCTCCTGCGCACGGCATCCCGCAGCGCACCGGTCTGTCGCCAGAGATGATCCACCTGCTGGCGCGCCAACATGAAGGCATCCATCTCACTCCCGAGGATCGGATCGTCGATTCCGTCCATGGAGGGGACCCGCGTCTCGATCAGAATCTCAGGCCGCGCCCGGTCGCGCGGGTCTTCCCCGAACGACAGCGTCAAGCTCGTGGTCCGATCCCCGGATCCGCCGTAGCCACCAAACGCGCGCAGCCCCGTCCAGCGATCATCGAGTGCGTAGGGCCGAAACGGCGCACCAGCAAAGGCTGCTGCGGTCTGCGCATCGAGCGTGCGCATCAGTTCCTCGGCTTCCGAGAGCGCCGCGGGCGATGGGTTCGGGTTTCGGACTGCAGTCATCTGCACGAACGTCGCACCGTGGCCACACTCGGTGCAACGGATGTGCGAATCGTCCACGTACTCGAACTGCGTGCTGCCACACACATGACACAGCGCCGCGAGGGGATCAGGGGCGGGTCGATCCGGCTCGTCCACCCCCCGATGATGTCCGATTCCGCGCTATGCGGATTGACCGGGCCTGGCGAAGTGGTCGCGAGCTTGCCGCGCCGTCTCGAGGATGTGTCCGACGTCCGCAGTCGAGAACAGCTCGTGCGTCTCCGAACGAATGGAGCCCGTACTGCTGACGGCCGCGCTGACCCCGGCCATGGTGAGCGAGTCAGGGGCGTCGATGATGGCGATCCCGTCGTGCGCGCCGAACATCCAGTACAGCGCCTCGAGTCGAGCGCCCACGCTCTCGAGCACCGCGCGTACCGCGGGCTCGCGCTCGGCCGGGCTCTCGATCATCGCGGCCATGGCCTCGTTGGAATATGAGAACAACGCGAGGTACTTGGGCATCGAATCGCTCCTTCGGGACGTGTCGTTGATCGTGGTCGTCGATCTCGAGCACTATTCGGTGAGGCTCAGCAGGCGACTGGCGTTGTCGTGCACGACCTTGACCAGCTCGTCGTCGTCGAGCAGGGGCGCGAACGAGCGGATCGTGTCGACCGAATTGGGCCACGTCGAATCCTGGTGCGGATAGTCCGTCTCGAACACGAGCTGGTCGACACCGATCGCATCGCGGGCGACGAGCCCGGCTCGGTCGTCGAAGAACGCCCCGTAGACCTGCCGCATCGACCGGCTCGGCGGATCGGGCAGCTTCTCGCGCAGCGCCCACACCTCCTTGGTCCAGATGCTGTCGGCGCGTTCGAGCACGTAGGGGATCCACCCGATCTGGCCCTCGGCGAAGCAGATCCGCAGGTCGGCGTGGCGCACGAGGACGCCGGAGAGGAGCCAGTCGGTCAGTGCCATCACCGACGTGAGGAACACGAGCGTGCCGGTGACCGCGGGTGGTGCGTCGGGCGACGACGTGAGCCAATGTGAGCCGGAGCCGATGTGCATGAAGATCGCGGTCCCCGTCTCGTCGCACGCGGCGAAGAACGGCTCCCACGCACCGGAATGGATCGTCGGGAGCCCCAGTCTGCCCGGCAGCTCGGAGAAGGCGACCGCGTGCACGCCGCGTTTCGCGTTGCGCCGCACTTCGTCCGCGGCGCGGTCGGCGTCCCAGAGCGGCACGATGCACAGCGGCACCAACCGGCCGTGCGACTCACCGGCCCACTCCCCGACCATCCAGTCGTTGTACGCGCGCACGCACGCGAGCGCGAGCTCCTTGTCGGCGCGCTCCGCGAACACCTGGCCGCAGAAGCGGGGAAAGGTCGGGAAGCACAGCGACGCCTGCACGTGGTTGCGGTCCATGTCGGCGAGGCGAGGTTTCACCGCGTAGCAGCCCTCGCGCATCTCGTCGAACGCGATCGGGCCCATCCAATACTCCGACTCGTCGTACCCCGCGCACGCGTTGAGCATCTGGTGGCACCACTCGAGGTCCTCGTAGACCCACCAGTCGGTGGTCGGGCCGTCACCACCCTTGCGGAACACCTGATTGCCCTCGACCCACTCGACGGAAAAGCTGTCGCGTACCACTCTCGGGCCGCGGTCCCGGTACCGCTCGGGCAGCCAGCGCTGCCACACGTGCGGGGGCTCGATCACGTGGTCGTCGACCGAGATGATCCACGGCACATCCTGGGCGTCGTGCCCGCTCACCCGAGCTCGATCCAGGACGTCTTGAGCTGCGTGTTCTCGAGCACGCTCTCCATTCCCGAGTCGCGCCCGTAACCGCTGTCCTTCACGCCACCGAACGGCATGGCCCAGTGGATCTTGCGGTACGTGTTGACCCACACCGCACCCACTTGCAGGTCACGCACGAACCGATGGGCGCGGTCGAGACGCTGGGTCCACACCCCCGCCGCCAGCCCGTACCGGGTGCCGTTGGCGAGCGCCAGCGCGTGATCGTCGTCGCGGAACGGGATGACCGCGGCCACCGGCCCGAAGATCTCCTCTTGGCAGACGCGCAGGTCGGTGTGGGGCGCTCGGAGCAGCGTGGGCTCCACGTAGTAACCCCGTGCCAGCGGCGACCCCTCCGCGAACAGCTCGCCGCCCGAGCGGCCGCCGATGAGCAGCTCGGCACCTTCCTCCTGCCCCACCCCGATGTAGCTGCGCACCCGCTCGAACTGCTCGGCCGAGACGATGGGGCCCATCGTCGTGGCGTCCTCGAGCGGCGGACCCAGCACCACGCCGCCGGCATGCGCGGCGATGCGCTCCACCATCTCGTCGGCGATCGACTCGTGCACCAGGATGCGAGAGCCCGCGATGCACGTCTGACCGGCGTTGCCCGTGAACACCGACATCGCGGTCACACCGTACGCGGCCGCATCGAGATCCGCGTCCTCGAACACGATGTTCGCCGACTTCCCGCCGAGCTCGAAGTGCAGGCGCGTCAGCGAGGCGGCAGCGCGCGCGGAGATCACACGCGCGGTGTCGGTCGACCCGGTGAAGCTGATCCGGCCGACGCGCGGGTCGCGCACGAGCGCGTCACCCGCCTCCTCACCGAGACCCGACACGACGTTCACCACGCCCGGTGGGACGCCGGCGTCGTCGAGCAGCTCACCCAGGCGCAGCAGCGAGCACGACGCCTGTTCGGCGGGCTTGAGGACCACCGTGTTGCCGGCGGCCAGTGCGGCGCCGAGCTTGGCGCACGCGATCGACAGCGGCGCGTTCCAGGGCACGATGATCCCGACGACCCCGATCGGCTCCCGCAACGTGAAGTTGAAGCTGCCGGGCGCGATCTGCACCGTGTCGCCGCTGATCTTGTCGGCCGCGCCGGCGAAGTAGTGGAGCATCTCGGTGCACGCGGGGAGGTCGAAGAGCGTGGTCTCCACGATGATGCGACCGTTGTCGCGCGTTTCCAGCTCCGCGAGCTCCTTGGCGTTGGCGCGGATCGTCTCGGCCAGCGCGCGGAGGTGCGCGGCGCGCGCTAGCGCGGGCACCGGTCGCCAACGCTCCTCGAACGCCGCACGCGCCGCATCGACCGCCGCGGCCACGTCGATGTCGTCGCTTCGAGGCACGGTCGCCCACACCGCGCCGGTCGACGGGTCGACGCTCTCCAGGATCGCGCCCGACCGGGCAGGCACCCGCCGGCCGCCGATCACGTTCTCGAACGATGCGGGAGCAACCATGGCTACACCGTAGAAGAGCGGAGACGGCGACGCTCCGGGTCCGTCACTCGGCTGACGCCGGCTCCCACGTGAGCAGGGTCGCGCCGGCGGCGACGTCCTCGAACGCGGCACGCACCTCCAAACCGGGCCGCAACGACTCGATCGCGCCGGCGAACGAGCCGATCAGCTTGCAGTCGTCCTGCTCGGCGAGACGAACCAGGATCACTGCGTACGGCGACGCGAACTCGTCCGAGAAGGCGTGGTGGTTGACGATCCATCCCGCGACCGTGCCCCGACCACTGATCGACTCCCACTCCGCGTCGAA
>DATBBL010000184.1:0-60257 GCA_036271015.1 Acidimicrobiia bacterium
CGTCACCATCGAGAGCTTGACCCAGAAGCTGCAGGAAGCCGCCAGCCGCCCCGTGTCCACCGCTCCGCAGGCCGCGCCGGCGCCTGCCGCAGTGGCGACCGAGGTGCCGCTCCCGTCGAGTCGCGAAGACGCCGACATGCTGCAGCGCACGTTGCTGCTCGCGCAGCGCGCCGCCGACGACGCGGTGAACGAGGCGCAGACGCGCGCGCGCCAGCTGTTGGAGGAGTCGGAGGCCAAGGCGCAGTCGCTCGTCAGCGACGCGGAAGCCACCGCGCGCCGCATCGCGGAAGGTGAACGGCGTCGACTCGAGGCCGAGATCCTCGACCTCTCCGCGCGCCGCGAGCAGTTGCGCGCCGACGCCGACGCGCTCGACGCGTACGCGACCGGGTACCGCGAGCGCATCCGCGCCGCGATCGAGGCCGACCTCGAGAACCTCACCGGCGACATCGAGCCGCCCGCGTCGCGACCCGAGCTCCACGACGTCGACCTGCCCGCGACGCGCGGGCCGGTCGCGCTCGCCGACACGGCCGCCGAGCCCGTCCTCGATCCCGAGGCCGAGGAAGCGGTGCACGAGGTCCAGTCCGACCAGTCGGCATGGGAACCGACTCCCGACACGCGCGCGTTCGGCGCGGTCGACGCGCCGGCCACGTCGGGGTCGGCGTTCGCGGCCGAGGCATCCGCGTCGCAGTCACCCGTCGCCGCGCCACCGCGACCGATGTCGGCGGAGAGCGCGCCACCGGCCGGCGAGTGGCCGCCACCGGCACCCGCGCCCGAGGCGTCGGCCTCCGCGCCCCCTGCCTCGGCGGCGCCGGCCGACTCGTCGTGGCTGCCGTCCGAGGACGACTGGGCCCCCGGCGCGCCGGCATGGGACGCCCCCGCGCCCTGGGAGCGCGACACCGCCGCGCACGAGCCGTTCGCCTCCGACGTCCCGATCGAGGCCAACGCCATCGACACCGACTCGCTCGACGACGACGCGTTCTTCGCGTCGCTGCGCGAGGCGGTGCGCGACGACGCCCCGCTCGGCCCGCGCGACGAGGACCAGGGCTTCTACGAGAGCGAGTCCGAGCAGGACCGTCGGCGGTTCCGCCGGCGGCGCTGACGCCTCAGCGCTCCACCCGCTCCAGGTCCACCGACACCGGCTCACCGTCCACGTCGACGCGCGTCACGCCGTCGTTGACCACCGGCTCCACCGCCAACTCGACCGCCAGCACCTCGCGTGCGATCCAGTCGCGGTGCAGGTGAGCGGCAGCCTCGACCCGACCGGTCGCGCCCAGGCGCACACGGACGCGATCGGCGATGTCGAGCCCGGTGGCCTTGCGCTGGTCGTTGAGGAGCCGGATCAGGTCGCGTGCGATGCCCTCGGCGCGCAGCTCGTCGTCGACGGTCGTGTCGATGGCGACCGCGTACGCGCCCTCCTGCGCGAGCGCGAACTCCTCGTGCGACTCGGCGCGCACCTCGACGTCGTCCGGGTCGAGCCGGACCGACGAGCCGTCGGCGAGCGCGAGGTCGTACCCACCGTCGCGCTGCAGCGCGCGTTTGACCGCGGCGACGTCGACCGCGGCCAACGCGTCCTTCACCATCGGCACCTGCTTGCCGAGCTTCGGTCCGAGGCTGCGGAAGTTCGGGTGCAGCCGCTCGTCGAGGAGGCCCTCGAGATCGGTGACCGCTCCGAGCTGCTTCACGTTGAGCGCGTCGGCGACCTCGGCCGCGACCGCGTCGGAGAACGAACCGCCGTCGGGCAGCAGCACCAGCGCACGCCGCAGTGGTTGACGCACCTTCAGCTTGGCCTCGTTGCGCGCCGAGAGGCCGAGCGACACGACCGTGCGCGCCCGCTCCATCTCCGCCTCGAGCGCGTCGTCGCGTGCGGCGGGATCGGTCGCGGGCCAGTCCGCGAGGTGGACCGACTCGCTCGACGACTCCAGGTTGCGGTGCAGCTCGTCGGCCAGGAACGGTGTGAACGGCGCCAGCAGGCGCGCGACGGTGGAGAGCGCCTCGTGCAGCGTCGCGTGCGCGTACGAGTCGTCCGCCTGCCAGAACCGCGCCCGCGACCGCCGGACGTACCAGTTGGAGAGGTCGTCGACGAACCGCTCGAGCGCCTGCGCGCCGCGCAGCGCGTCGAAGCCGTCGAGCGCCTCGGTCACCGTGGCGACGGTGCCGTGGAGGCGCGAGCGCACCCAGCGGTCGAGCACGTGGGTCGACGCGGCCGGGTCGTCCGCCGGTTCCGGCGCCCAGCCGTCGAGGTTGGCGTAGGTGACGAAGAACGAGTACGTGTTCCACAACGTCACCAGGAAGCGCGTCGACTCGTCGATCGCCTCCACCGACACCCGCCGCGGCGTCCACGGTGACCCGGCGGAGAAGAAGTTCCACCGCAGCGCGTCGGCCCCGCGAGTGTCGAGCACCGTCCAGGGGTCGATGACGTTGCCCTTCGACTTCGACATCTTCTGGCCGTCCTTGTCGACGACCAGCGCCAGGCAGACCACGTTGCGGTACGGGCTCTCGTCGAACACCAGCGTGTTGACCGCCAGCAGCGAGTAGAACCACCCACGGGTCTGGTCGATCGCCTCGCAGATGAAGTCGGCGGGGAAGCGCTGCGCGAACAGCTCCTCGTGCTCGAAGGGGTAGTGGAACTGCGCCGCGGGCATCGCGCCGGAATCGAACCACGCGTCGAGCACCGGTTCGACGCGTCGGGCACCCGGTTGCTCGCACTTCGGGCACTCGATGGTGACGTCGTCGACCGCGGGCCGGTGCAGGTCGAGGTCGGCGAGATCGCGGCCCGAGCGCTCGGCCAGCTCCGCCACCGACCCGACGCAGGTGTCGGTCCCGCAGTCGTCGCAGCGCCACACCGGCAGCGGGGTGCCCCAGAAACGGTCGCGCGAGAGTGCCCAGTCGACGTTGTTCTCCAGCCAGTCGCCGAAGCGGCCGTGCTTGATGTGCTCCGGGTGCCACCCGATCGACTCGTTCTCGCGCAGCATCTCGGCCTTGCGCGCCGAGGTGCGCGCGAACCAGGTGGGCTTGGCCCAGTAGATGAGCGGTGTGCCGCACCGCCAGCAGTGGGGGTAGGAGTGCGTGTAGTCGACCAGGCGCTCCAGTCGGCCGGCCGCCGCCAGCACGTCGACGATCGCGGGGTCGGCGTCCTTCACGAACATGCCCGTCCACGGTGTGCTGCCCGCGGGGGTGT
Source organism: Acidimicrobiia bacterium (assembly GCA_036271015.1). GTDB lineage: Bacteria > Actinomycetota > Acidimicrobiia > IMCC26256 > DASPTH01 > DASUAS01. The sequence continues at coordinate 3,179 of DATBBL010000184.1, forward strand.
CGACGAACGTCGCCGCGGGCCCCACCGGGTTCAACATCGGCAGGCCCTCCGCGTCGGCCACCTCGCGGTCGATCTCGCCGAACGCGGGCGCGAGGTGCACGATGCCGGAGCCGTCGTCGACGGTCACGAAGTCGGCGGCGACCACCCGCGCGCCCGACTCCGGGAGCGCGAGGAAGTCGAGCGGGCGCTCGTACCGGAGGCCGACGAGGTCGGACACCGCGACCGTTCCGACGACCTCGGCGTCGTCACCGAGCACGTCGGCGACCCGCGCCGCCGCCATCACCAGGTCGCGCCCGCCCGGCGCGGTGGCGCCCCGGACCCGCACGTACTCGACGTCGGGCCCCACCGCGGCGCCGACGTTCGAGACCAGCGTCCAGGGGGTGGTCGTCCACACGAGGAGGTCGAAGTCGCGGCCGACGACCGGGAAGCGCACGTAGACCGACGGGTCGGTGATGTCCTGGTAGGCGCCGGGTTGGCCGAGCTCGTGGCTCGACAGCGCGGTGCCGCAGCGCCCGCAGTAGGGCACCACCTTGTGGCCCTCGTAGAGGTTGCCGGCGTCCCACATCTGGCGGAACAGCCACCACACGCTCTCGATGTACGAATTGTCGAGCGTCCAGTACGCGTCGTCGGTGTCGAGCCACATCCCGATGCGCTTGGTGAGCGACTCGAAGTCGGACACGTAGCGCTGCACCGATTCGCGGCACAGGCGGTTGAACTCGGCGATGCCGAACGCCTCGACCTCGTGCTTGTTGTGGATGCCGAGCTCCTTCTCGACCTCGACCTCGACCGGGAGGCCGTGGCAGTCCCAGCCGCCCTTGCGCGCCACGTGGCGGCCCCGCATGGTGTGGAACCGCGGGTAGAGGTCCTTGAAGAGCCGGGCCCACACGTGGTGGATGCCGGGCCGGCCGTTGGCGGTGGGCGGCCCCTCGTAGAAGACCCACTCCGCTGCGCCGCTCCGCCGGCGCAGGCTCTCCGCGAACACGTCGTCGGCGTCCCAACGCGTCAGCACCGACTCCTCGAGCGCGACCAGGTCGAGTGAGGCGGCGACGGGTTCGAACGGCACTCCGGGATCGTACCGGCGGGCCGGTGCCGGTCCCGGCGCCAAATCGGCCCGACCGCGGCCACGGCGACCGCCGCGCGGCCTCGGAGCGCGTCGGGAACAACCCCGGCAACCAGTGCGTTACGACGGCCCGACCTGCCACTACAATCCGGCGCTCGCTCCCAGGGGAAGTCATGGCCAGAGCCGCTGCACCGAAGAAGACGATCAGGCCCAAGACGGCGGCGGTGCCGGCCGCGAAGGCGCCTTTGGCGAAGAAGGGCGCGCCCGTGAAGGTGACCGAGAAGGTCCCGGCGAAGAGCTCGGCGGTGGCGAAGAAGGCCGCGCCGGCGAAGAAGGCGGCGGTGTCCACCCCGGCCAAGAAGGCCCTCCCGGCGAAGAAGGCCCCGGCTCCCGCCGCGGCCAAGAAGGCGGCGCCGGCCAAGAAGGCCGCCCCGGCCAAGAAGGCCCCGCCGGCCAAGAAGGCGGTGGCCAAGCCGGAACCGGCGAAGAAGCCGGCCCGCAAGCCGTCGACCGTCATCTGCCCGCTCTCGGGGTTCGAGGTGAAGCCGGAGAAGCCCGGGCTGTCGCCCAAGACGGTCGAGCGCCTGCAGGCGAGCCTGCTCGAGGAGCGGGCCCGCCACGTGCAGCAGGCCGACGAGCTCGCGGCCGAGGCCGAGCAGCTCGCGGCCGAGCGCGAGGGCGGCGACACGCAGTTCGACGAGGAGTCGGGCGAGGGCGACACCATCAACATCGAGCGCGAGCGCGACCTCCTGCTCTCGGCGTCGGCCCAGCAGATCGTCGACGAGATCGACCGCGCCTTGGAGCGCATCGAGAACAAGACGTACGGCCTCTGCCTGCCCGCGGGCCGCCGCATCAGCCTCGAGCGCCTCGAGGCGCTGCCCTACGCCGAGACCTGCGTCGACTGCAAGGCTCGTGCCGAGCGACGCCGCTAGCGGCAGCGATCCCGCGCCACCGTCGCGGCCCACGGGCCGACCACTGCTCGCGACCGCGATCGTGCTCGGCGTCGTCGTGCTCGACCAGCTCTCGAAGCTCTGGGCCGTGCGCGACCTGGCCGACGGTCCGATCACGGTGATCGGCGACGACATCGGCTTCGCGCTCACCCGCAACACCGGCAGCGCGTTCAGCCTGTTCCAGGCGTTCACGCCCCTGCTCGCGATCGTCGCCATCGGGGTGGCGGTGCTGCTCGTGCGGGCGGTGCGCCGCACCCGCGACCCGCTCATGGTCATCGGCCTCTCGCTGGTGCTCGGGGGTGCGCTCGGCAACCTGATCGACCGCCTGTTCCGGTCGCCCGGCTTCCTGAAGGGTGCGGTCGTCGACTTCGTGCACGTGGGCAGCTTCCCGACGTTCAACGTCGCCGACTCCGCGATCACGATCGGTGCGGTCATCATCGTGATCTGGGCGGTGCGCACCGACCTGATCGAGCAACGCGCGGCGCGTGGTTGACGCCGGTGCCTGAGGAGTTCGCGGTCCCCGCCGCGCTGGCGGGGGAGCGGGTCGACCGCGCGGTGGCACTGCTGACCGGTTGGACCCGCAGCGAGGTGCAGGCCCTGGTCGACGCCGGCTCGGTTCTGGTCGACGGCGAGCAGGTGGCCAAGAGCCGGCGGCTCCACGCCGACGACGTGATCGAGGTGCTGGCGGAGCCGGCGGCGCCCGGGCTCCCGCGACCCGACCCGACGGTCCCGGTGGTCGTGCGGTACGAGGACGCCGATGTCGCGGTCGTCGCCAAGCCGGCGGGCCTGGTGGTCCACCCCGGAGCCGGTCATCCCGACGGCACGTTGGTGAACGGCCTCCTGGCGCGCTACCCGGAGCTGGCCGACGTGGGCGATCCGGCGCGCCCGGGGATCGTCCACCGGCTCGACCGCGACACCAGCGGCCTCCTCGTGGTGGCGCGGACGGCGCCGGCGTACGACGCGTTGGTGGCGATGCTCGCCGCCCACGACGTCGAACGGCGCTACGACGCGCTCGTCTGGGGCACGCCGGCCTCGGCGCGCGGCGTGATCGACGCGCCCATCGGTCGCTCGGTGCGGCGCCCGACGCGCATGGCGGTGCGAGAGGGCGGTCGGACCGCCCGCACCACGTACGAGGTCGTCGCCTCGTACCGCGACCCCGCGGTGTCGCGGCTCGAGTGCCGGCTGGAGACCGGCCGGACCCACCAGATCCGCGTGCACCTGCAGGCCATTGGGCACCCGGTCGTGGGCGACGCCGCCTACGGGGGGAGCCGTCCGCTGCTGGTGCTCGACCGCCCGTTCCTCCACGCCGGGGGACTGGCGTTCGCGCACCCGATCACCGGCGACCCGGTGCGGATCGAGGAGGCGCTCACCGCCGACCTGGTCGACGTCCTCGCCCGACTGGAGGCGTGACGCAGCTGGGCGTGGTCGTGCGCCGAGGTTCAGTCGTCGGCGTCGGCGCCCGGCGGGGTCGTGGTGGCCGGCGCCGCCGCGGGGAGGACGTGCGCCTCCACCGTCGTCTGGCGCGAGTCGAGTCGCCCGACGGGGGAGTCGGGCTCGGTCACGCCGAACAAGCCGAAGTTGGCGCCGAGGCCCACGGTGGTCGCGAACGCGGTGATCGTCACCGCCCCCGCGGTCGCCAGCAACTTGCGTCGTTCCACGCGGCTCGTCCTCGGATTCGGCCGTACCTGCGGGAGGACGAAACATCCTCCGCCGCCCTATCGGCCGACGCGCGCTCCGGGTGAAGTCCGTGTGACGCACGACCCCGATCGCCGGGAATTCTTCGTCAAGCGACGGCGGCATCCTGCCGACCTCCTGTGAGGGTGCCGCCCACCGGAAAGTGCTGTCACCATGCGAGTCCTGATCGTCGAGGACGACGACGCCATCGCCCGACCCCTCGCCAAGGGCCTCGAGCGCGAGGGCCTCGACGTCGACCGGGTCGAGACCGGCAGCGACGCGCTCGACCACAGCGCGACCGGTGACTTCGACGTCGTGCTGCTCGACCTCGGACTGCCCGATCGCGACGGGTTCGACGTGTGCCGCGAGCTGCGCGCCCGCTCCGACGTCCCCATCATCGTGGTCACCGCCCGGTCCGAGGAGGTCGACCGGGTGGTCGGGCTCGAGCTCGGCGCCGACGACTACATCGTGAAGCCGTTCGGCTTCCGCGAGCTGGTGGCGCGGATCCGGGCCGTCGCCCGGCGGCGTGCTCCCGTCCCCACGACGGCGGGGGACGACGTCGCCGCCGGCAACGGCAACGGGCACGGTGGGGAGCACGGGTCCGTGGTCGAGGTGGGCACGCTCACCGTCGACCGGCGGACGCGACGGGTCACGGTCGACGGCAACCCGGTGGCGTTGACGCCGAAGGAGTTCGACCTGCTCGCCTTCCTCGCCGACGACGCCGGCGCGGTGCGCCCGCGGCAGGAGCTGCTCGAGAACGTGTGGGACCCGCACTGGTACGGGCCCACCAAGACGCTCGACGTGCACGTCGCGTCGTTGCGCAAGAAGTTGGGCGACCCGGGATGGATCGAGACGGTGCGCGGGGTGGGCTTCCGGTTGCGCGCCCTCACCGAGTGACGGCCGCTCCGTGAAGCGACGCCTGCTCTTCAGCTACCTCTCCATCACCGCCTTCGTCCTCCTGGTGCTGGAGATCCCGCTGGGCGTGTCGTACGCCAATTCCGTCGAGCGCCGGCTCACCAGCGACCTGCAGCACGACGCCTTCTCGCTCGCCATCCGGTCACAGGAGCCGCTCGACCGGGCCGACGCCGGCGCGGGTGCGGCCGAGACGCGCGCGCTCCAGGCGCTCGCCGACCGCTACCACTCGGACGCCGGCGGACGCGTCGTGATCATGGACGCGCATGGGCGCAGCGTGGCCGACTCCGACACGTCGATCGCGATCGGGCGTGACTTCTCGACCCGGCCCGAGGTGCGACAGGCGCTCGGCGGGGCCGAGGTGAGCGGCACCCGCTCGTCGGCGACGTTGGGCACCAAGCTCCTCTACGTGGCGCTCCCGGTCGGATCGGCCGGCGGGATCCAGGGCGCGGTGCGCATCACGTATCCCGCCTCGGTGATCGACGACCAGATCCGCCACATCTGGCTGCTGCTGGCGGCGACCGGTGGCGTCGTGCTCGGCATCGTGTTCCTGGTCAGCCTGCTCCTCTCCGGCTCGATGACCAGGCCGCTCGCCGATCTCGAGACCGCCGCCGGTGCGCTGGGCGCGGGTGACCTCTCGGCGCGCGCCGAGGTGCCCAAGGGCCCGGCCGAGCTCACCGTGCTGGCGGAGTCGTTCAACGCGACCGCGGCGCGCCTGGAGCAGCTCGTGGGCGCCCAGCGGGGCTTCGTGGCCGACGCGTCCCATCAGCTGCGCACGCCGCTCGCGGCCATGCGCCTCCGGCTCGAGAACCTCGAAGCCGACGTCGACGGCGCCGCCGCCGAGGACCTCGAGGGTGCCCTGGCCGAGGTGTCGCGGCTGTCGCGGCTCGTCGACGGCCTGCTCGTGCTCATGCGGGCCGAGCAGTCGACGTCCGATCCGGCGCCGGTCGTGGTCGAGGACGTGCTCGACGGCCGGTGCGACGCGTGGGACGCGTTCGCGGCGGAGAAGCACGTGCAGATCGACGCGTCGGTGGCGGGCACGCCGGTGGCGTCGGCGACGCCGGGGCGCCTGGAGCAGGTCGTCGACAACCTCCTGAACAACGCGCTCGAGGTGGCGCCCCCCGGGAGCGCGGTGCGCGTCGTGGCCGGGAGCGTCGGCGACTGGGTCGAGCTGCGGGTCAGTGACGCGGGGCCCGGGATGTCGGCCGAGGAGCGCGCCCACGCGTTCGAGCGGTTCTGGCAGTCGGGTGAGGCCCGGCGCGACGGTCGCCCCAACGGTCACTTCGGGCTCGGGCTCTCGATCGTGCGCGAGCTCGTGGTGGGTGACGGTGGTGACGTCGCGCTGGCGCCGTCGGACACCGGCGGCCTCGAGGTCGTGGTGCGGATGAAGCGGAGCGACGCCGCGGTGGCGCCGCGTGCCCGTCAGCTCTCGACGGCCTCGGCGACTTGATCGAGTGCCGCCGCGTCGACGACGTCGGGATGGCCGATGCGGGTCCGGTCGACGAGCTCGGCGAGCGTGAACCGCTCCAGGATCTGCCGGGTCTCGTCGGACACGCCGACCCAGACCTCCTGCAGGATGCAGTGCCCCTCGCAGTGGTCGTGCTCGCCCAGCAACGTGGTGAGCGGGCCGTCGACCGCGGCGAGGATGTCGGCCAGCGTGATCTCGGTCGGCGGTCGCGCCAGCACGTAGCCGCCGCCGACGCCGCGCTTCGACCGCACCAGCCCCGCGCCCTTCACCGCGAGCAGGATCTGCTCCAGGTAGGGCTGGGGCAGCCCGGTGCGCTCGGCGATCTCCTTCACCGACGTCGGCCGGTCCGACCCGTGCAGCGCGAGCGAGAGGAGCGCGCGCGCGGCGTAGTCACCCCGCGTCGACACCTTCACTCTGGCCTCGCTTCCGCTCGGCTGTTTCCCGCGTGCATCCCACCATGGTCGCGCGTCGGGGCGCCGGCCGGTGGCCCCTGTCGCTTCCGTGCTCGCCGTCACTCGTAGGGTGGAGCGGTGGAGGCGGTGAAGCCCGACTACTCGGGGCCCAACGTGACCGGCGTGGTGCCGGCGCTCCTCGGCTCGCGGCCGGTCTCTTGGCTCCCGGAGCCGGTCGCGGGGGCCCGCAGCACCGTCCTGCTGGTGCTCGACGGCCTGGGCTGGGAGGCGCTCACCACCCACCCGGAGCGCCTGCCCGAGCTCGGGGCCTTCACCGGCGGGCCCGTCACCACCGTGGTGCCGTCGACCACCCCGGCCGCCCTCACCTCGATCACGACCGGCCTGACGCCCTCGCGCCACGGGATCACCGGCTTCCGGATCCGCCAGGAGCGCAGCGTGCTCAACGCCATCCGGTGGCAGCTCGCCGACGGGTCCCGGCCGCCCGACCCTGCGCACGTCCAGAAGCACGCGGTGTTCGGGGGTCGGGCGGTGCCCGTCGTCACCAAGTCGATGTTCCGCACCACCGGGTTCACCGCGGTGCACCTGCGCGGGGTCGACTTCCACGGCTGGCAGACCACCTCGGTGCTGGTCGAGCACGTCCGGCGGCTGGTCGCCGACGGCGCGCCGTTCGTGTACGCGTACTACCCGGGCGTCGACGAGGTCGCGCACGCGTACGGGCTGCACGGGCCGTACTACCCGGCGGAGCTCGCCGCCACCGACCTGATCGTCGGCGCGCTGCTCGACGCGCTGCCGGGCGACGCCGCGCTGCTGGTCACCGCCGATCACGGGCAGGTCCAGGTCGGACCGGACGGCTGGCTCGGGCTGCAACCGCTCCACCCGATGGTCGACACCTACGCGGGCGACGGCCGGTTCCGGTACCTGTACGCGCACCCCGGGGCCGCGGCCGACCTGTTCGCGGCGGCGTCGGAGCTGCACGGCGGGGATGCGTGGGTGTTCCGGCGCGAGCAGCTGCTCGACGAGGGGTGGCTCGGGCCCGATCCGGTGTCGGCGACGTACCGGCGCGTCGGCGACGTCGTGCTCGCCGCCCGCACCGGCGTCGGCTTCATCGACCCGACGCTGCCCTACGAGGCGCAGCTCGTCTCCGCCCACGGATCGCTGACCCCGGCGGAGATGCAGGTGCCGCTGGTCGCCTCCCGCGGCCGCGCGCGCTAACGTCGGCGAACTACACCCGTGTGATTCATCCACAGCCCTGTGGAGGGGCTTGTGGACGAGGGAGAGGACCTCCGGGAGCAACGTTGGCCAAGTCGTTCGTGCACCTCCACCTCCACACCGAGTTCTCGATGCTCGACGGTGCGGCCCGCATCCAGGAGGTGGTGGCGAAGGCGGCGGCCGACGGCCAACCCGCCGTCGGCATCACCGATCACGGCAACATGTACGGCGTCCTCGACTTCTACCGCGCGGCGCGGGAGGCGGATCTCACGCCGGTGATCGGCACCGAGGCCTACATGGTCACGACCAGCCGGCACGACCGCCCGCGGCGCGACCAGCACGACATCTACCACCTCACGTTGCTGGCGGAGTCGACGCAGGGCTACCGCAACCTCATCAAGGTGTCGTCGCACGCGTACCTCGACGGGTTCTTCCAGAAGCCGCGGGTCGACTTCGAGCTGCTCGAGCAGCACCACGAGGGCCTGGTCGGCACCACCGGCTGCCTCGGCGGCGCGGTCTCGCAGGCGATCCTGCAGGACGACTACCAGCTCGCCCGGCAGCACGTCGACCGCTTCCAGTCGATCTTCGGGCGCGACTCGTTCTTCGTGGAGCTGCAGGACCACGGCCTGCCCGAGCAGCTGCAGGTGAACCCGCAGCTCATCCGCTTGGCGCGCGACATGCGGGCGCCGCTCCTCGCCACCAACGACTCGCACTACACGCACCGCGACGACGCCGAGGCCCACGACGCGCTGCTCTGCGTGCAGACCGGCGCGGTGCGCGACGACCCCAAGCGGTTCAAGTTCGACGCCGATGAGTTCTACCTGAAGACCGCGCAGGAGATGCGCGACCTCTTCTCCGACTACGAGGAGGCGTGCGACAACACGCTGCTCGTCGCCGAGCGGGCCGACGTCGAGATCGAGTTCGGCAACTCGGTGCTGCCCACGTTCCCCACGCCGCAGGGCCACGACGAGGACTCCTACCTCCGCGAGCTGTGCATCGAGGGCGCCAAGGACCGCTACGGGATCTCGCCCGGGCCGGAGGTGCTGGAGCGGATCGAGTTCGAGCTCGGCGTCATCAAGACGATGGGGTTCTCCGCGTACTTCCTCGTGGTGTGGGACCTCGTGCGCTACGCGCGCACGCGCGGCATCCGGGTCGGTCCGGGGCGGGGGAGCGCGGCGGGCTCGTGCGTCGCCTACTGCCTCCGCATCGTCGACATCGATCCGATCCGGTACGACCTGCTGTTCGAGCGCTTCCTGAACCCGGGGCGCAAGCAGATGCCCGACATCGACATGGACTTCGACTCCCGCTACCGCGGCGAGATGATCAAGTACGCGGCCGAGCGCTACGGCTGGGACCACGTCGCACAGATCATCACGTTCTCCACCATCAAGGCGCGGGCCGCGGTGCGCGACTCGGCGCGGGTGCTCGGCTACCCGTACGCGGTGGGCGACAAGATCGCCAAGCTCATGCCGCCGCTGATCATGGGTCGCGACACGCCGCTGCGGGCGTGCTTCGAGAAGGTCACCGGGCACGAGGACGGCTACAAGATGGCCGTCGAGCTGCGCACCCTCTACGAGGCCGATCCCGACGCCAAGCGCGTCATCGACGTCGCCCGCGGGCTCGAGGGGCTCCGCCGCCAGGACGGCATCCACGCCGCCGCGGTGGTGATCACGCGCGAGCCGCTCACCGAGTACCTCCCGATCCAGCGCAAGCCGGAAGCGGGCGGGAAGATCGAGGACGCCCCGATCGTCACGCAGTACGAGATGCACGGGGTCGAGGACCTCGGCCTGCTCAAGATGGACTTCCTGGGCCTGCGCAACCTCGACGTGCTCGAGATCGCGCTCGGGCTCATCGAGGAGAGCACCGGCTCCCGTCCCGACATCGACCGCATCCCGCTCGACGACCCGAAGACGTTCGACCTGCTGCGCGCCGGCGACACCGTGGGCGTGTTCCAGCTCGAAGGCGGGCCGATGCGGGCGCTCCTGCGCTCGCTGATGCCGACCTCGTTCGAGGACGTCGCCGCGCTCATCGCCCTCTACCGCCCGGGGCCCATGGCCCAGAACTGGCACAACGAGTACGCCGACCGCAAGAACGGGCGGAAGCCGGTCGACTACCCGCACGCCGACCTCACCGAGATCCTGGAGCCCACGTACGGGCTGATGATCTACCAGGAGCAGCTGATGCGCGTGGCGCAGCGGCTGGCCGGGTACACGCTGGAGGAGGCCGACAACCTCCGGAAGGCGACGGGCAAGAAGATCCGCGCCCTGATCGCCAAGGAGCGCACGAAGTTCGTCGAGGGCTGCGTCGCGCAGGGCCACGAGGCGGCGTTCGGCGAACGGATCTTCGACACCATCGAGCCCTTCGCCGACTACTCGTTCAACAAGTCGCACTCGGTGGGCTACGGCTTCGTCACGTACCAGACCGCATGGCTCAAGGCGAACCACCCGGTCGAGTACCTCGCCGCGCTGCTCACGTCGGTCAAGACCAACAAGGACCAGACCGCGGTCTTCCTCAACGAGTGCCGCCAACTCGGCATCGAGGTGCTCGTCCCCGACGTCAACGAATCGGTCTCCGACTTCTCGGTGCGCGATCGGTCCGACGGCAAGGCGGTCCGCTTCGGGCTGTCGGCCGTCCGCAACGTCGGCGAGGGCGTGGTGGTGCACATCGTCGCGGCGCGGGAAGCCGGCGGTCCGTTCGCCGACTTCTACGACTTCTGCGACCGCGTCGACCCGACCGTGCTCAACAAGCGGACCGTCGAGTCGCTGATCAAGGCGGGTGCGTTCGACTCCGTCGGCCATCCGCGTCAGGGCCTCCTGTTCGTGCACGAGACCATCATCGAGACCGTGCTCGGGCGTCGCCGCAACGAGGCCGAGGGCCAGTTCGACCTGTTCTCCGCGGTCGACGATCCCGCGCCGGAGTCGGTCGTCGGCCACCGCACCACCATCCCCGACACCGAGTTCCCGAAGTCGCAGCGGCTCGCGTTCGAGAAGGAGATGCTCGGGCTGTACGTGAGCGAGCACCCGATGATGGGCGCGGAGCGGGCGCTGCGGAAGTACGTCGACTGCACGCTGTCGGAGCTGCGGGAGGGTCGCGAGGGCGAGATGAAGACGGTGGGCGGGATCGTTACCGCGCTCAACCGCAAGTACACCAAGCGGGGCGACCTCATGGGCGCGTTCGTGCTCGAGGACCTCGGCGCCGCGCTCGAGGTGATGGTGTTCCCGAAGACCATGACGGGCTACGGGCACCTGCTCGAGGACGACGCCATCGTGGTGGTGAAGGGCCGGCTCGACGTGCGCGACGACACGCCCAAGATCATCGCCATGGAGATCACCCGGCCCGAGCTCGCGGTCGACAGCGGCCCGCCGGTGCGGGTGAAGGTGCGGCTCAACACCCTCTCCGACGCCAAGGTCGGCCAGCTCAAGGCCATCCTCTCGGAGCACCCCGGCGACAGCCCCGTCTACGTGCACCTCGAGAGCCCGGAGAAGACGACCGTCCTGCGTCTGGGCGACGACCACCTCGTCGACGCCGGCACCGGCCTCTACGCCGAGCTCCGCATCCTCCTCGGCGCCGACTGCATCACCTGACCCCTCCCGCCTCCGAACATCTCGGACTTCGGTGGGTGATATCCCCCTCAACCCGCGGATGCTCGGGTCAAGGCCGCCCTCACGGTGTCGACGACGGCGTGGTCGGACGATCGCGACGTGAACCGGAGCAGCTGGAAGCCGATGACGACGAGATCATTGCCCCGCGCCCGGTCCCGGTCGAATGCCCGGCGACCCTTGTGGAAACCCCAGCTGTCGAACTCGATCGCGATCTTTGCGGCCGGGTAGCAGAGGTCGATCCGGTATCGCCGGTCACCGAACCGCACCCAGTGCTGACGCGTGGGCTCGGGAAGGCCGGCGCTCACGAGCAGGTGGGCGATGCGCTTCTCGGGTTCGCTCTCACCCGGGTGGTAGCCGGGAGCGCGGTGCTCGAGGATCTCGCGCATCACGGTGCAACGGTGACGGCCGCGGCCCTCGAGGTCGGTTGCCACGCGCACGAGCGCTCGCCGCGTCACCATCTCGCGGCGCAGGGCCTCGTCCACCGCCCGCTCGATCTTCCACGCCGGTTCCACGGCGGTGAGGTCGCAGAGCGTCCGGGCCGCCGATGTCACTGGGATCGGGCCTGCGCGCGTCACATGGCCAGGCCCGAAGACCGCGCTCTCGTGGACCACCACGCCGTCCATGATCGACGGACGCCGGCCGAACTGGGTGACCTCGAGCGTGTCGGGCTCGAAGCCGTCGAACCCGTACACCGCGGCCGCGGCACGGAACGACGCGTATGTGCTCGAGCCGCCGGCCAGGCAGACCGCGAGCAGCATTTGTCGCCAGCTCTCGGGTGCCCCGGCGACGCGGTAGACACCCCGGCGGACGGGCTCGAGCCGCCGCGCCCGGAGCCAGTCGTGCAGTGTGTGGCGCGACATCTCCTCCAGTGCCTGGCCGCGGGTCACAAGGCCGAGTTGGTTGCGAGCGACGGGAGCGAGACGCGAATCGGACATGCCGCGCAGGTTGGCACCCGGGTGTGACAGCGATCCTGCCGCCGAACGTCTCGGAGTCGAGGGCACCATGACACCCTCAACTGCGAGATGTTCACGCTCGGGACGCGGCGGGCAGGTGGGGATCGTGGGCGGGGGTGTGCGAAGCTCGGGTGATGAGGATCGGCGTGTTGGGGGGGACGGGACCGGCGGGGCGCGGCATCGCGGCGCGCCTGGCCGCGGCCGGCCACGACGTGGTCGTGGGATCACGGGACCGCGAGCGGTCGCGGAGCGTCGTCGACGACCTGCGGGAGCAGTGGGGCGACCGGGTCGCCGGCCTCGAGCCCGGCACCAACCACGACGCCGCCGACGCCGACCTGGTCGTGCTGGCCACCGTCTGGGACGCCGCCGTCCCGACGGCGCGGGCCCACGCCGAGCAGCTCGCGGGCAAGACCGTGATCGCCATGGGCAACGGCCTCGAGAAGCACGGGCGCCACTTCCACCCGGTCGTCCCCGAGCAGGGCTCGCTCAGTGCCGCGGTGCAGGCCGCCGCGCCCGACGCCCACGTCGTCGCCGCCCTGCAGCACGTGCCCGCCGCCGCCCTCGGCGACCTCGCCCACCCGCTCGCCAGCGACGTCCTGGTGGCCGGCGACGACCCCGAGGCCCGCACCGCGGTGCTCGAGCTCATCGACGGCATCGACGGCCTCCGCGCCATCGACGCGGGCCCGCTCGCCAACGCCCTCGGGATCGAGGCGTTCGCGGCCGCACTCCTCACCGCCAACCTGAACCACAAGGGTGAGGGAACGCTCCGGCTCGAGGGCCTCGGGCCCCGCCGTACTCCCGCACCGTGACCAACGAACGCACCGTGACCAACTCCGCACCATGACCATCAAGCTCTTCGACACCGCCCAGCGCGCCGTCGTCCCGTTCGAGGTCGACCGGGTCGTGCGCATGTACGTCTGCGGCATCACGCCGTACGACTCCACCCACCTCGGCCACGCCGCCACGTACCTCACGTACGACCTCCTCATCCGCCGGCTCGAAGAGCTCGGCCACGAGGTGCGCATGGTGCGCAACGTCACCGACGTCGACGACTCCATCCTCCCCAAGGCCCGGGAGCTCGGCGTGCCCTACCTCGACCTGGCGGAAGCCGAGCTCGCCCGGTTCCGCTCCGACATGGAGGCGCTGGGCACTCGTCCGCCGCTGGCCGAGCCACGCGCCACCGAGTCGATCGACGGCATGATCGACATGGTCAACACGCTGCTCGACGACGGCAACGCGTACCTCACCCACGGCACCGTGTACTTCGACGTGTCGACGTTCCCGCGCTTCGGCGAGGTGTCGCACTACTCCCGCGACCACATGGTGCGCTTGGCCCGTACCCGGGGCGGGAACCCGGACGACCCCCACCGCCGCGACCCGCTCGACTTCGTGCTCTGGCAGCCGTCGCTCCCCGACGAGCCGGCCTGGCGCGCGCCCTTCGGCGTCGGCCGCCCCGGTTGGCACGTCGAATGCTCGGTGATGGCCATGAACGAGCTCGGCCCCACCATCGACCTGCACGGTGGTGGCACCGACCTCATCTTCCCGCACCACGAGTGCGAGGTCGCGCAGAGCGAGAGCATCACCGGGCAGCCGTTCTCCCGCCATTGGGTGCACTCGGCGATGGTGAGCTACGAGGGTGAGAAGATGTCGAAGTCGCTCGGCAACCTCGTGTTCGTGAGCGACCTCCTGAAGACGGCCGACCCGCGCGCCATCCGCCTCGCGCTCATGCAGCACCACTACCGCGCCGGCTTCGAGTGGCACGACACCGACCTCGACGACGGCACCGCGCTCCTGCACCGTCTGCTCGCGGCCGCCGACTGCGAGGACGGCGCCGACCCGCGGCCCTTCGCCGCCCGGGTGCGCGCCGCCATCGACAACGACCTCGACGCCCCGCGCGCGCTGGAAGCGCTCGACGACCTCGCCAGCGCGGTGCTCTCCGGCGGCGACGACCCGACCGCGCCCGCGACCCTCCGCGAGCTCGGCGCGCTGCTCGGCATCGACCTCTCGCGGCCCGCCGGAGCCCCGCGATAACGGACGAGCCGGTCCGCGACCCACTGATAACGTCGGCGGCCCATGCAGATCACGATCACGCTGCCCGACGGTTCGACGCGTGACTACGAGCAGGGTGTCACCGCCGGCGAGGTCGCCGCGTCCATCGGCCGCGGGCTGGCCAAGGCCGCGCTGGCGGCGAAGGTCACCGAGGACGGCGGCGAGGCCGAGTGGTACGACCTGTCGCGCCCGATCGAGCACGACGCCGCCCTCGCCGTCGTCACCCCCGACACCTCGGAAGGCAGGGAGGTGCTGCGGCACTCGACCGCGCACGTGATGGCGCAGGCCGTCACCGACCTCTTCCCCGGAGCGAAGTACGCCATCGGTCCCGCGATCGAAGACGGCTTCTACTACGACTTCGAGCTCCCGGACGGCGCGCACTTCAGCGACGACGACCTCGGGCGCATCGAGGCGCGCATGCGCGAGATCGTGCAGGAGGACGAGCCGTTCCTGCGGGAGGAGCTCGACCGCGAGCACGCCATCGCCACCTTCGCCGACCAGCCCTACAAGGTCGAGATCATCGAGCGGGTCGACCCCGCCGACGCGGCGGAGATCGGCACCGGCACCACGATCTCCGTCTACCGGAACCCACGCGCCGCCACGTCGGAGTTCGGGCGCGACGAGTTCGTCGACCTGTGCCGCGGCCCCCATGTACCGTCCACCAAGCGGCTCGGCGCGTTCAAGCTCACCAAGGTCGCCGGTGCCTACTGGCGGGGCGACGAGAAGCGCCCGATGCTGCAACGCATCTACGGCACCGCGTGGGAGTCGAAGGACGCGCTCGAGGAGCACCTGCATCGCCTGGAAGAAGCCGAGAAGCGCGACCACCGGAAGCTCGGGGCCGAGCTCGACCTCTTCTCGTTCCCCGACGAGATCGGCCCGGGCCTGGCGGTGTTCCACCCCAAGGGCGGGACCATCCGCCGGGTGATGGAGGACTACTCGCGCCGCCGGCACGAGGATGCGGGGTACGAGTTCGTCAACTCGCCGCACATCACCAAGTCGCACCTGTTCGAGATCTCCGGGCACCTCGACTGGTTCGCCGAAGCCATGTACCCGCCGATGGAGCTCGACGGCGGCACCGACTACTACCTGAAGCCCATGAACTGCCCGTTTCACATCCTGATCTACCGCAGCCGCATGCGCTCGTACCGGGAGCTGCCGCTGCGCCTGTTCGAGTTCGGCACCGTCTACCGCCACGAGAAGTCGGGCGTGGTCCACGGGCTCACCCGCGTGCGCGGCATGACGCAGGACGACGCCCACATCTTCTGCACGCGCGAGCAGATCGTCCCCGAGCTGCAGCGCGCGCTCGAGTTCGTCATCAGCGTGCTGCGCGACTACGGCCTCGACGACTTCTACCTCGAGCTGTCGACCAAGCCCGAGGGCAAGGCGGTTGGCAGCGACGAGGAGTGGGAGGAGGCCACGAGCGCGTTGCGCACCGTCGCCGAGGCCGACGACCTCGCGCTGGTGATGGACGAGGGCGGCGGCGCGTTCTACGGCCCCAAGATCTCGGTCCAGGCCAAGGACGCCATCGGCCGCACGTGGCAGATGTCGACGATCCAGCTCGACCTCCAGCTGCCGCAGCGCTTCGAGCTCGAGTACGTCGGCGCCGACAACGAGCGTCACCGCCCGGTCATGATCCACCGGGCGCTCTTCGGCACCATCGAGCGCTTCTTCGCCATCCTCACCGAGCACTACGCCGGTGCGTTCCCCGCCTGGCTCGCGCCGGTGCAGGCGACCGTCCTGCCCGTCGCCGACCGCCACGAGGAGTACGCCCGCGAGGTCGCGGCGCGCCTCCGTGCCGACGGCCGCCGCGTCGAGCTGGTCGACGCGCACTCCGACTCTCTCGGGTCGCGCATCCGGCGGGCGAAGCTGGAGAAGGTCCCGTACGTGCTCGTCGTCGGCGACGACGACGTCGAGCACCACACCGTCGGGGTGAACCGTCGGGGAGGTGACGCGCCCGACCGGGGCGTCGCGGTCGACGACTTCGTGGCGCGTCTCGCCCTCGACGTCGACACCCGAGCCGTGGCATGAGCGTGAGCGAGCCGGGTGTCCCGGCGAGTAGCGAATGCCCAATGGTGGTGGCATGAGCGTGAGCGCGCGTACGAGCGGGACCGGGGGCCTCGATCGTCTCTGGGCGGGGTGGCGCACCACGTACATCGACGGGGTCGCGACCCAGGAACCGTCAGACGATCCCGCGGAGTGCCTCTTCGAACGGCTCGCCGCCGCGCCCGCCGCGGAGTCGCTCGTGCTGGCGCGCAACGAGCATGCCTTCGCGGTCATGAACGCGTACCCGTACACGTCGGGCCACCTCATGGTCGCACCGCTGCGCCACGAGTCGACCCTCGCCGACCTCACCCGCGACGAGGCGGCCGCGGTGATGGCCCTGGTGCAGGACGCCAATGTCGCGGTGATGGCGGCGTACCGTCCGGACGGCATCAACGTCGGCGCCAACATCGGCCGCGCCGCCGGCGCGGGCGTCCCGGGTCACGTACACATGCACGTCCTGCCGCGCTGGGCCGGCGACACCAACTTCATGACCGCGGTCGCCGAGGCCCGGGTCCTCCCTGAACCCCTCAGCACGAGCTACGAGAAGCTGCGCGCCGAGTGGCCGCGCTGAGCGACGGGGCAGGTACCGTCTTGGCGATGCCGGACGACGACGCGCTCCCGATCCCCGGCGGTCCCGGGGCGGACGACGAGGGAGACGAGCTCCCCGAGGACCTCGACGTCACCGCCTACGTCGGTCCGTACCTCTTCCCGACCATGGAGCGCCGGCGCATCCCGGCGACGATGTACCTCGTGCTCGCCGTGCTCTGCCTGCTCGGCTGGCTCCAGTCGAGCAACGGCGGTCTCCTCGGCGCGGCGATCTTCCTCGGCCTCGTGGCCGCGTACCACTACGCGTGCGCCTGGCCGCTGACCATCGACCAGACCGAGGCGTTGCTGATCGCCTCCCGCACCGTCGGCTTCGCGGTCGGTCACTCGAGCGCGCAGCTGGCCTGGCACGGCCTGCGGGCACGACCCGTCTGGCGCATCCTCCTCTACAGCGCGGAGTCACCCCCGGCGATGCGCGGCCTGGTGCAGATCGATGCGGTCGACGGCAGCGTGATGGGGGAGTACACCGAACCGAACCCCGAGGACTGGTCGAAGTACGGCCTCGACGAGACCGCAGGTCGAGCACCGTAACGTCGTCGTCGGCGTCGCGAGCCGGGCCGCGCCCCACGGCCCGGGCCCACGCCGCCGAGGTACCGGCTCGGGTCCGAATCGGCTCAGCCGGTGAACTGCGGTGACACGTTGGTGACCGCGACCGCCGGTGCGGCCGCGGCCGGCGGGCTGACGACCGCCGCCGGCGACACCACGACGGCCGGCGACACCTGCGGTGTCGTGGTCGTGGGCGGCGCCTCACCGCACGTCAGGTCGACCGGGCCGATCGCACCCTCATGGGTGGGATGGGTGGCCCAGGTGACATCGGCGCTGACGGTGCCCGCGGTGCCGTTGAATCCGCTCGTCAGGCTCGAGATGTCGACGGTTGCGGTCCCGTCGGGAACCGCATCTGCGCTCGCGACCAGGTCGTGGGTCACCCCGTTCACGGTGACGTGGAACGTGATCGGCAAGTCCGCCTCGGCGAACGACTGGTACTCGGCCGACGCCGTGGAGCACGTCAGCGTCACCGCCGTGCCCGGCGCCAGGTGGTTGGCTCCCGCGGTCCCGACCAGGAGGAAGCTGGCGAACGCCAGCACCCCGATCGCGGCCGCGCCTCTGACGTACTTCATCGGTCCTGCCTCCCTTGGATCGTCTGGATCGTCGTCTGGGGACTCACCGGCGTCCTGGACCCGTGGCATTGCCACGGTCAGTGACCAGATTGCCGCCGAGCCTTCTCACGTATAGCGCGAAAGCCGCCCCGGCTCTCGTCACCCACCACGTTCACCGCGCTCTGCGTGGCAAACGCTCCCAAGGTACAGCCTACACGGTCACGGAGAGTGGTGTCCACCGGCACCACGGAGCTCGCGCCGGTTCGACGAACGAGGGTCGGCCCACCGCGGATGGTGGCGCGGAGTTCACCGTCGGTGTACGGTCCGCTCGGTGCTTCGACGTTGCGTGGCTGCCGCGGTGGCGATCACTGCGGTGCTCGTCCTGGGGGCGTCCGCCGGCTGGGCGCTGTTCACCCCGGGCCCGCCGCCTCCGGGCGGCCCGCGCGGCGGTACGTCGAGCGAGATGCTCATGTCCGGGACCGGGTCCGGTGGTGGTGTCGACGGCTTCATCGGTCCGACGGGCAGCATCTCGGATCCGACGGTGCCGTATCCGTCGGCGCCGCCTGCCGGTTTCACGTCGCACCCGGAAGGCTTCGCCGGGATCATCTTCGGGACGCCTACAGGCGGGGGTGCGACGCTCAGCCTGTACTGCATCGACATCTTGACCCTCACCTACGGCGGGGTCGGGTACAACCTCGGGACTTGGGACGCGTCGAACGTCCACAACGTGGGGTTCGTCGCCTATCTCTTGAACCACTACTTCCCCAACGTTCCGACCGCGCCCGCGGGACTCGGGAGCGACAATGAGCGCGCCGCCGCGGTCCAGGCGTCGATCTGGTACTTCAGCGACAACTACGTGCTGTCCACGACCGATCCGCTGCGTCCGGCGGTGACCGCGATCGTCGAGGACGCGCGGACGAACGGGCCGCTGGTGCAGCCTCCGCCGCCGAGCCTGCAGATCGCACCGGCGACGGCGACGGGTCCGATCGGAGCCCCGCTCGGGCCGTACACGGTCACCAGCCCCCAGGCGCCGGCGGTGGTCAGCTCGACCGCCGACATGTTCGCGGATGCGGCCGGGACGATCCCGATTCTGGACGGTGCCACCGTTCCGGACGATACGCAGATCTGGCTCGAACAGGCGGCGATCGGTGGGGCGACGCTGTCCGCCAAAGCTTCCGCGGTGGTGCCGTCGGGCAACGTGTACCTCTACAGCGGAAATCTGGTGAACGTCAACGACGCCCAGCGGCTGATCCTCGCCCAGAGCACCACGGTGACCACCACCGTGTCGGCCGACGCGCAGTTCGTCGACACCGGTGCGCTCGTCGCCACCAAGACCATCGCCGGTCCCGGCGCCGGTTCCCATGGCGACGTGACGATCGGGGTCACCTGCAACGGGACCGCGCTCGCCGACTTCGTCGTCCCGACGGGCGCGACCGGGACGCTCACCCATACCTACGACAACATCCCGACGCCGGCGACGTGCACCATCACCGAGAACGCCGACGGCGCCAACGCGTCGGTCACCGTCGTGACGGACAACGGGTCCCAGACCGTCGACATCCCGACCGACGAGACCGCCGACAACCCGGTCGACGCCGAACCGATCACCAACACCTACGACCTGGTTCCCGTCGTTCCCGTCGCCCCGACGGTCCCGTCCGAAGCCGCCGCCGCGGCGGCCGTCACGACCGGGGCGCCAAGTGCGGAAGGCGTCCTCGCGTTCACGGGCGACAACAACCGCCCGACGCTCCTCGCCGCCCTCGCGGCACTCCTCGTCGGCGCTCTCCTCGTCGTCATGGCCCGAGCCGGCCGCACCCGATAGGGAGCGAGGCGTCGCCGGATGCGACGAAGCCCCGGCCAGCGCGGGGCAGTAGCCGGGGCCTCAGCGTCGCGTGGAGGTGAGCGCAGTGTCGGCTCCCGGTGCCCGCGCGTCAACCCAAAAAATCGGGCCGCGCCGCTCGCCCAGCATCCGCGCCTGGACGGGCGCGGTGCGCGAGCATCCTGCGAGTGGGGCGGGCACCTCACCGGGGGGTTCGGATGCCTGCGAGTCTCGTGCGAGGGATGTGTGTGGCGCTGCTGTTCGACGCCCTCCTCGCCGCCGCCGTCTACCTGACCGGGAGCGCGGCCGGGCTCTGGTGAGCCCACCCGCCGGGTGCGGCGGCGGTCAGAAGATCGGGAGCAACGGCGGCAGGACCGGGGGCAGGATCGGCTTCGGCTGGGTCGTCGTCGTCGGCGCGGTCGTGGTCGGGGCTGCGGTGGTCGGGGGTGCCGTGGTCGGCGCCGGCTTCGTGGTGGTCGGCGCGGCGGTGGTCGGGGGTGCCGTGGTCGGCGGCGGCTTGGTGGTGGTGGGCGCGGCGGTGGTGGGCGCCGGCTTGGTGGTGGTGGGCGCGGCCGTGGTGGGCGCCGGCTTGGTCGTGGTCGGGTCCGGCTTGGTGGTGGGCGGGCTCGTCCGGGTGGTCCCCGGCGGCGAGGTGGCGACGGCAGGGGCCGGCTTGGCGCCCGACGGCGCGGTCCCGGCCGAGACGCTGGGCGCGGCCAGAATGCCGAAGAGGCTGGGGGCGACCCTCCGACGGGTGGTGGTGGCGGTCGGCTTCGGGGCGGTGGTGCCCTTCGGGGCGGTGGGCGAGGTGGCCACCTCGCCCTTCACCTCGATGGGGGGCTGGGGAAGGGTCCCGGGCGTCGTCGAGCTCGTCGTGGTGTGGTGCGGCCGGGTCGTCGCGGGGCCGAGCCCGCTCTGGATCGACGGGTTCGAGGCCGGTTGCGAGGCGTAGACCAGGATGACGGCCGCCCCGACGGCCAGGAACGCGAAGAACGCGAGGACCACGATTCGTCGTTCGGTCACTGGTTCCCCTCCCGAAGAGGTGCTCGCGCCTCCCCCGACTGCCCAGGTCGTCGGCGCTGCCCGTGGCGCCGTGGGGAGGTGCAGGTGACTGCGGACCCGCCTTGGCACCCATCATGCCCCGGCGCCCGGGCCCCAAGCCACCCCGGGTTCGGAAACACCCCTCGGGGTGGCCACCCCGGTGGGGGGACCGGGACCGCAAAATGGCCCGCCGCGCAGGCGGAGGCAGGGAGGGGCAGGGCTCCCGTCATCGACGCCCGCGCCTGCGGGCCGAGGTCAAGAACCTCCCGGCGCGCCCGCGTATTCCCAGGTCAGCCGGTGGTCGTGGTGGCCCGCACCTTCTCGACCAGATGTGTCGGCATCGGGTCGTAGTGCGAGTGCGACGCGGTGAAGCGACCCCGGCCCCCGGTCATCGACCGGAGGTCGATGGTGTAGCGCAGCACCTCGGAGGTGGGCACCAGCGCCACCACCTCGACCTCGCCGTTGCCGACCGCGGCCGAGCCCTGGATGCGCCCCCGCTTCGAATTCAGGTCGCCCATGATGTCGCCCTGGTGGGCCTCGGGCGCGGTGACGACGAGCTCGCTGATCGGCTCCAGCAGGATCGGGTCGGCCTTCGCCATCGCCTCCTTGAAGCCGATCGAGCCCGCCATCTTGAAGCTCATCTCCGATGAGTCCACGGAGTGGTACTTGCCGTCGAAGCACGTCACCTTCACGTCGACGACCGGATAGCCGTAGACGCCGCCCTGCTCCATCGTCTCGTGGACGCCCTTCTCCACCGCGGGGATGAACTGGCGGGGGATGGCGCCCCCCACGATCTGGTCGACGAACTCGAAGCCGGCGCCGCGCTCGAGTGGTTCGACCCGCAGGAACGCGATCCCGAACTGGCCGTGACCGCCCGTCTGCTTCTTGTACTTGCCTTCGGCCTCGGCCTCGTGGGTGATCGTCTCGCGGTACGCGACCTTCACCTCTTCGGTCTCGACCTCGACGCCGAGCTTGCGGTGCAGGCGTTCCTGCGCGATGCCGAGGTGGGTCTCGCCCTGCCCCCACAGCAGCGTCTGGTGGGTCTCGGCGTTGCGGTCGAGGCGGAGCGCGGGGTCCTCGTCGAGCAGGCGGTGCAACGCGTTGGCGAGCTTGTCCTCGTCGCTCTTCGACTTGGCCCGGATCGCGATCGCGAGCACCGGTGCCGGCGGTTCGAACGGGTCGACGTCGACCTCGGCGCCGCGCGCACCGAGCACGTCGCCGGTGGTCGTGTCGGCGAGCTTGGCGACGGCGGCGATGTCGCCCGTCGGCACCTCGGAGATCGGTTCCTGCTCCTTGCCGCGCATCACCGAGAGCTGGTGCAGCCGCTCGTCGTGCATCGTGCGGCCGTTCACCAGCGCGGCATCGGTCTTCACCGTGCCCTGCAGCACCTTGAACAGGTTCACATGGCCGACGTACGGGTCGACGATGGTCTTGAACACGAACGCGACCGGTGGACCGTCGCCCGCCGCGGGCTTGGGCGCGGGGCCCTCCTCGGTGATGAACGACGCCAACCGGTCGACCCCGATCAGCTTGGTCGCGCTGCCGCACAGGACCGGGAACACCGCGCCCGACGCGACCCCGTCGGCCAGCGCGTGCGCGAGCTCGGCGGTGGGGATCGTCTCGTCGGCCAGGTACCGCTCCATGAGGTCGTCGTCGCCGACGACGATCCCCTCGATGAGCGCGTCGTGGATCGAGTGCTCCTCCATCTCCATCTCGGGCGGGATCGGGCCCTCGGTCGCCTTGCCGTCGACGTAGTGCACCGCGTGGTCGTCGAGCAGCTCGACGACGCCGTGGAACGCGGCTTCGTCGCCGATGGGCAGCTGCAACGGTGCGACGCCGGCACCGAACTTGTCCTTGAGCTCGTCGAGCGTCCGCGAGAACGACGAGCGCTCGCGGTCGAGCTTGTTGACGAACACCGCGCGCGGCAGCCCGAGCTGCTCGGCCATGCGCCACACGATCTCGGTCTGCACCTCGACGCCCTCGACCGCCGACACCACGAACACCGCCAGGTCGGCGGCGCGCAGCGCGGCGGCGACGTCGCTCACGAAGTCGGCGTAGCCGGGCGTGTCGATCAGGTTGACCTTGTGGCCGTCGTGCTCGAACGGCGCCAGCGCGAGCGACACCGAGATGCTGCGCCGCGCCTCTTCGGGATCGAAGTCGGTGGTGGTGCTGCCGTCCTCCACCTTCCCGAGACGGGGGATCGCCCCGGCGGTGAAGAGGAGGGCCTCGGCGAGAGAGGTCTTGCCCGAACCGCCGTGGCCGACCAGGGCCACGTTGCGGATCTTCTCCGTCGGGAACGTCTTCGCCGCCACCGGCACCCCCCGAAATTCGCAGGCTTTTTCGCAGTCTACGCAGCCCCGTCGGAACGCCGCCGGGGCGGGCACCGGGCGCCGGGAGCTCGTCGGCCCGGAGTCCGGGAGCCCGTCGGCCCGGAGTCCGGGAGCCCGGCGGGGTCCGCCGTCCCGGGCCGACGAGGAGTGGGTGTTAGCCTGACGGGGCACTCTCTCCCTGCAACTGTTCCCGACCGAGGATTCTCTGCGCATGCTCGACGGACGCTGGCGCGCGACGGTCGAGCGGGGACTCGAACCCGTCGGCCAGGGCCTGTACCGGGCCGGCATCACCGCCGACGGCTTGACCGTCATCGGGTTGGTCTTCGCCATCGGCACCGCGTTGCTGATCGCCGACGGTCACCTCCTGCTCGGGGTGTTCGGCGTCATCCTCACCGGTCTGCCCGACATCCTCGACGGTTCGGTGGCGCGCCAGAGCGGTCGCGCGGGCCCGCGCGGCGCGTTCTTCGACTCCGTGTGCGACCGCGTCGCCGACGCGGCGCTCTTCATCGGTGTCGCGTGGTACCTCTCCGAGACCGACGACCCGCACTACGCCGTCCTCGCGATGGCGGTGCTCGCGCTGTCGATGCTGATCACGTATGAGCGGGCGCGTGCCGAGTCGCTCGGCTTCCAGGCGCGCGGCGGCCTCATGGAGCGCGCCGAACGGCTCGTGCTGCTCGGCGTCGGGTTGGCGTTCGACATCCTCGTGCCGATCCTCTGGGTGATGCTGGCGCTCACCGCGCTCACCGCGATCCAGCGGTTCGTGAAGGTGTGGCGCCAGGCCACGCCCGAGCGGCCCCGCCGCACGCGTCACCACCGCGGCTCGGGCACCGAGGAACCCCGCGCGGGCGGCCTCGCGCAGTGGTGGGCGGCGCACCGCCCGCAGACCGAGCGCGCGGGTCGCTCGGGCTCCACGTCCCGTCGCCGCTGACCGACCACTCACACCGCGTTGCCTGTCCTCCCGAAGCGCACGCCGTACTACGCGTACCGCGCCGGTGCCGAGGTCGCCCGTGTCCTGCCCGCATCGGTGGGAGCCCCGCTGGCGCGCGAGGCGGCGGCGATGATCGGGCTCGCGTTCATGACCGAGCGGCGCGAGCAGGTGGTGCGCAACCTGCGTCGCGTGCACGGGCGCGGGTTCTCCGGCCCCGAGTTGCGGCACGAGGTCAGCGCGACGTTCGAGTCCTACGGTCGCTACTTCTACGAGCTGTTCCGCCTGCCCACCTACGAGCCCGCGTGGATCGACGCGCACTTCCGCTGCGTCGGTCTCGAGCACATCGTGGCCGGCGTGGCCGCGGGCCGGGGCGCGGTGCTGGCGCTGCCCCATCTCGGGAACTGGGACTTCGCCGGCGCCTGGCTCGCGCGGCAGGGCTACTCCGTCACCGTGGTGGCGGAGCCGGTGGAGCCACCGGAGCTGTTCGACTGGTTCGTCGAGACGCGTGCCCGCCTGGGGATGCGGGTGGTCCCCCTCGGGCCGTCGGCCGGCACCGAGGTGCTCAAAGCGGTGCGCGCCAACGAGGTGGTGTGCCTCCTCGCCGATCGCGACCTCACCGGTGACGGCATCGCGGTCGAGTTCTTCGGCGAGTGCACCACGCTCCCCGGGGGCCCTGCGCTGATCGCGCTCCGGGGCGGCGCGCCGTTGCTCGCCGCCGGGTGCTACTTCCGTGACCACGGCCGCCACGAGACGCACATCCTCCCGCCGGTGCCGGCGGCGCGCTCGGGACGCCTCCGGGACGACCTCGCCCGGGTCACCCAGGAGCTCGCCCACCGGTTCGAGGACCTCATCCGGGTGGCGCCCACCAACTGGCACCTGCTGCAACCCAACTGGCCCAGCGACCGCGGCTCCGACCCTGCCGCGGCGCGCTCCGGGATGGGATGATCACGCGGTGGGGAGGGACGCCCGCGGCCTGAGGGTCATGCTCTCGTGCCCGTACTCGCTGACCTTGTTCGGCGGCGTACAGGGTCAGGTGCTCGGGCTCGCCCGCGCCCTGCGCGAGGTCGGGGTCGACGCCCGCATCGTCGCTCCGTGCGACGGCCCTCCGCCCGAGCCCGGGATCACCACCGTCGGGCCCAGCACCCGCATGCCCAGCAACGGCTCGGTGGCGCCGATCGCCAGCGGCCGGGCCGTCGCCCGGCGCACCATCGAGGCGCTGCGCACGTTCCAGCCCGACGTCCTCCACCTCCACGAGCCCCTGTCACCCGGCCCCAACCACGCCGCCCTCGTCGGCACCACCCTCCCTGCGGTCGGCACCTTCCACTCCGCCCGCGCCGGCCGCAACGGCTGGTACGAGACCTTCCGCCCCGGCCTCAAGCCGATGATGCGCCGCCTGGCCGTGTCGACCGCGGTCTCCGAGGAGGCCAAGCGCCAGGTCACCCAGACCTTCGGCGGCGAGTGCGAGATCGTGCCGAACGGGGTCGACGTCCCCCGCCTCGCCCACGGCCCCGTGACGCCGTCGGTCGCGCCGGCGATCCTCTTCGTCGGCCGCCACGAGCGCCGGAAGGGGCTGGCGGTGCTGCTGGACGCGTTCGTCGGCCTCGAGCGCGACGCCGACCTCTGGGTCATCGGCGACGGCCCGAACCGCGACGCGCTGCGCGGCCGCCGAGTGCCGCGGGTCGAGTGGCTCGGGCAGGTGTCGGAGGAGGAGAAGCAGGCTCGGCTGCGCGGCGCCACCATCGCGTGCTTCCCGGCGCTCGACGGCGAGTCGTTCGGCGTGGTGCTCCTCGAGGGCATGGCGGCCGGCACGCCGGTCGTGGCGTCCGACATCGACGGCTACCGCGCGGTGTCCCGCTCCGACCAGGAGGCGATGCTCGTCCCACCGGGCGACCCCGACGCGCTCCGCACCGCGTTGCGGGTGCTGCTCGACGATCCCGGCCGGCGGGCCGCGCTGGTGGCCGAGGGCCGCCGCCGGGCCGACGAGTTCTCCATGGCCCACGTCGCCGAGCGCTTCCTGCCCCTGTACGAGCGGGCGATGGCGGCGCCCCGGGCGTCCGTCGGCTGAGACGAAGCGGAGCCGTGCCCGGAGGGCGGGACGGCGCAGCGGAGTCGACCAATCAGAGTGAGACGAAGCGGAGCCGTGCCCGGAGGGCGGGACGACGCCGCGCAGTCGACCCTGAAGCTGAGGCACGCCGCAGGTAGAGTGCAGTCATGGTTGCAGTCATCGTGATCGTCGTGGTCGTGCTGCTGCTGCTGTTGACCTTCTGGCTGGGTTACAACGGCCTGGTCAAGCGGCGGAACCAGGTCGACAACGCCTGGTCGCAGATCGACGTGCAGCTGAAGCGCCGGCACGACCTCATCCCGAACCTGGTCGAGACGGTCAAGGGGTACGCCGCCCACGAGCGCGGCACGTTCGAGGCCGTGACCGCGGCACGGGCCAATGCGATCAACGCGCAGAGCCCCGCCGAGCAGGCCCAGGCGGAGAACGTCCTGAGCGGCGCGCTGAAGAGCCTGTTCGCGGTGGCCGAGGCCTACCCGGACCTCAAGGCGAACCAGAACTTCCTGAACCTGCAGGAGGAGCTGACCAGCGCTGAGGACCGCGTCGCCTACGCGCGGCAGTTCTACAACGACAGCGTCCTCAGCTACAACACGCAGATCCAGAAGTTCCCCACCGTGTTGCTGGCCGGGTGGTTCCACTTCGAGAAGCGCGAGTTCTTCGACGCCGCTCCCGAGGACACCGAGACGCCCCAGGTCCAGTTCTAGCCAGCCTGCGCTGATCGGCGCCGCGCGCTCGACCCCCACAGGAGCGGCGCGGCGACGGAGCGCCATTTCCCAGACAGGTCGACTTCCGTGAACGAGCAGATCGCGCGCAACAAGCGGCGCACGTTCCTCATGCTGCTCGGTTTCGTCGTCATCATCACGCTGGCCGCGACGGCGATCGTGCTGCTCTTCGGCGGCGGCTGGGTCGGGGTGATCATCGCGTTCGTCATCGCGATGGCGCTCGCATGGGGCTCCTACTACAACTCCGACAAGATCGCGATCGCGGCGAGCCGGGCGCGACCGGCCGACGAGAACGAGTACCGCCGCTACCACAACCTGGTCGAAGGTCTCTGCATCGCGGCCGGGCTCCCCAAGCCGAAGCTCTTCGTGGTCGACGATCCCGCGCCCAATGCGTTCGCGACCGGTCGCAACCCGAAGCACTCGTCGTTGGCCGTCACGACGGGCCTGCTCGACGTGATGAACCGGGTCGAGCTCGAGGGCGTGCTCGCACACGAGCTGTCGCACATCAAGAACTACGACATCCTCGTCACCACGATCGCGGTGACCGCGGTCGGCACCATCGCGTTGATCTCCGACATCGGGTTGCGCTTCGCGTTCTGGGGCGGCATGACCGACCGCCGCGACAACAACGGCGACTCGGGGCCGATCGGGGCGATCATCGCCATCGCCTCGCTCGCGGTCCTGCTGCTGGCGCCGTTCGCCGGCTACCTCATGCAGATGGCCATGAGCCGCAACCGGGAGTACCTCGCCGATGCGAGCGGCGTGCAGCTGACGCGGTATCCACCAGGTCTGATCTCGGCCCTGGAAAAGTTGCGGGATGACCATGCGGTGGTCCACCACGCGACCAAGGCCACGGCCCAGATGTGGATCGAGCAGCCGCTCGAGACCGACGAGAAGAAGCCCGGCTCCCGGTTCAACAAATTGTTCGACACCCACCCACCCCTCGAGGACCGCATCCGGCGGTTGCAGGAGATGTAAGTGACGCACCCCCGATCGTGGCATCTCGGAGGCATCGCGGCCGTGGCCGTGGCCCTGGCACTGACCGCATCGGCCTGCGGAGGTGGATCCGAGGCCGCGACCCCGAAGCGGACGACCACCACCGCGGCGGCGACGACCACGACGGTGGCCGCCCCCGTCGCGCCGCTCACCGGCCTCGCCGACCCCAGTGGCGCCAGCCTCACCCGGCCGGCCCTGTCGGTGAAGGTGGAGAACACCGACGCCGCCCGGCCCCAGGCCGGCATCGACCAGGCCGACGTCCTCTACGAAGAGGTGGTCGAAGGCAACATCACCCGCTTCGTCGCCATCTTCAACTCCACCGTGCCCGACGTGATCGGCCCGGTGCGGTCGGTCCGCCAGGAGGACCCGGACATCGTGTGGCCCCTCGGCGGCGTCTTCGCCTACTCGGGCGGCGCGCAGGTCAACGTCGACGCCATCAACGCGGCGCCGGTGCACGCGGTCGACGAGGACACCGCCGGCGGCGCGATGGTCCGCAACGAGCCGAGCCAGCCGCCCCGCAATGCGCCCCACAACCTCTATGGCCTCGGCCCGGCCCTCTTCGCGCTCGGCGGCGACCCGAAGCCGCCGAGGGCGCTGTTCCAGTACCTCACCCCGGGCTCACCGGCCGTGACCGGTCGCAACGTGCTCAACTTCCACGTCGGCTTCGACGCCGGGTACGACCCCACGTGGACGTTCGACGCCGCCACCGACACCTGGCAGCGGTCGATCGACGGGGCCCCGTCGATGGTCACCGGACCCGGCCACATCGCCCCGACCAACGTGGTGGTGCAGTTCACGCCCTACAGCGGTGAGGCCGAGGCGCAGACCGTCGGTGACGGCGACGTCTGGGTGTTCACCGACGGCACGTTGCGCCCGGGCCGGTGGGTGCGCCCCGACAAGACCCAGCCCGCCCACTACGTCGACGCCGCCGGCAATCCGATCCTGCTGCGACCCGGCCGCACGTGGGTGGAGCTGCTGCCGAGCGACCGGACCGTCGACGTGACCGACGCCCCGCCGCCCGCCACCACCGCGCCGCCGACGACCGCGGCGCCGGCCAAGGCGACCAGCCAGAAGAACAAGAAGTAGGCCGCGCGCCCGATTCATCGCTCGGTGGCGTTCGCGGGGCGAAAGCGGACGAACAATGAATCGGGACGGCCGGTACCATTGCTCCATGACCGAACGCACCACGGGCACCGCACGGGTCAAGCGCGGCCTCGCCGAGATGCTGCGCGGCGGCGTCATCATGGACGTCGTCACGCCCGAGCAGGCGAAGATCGCCGAGGACGCCGGCGCGGTGGCGGTGATGGCGCTGGAGCGCGTGCCGGCCGACATCCGTCGCGACGGGGGCGTCGCCCGCATGAGCGACCCGGCGATGATCGAGGGCATCCAGGCCGCGGTGACCATCCCGGTGATGGCCAAGTGCCGCATCGGCCACTTCGCGGAGGCGCAGGTGCTCGAGGCGCTCGGCGTCGACTACATCGACGAGAGCGAGGTGCTCACGCCGGCCGACGAGGCGCACCACGTCGACAAGTGGGGCTTCACGGTGCCGTTCGTGTGCGGCGCCACCAACCTGGGGGAGGCGCTGCGGCGCATCTCCGAGGGTGCCTGCATGATCCGGTCGAAGGGTGAGGCGGGCACCGGGAACATCGTGGAGGCGGTCCGTCACCTCCGGTCGATCCTCGGCGACATCCGCCGGATCACCGTGGCCGACGAGGCCGAGCGCTACGGCTGGGCCAAGGAGCTCCGGGCGCCGGTCGAGCTGGTGCAGGAGGTGGCGGAGCGCGGCGAGCTGCCGGTCCCCCTGTTCTGCGCCGGGGGGATCGCCACCCCGGCCGACGCCGCAC
Organism: Acidimicrobiia bacterium; assembly: GCA_036271015.1. Taxonomy (GTDB): domain Bacteria; phylum Actinomycetota; class Acidimicrobiia; order IMCC26256; family DASPTH01; genus DASUAS01. The sequence continues at coordinate 32,951 of DATBBL010000184.1, forward strand.
TGGTGATGCAGCTGGGCGCCCAGGCGGTGTTCGTCGGTAGCGGCATCTTCAAGAGCGCCGACCCGCCGACCATGGCCAAGGCCATCGTGGAGGCCACCACGCACGCGGCCGATCCCACCATCGTGGCCAAGGTGTCGCGCGGCCTGGGCGAGGCGATGCGGGGCGAGGAGATCGACGCCCTCGACGTCAAGCTCGCCGACCGGGGCTGGTAGCGATCGTGAGGCCTCCAGGCCATGAAGGTGGGCGTGCTGGCCCTCCAGGGGGCGTTCCGCGAGCATCGTGAGGTGCTTGACGCGCTCGGCGTCGAAGCGGTCGACGTGCGCACGCCCGAGCAGCTGGGCGCGCTCGACGCGCTGATCCTGCCCGGAGGCGAGTCGACGACGATGAGCAAGCTCCTCGACACGTCGTCGCTGCGCGCGCCGGTCGCCGACCTCCTGGCCGACGGGCTGCCCGTCCTCGGCACGTGCGCGGGGATGATCCTGCTGGCGCGCGACGTGGTCGACGGCCGTGACGACCAGGTGTCGTTCGGCGCCATCGACGTCGCCGTCCGCCGCAACGCCTACGGCCGCCAGCGCGACTCGTTCGAGGCCGCGTTGGACGTCGACGGGCTCACCGGTGGGCCCTTCCCGGGCGTGTTCATCCGCGCGCCGCGGATCGAGCGCGCCGGCGCCGACATCGAGATCCTCGCCCGCTACGAGGGCGACCCGGTGCTGGCGCGGCAGCAGCACGTGTGGGTCGCCAGCTTCCACCCGGAGCTGTCGGGAGACCTCCGGCTCCACGAGCAGTTCCTGTCGAACATCGCCTGACCAACCGCGCCCGACGAAGAAAGAGCACGCCCATGAGCGGACACTCGAAATGGCACTCCATCAAGCACGCCAAGGGCGCGGCCGACGCCGCCCGGGGCAAGCTCTTCGCCCGGCTGGCCCGGCAGATCGAAGTGGCCGCGCGCGACGGCGGCGGCGACCTGGAGGGCAACCCGACGCTGCGCACGATGGTGCAGAAGGCGCGGGACGCGTCGATGCCCAAGGACAACATCGAGCGCGCCATCAAGCGGGGCACCGGCGAGCTCGAGGGCGTCACCTACGAGAGCGTCACCTACGAGGGCTACGCCACCAACGGGGTCGCCGTCTACGTGGAGGCCCTCACCGACAACCGCAACCGCACCGGCGCCGAGGTGAAGAACGTGTTCACCCGAAACGGCGGGTCGCTGGCGGAGCCGGGCGCGGTGGCATGGCAGTTCGAGCGCAAGGGGGTGATCATCCTCGAGAAGTCGGCGGCGTCGGAGGACGACCTCATGCTCGCCGCGCTCGACGCCGGCGCGGAGGACATCACCGACCAGGGCGACACCTGGCAGGTGACCACCGCCCCGACCGACCTGCACGCGGTGCGCACCGCGCTCGAGGAGGCCGGTATCGCGATCACCAGCGCCGACCTCACCATGCTGCCGACGACCAGCGTCGAGCTCGACGAGGCGGGCAAGGCGAAGTCGGTGCTGCGGGTGATCGACGCGCTCGAGGAGCACGACGACGTCCAGAACGTGTTCGCCAACTTCGACATCCCCGACGATGTCCTGCAATCGGTGTACGCATGAAGCTCGACGACGCGCTCGAGTTCATCCGCGGCCACCATCAGGCGGTCATGCTCACGTACCGACGCGACGGCTCGCCGCAGATGTCGCCCGTCGCCTGCAACGTCGACCCCCAGCGCCGGATCATCGTGAGCACGCGCGAGACCGCGTTGAAGACCAAGAACTTGCGGCGCGACTCTCGGGCCTCGCTCTGCGTGTTGAGCGACCGCTTCTACGGCGACTGGATCCAGGTCGACGGCACCGCGGAGATCGTGTCCCTCCCGCAGGCGATGGAGGCGCTGGTCGACTACTACCGCTCGACGGCCGGCGAGCACCCCGATTGGGACGACTACCGCGCCGCCATGGTGCGCGAGCAGCGCGTCATCGTCCGGATCACGCCCGAGCGCGCCGGGCCGGACCGCTCCGGTTGAGCGCGGTCGCGATCCTCGCGGGAGGCCGGGGGTCGCGGCTCGGGGGTGACGCGTCGAAGCCGCTGCTCGAGTGGCGCGGCCGCCCCCTCGTCGCCTGGGCGGTGGACGCCGCGCTGGCGTCCGGACTGGCGCCGGTCGTGGTGGTCGTGGGGTACCGGGGCGACGAGGTCCGCGCCGCGCTCACCGCTCTCGACGTGCTGGTGGTCGACAACCCCGAGTGGGAAGAGGGGATCGCGTCGAGCCTGCGCGCCGCGATCGCCGCCCTGGAACCCGTTCCCGACGTCGACGCGGTCGCCGTGGGCCTGGCCGACCAGCCGCTCGTGAGCGCCGCCGCCTACGCCCGCCTCGCGGCCGCCGGTGGCGACGCACCGATCCGCGCCGCCCGCTACGACGGGCGGCCGGGCAATCCGGTGTGGCTGGCGCGTAGCCTCTGGCCCGAGGCCATGCAGTTGCGCGGCGACACCGGGGCCCGGACCCTCATGCGCGACGGCACCGTCGAGTGGATCGACTGCACCGACACCGGGAGCGCGGCCGACATCGACACCCTCGAAGATCTCGAGCGACTGCAGCAGGAGGACCAGTGAAGATCGAAGACAGCTTCCGGGTCGAGGTGCCCGTCGAGGAGGCCTGGAAGGTGCTCCTCGATCTCGAGCGCATCGCCCCGTGCCTCCCCGGCGCGCAGCTCACCGAGGTCGAGGGCGACGAGTACCGCGGCACGGTGAAGATCAAGGTCGGCCCGATCACCGCGCAGTACAAGGGCGTGGCGAAGATCGAGGAGGCCGACGAGGCGAACCGCAAGGTGGTGCTGCAGGCCGAGGGCCGCGACACCCGCGGTCAGGGCAACGCGTCGGCCACGGTCACGGCCACGTTGGTGCCCGACGGCGAGGGCACCACGGTGAACATCGACACCGACCTCAACATCACCGGCAAGGTGGCGCAGTTCGGCCGCGGGGTGATGGCCGACGTCTCGAGCAAGCTGCTCGGCCAGTTCGCCGACAACCTGAAGAAGGATGTGCTGAGCGGCGGCGAGGCGCCGACCGCTCCCGCTCCGGCGCCCACGTCCGGCACGGCGAGCGCGGTCGACGCGGGGTTCGCGTCGACGGGGGAGGCGGACGCGGGCCCACGCAAGATCGAGAGCAAGGAAGCGGAGCCCATCGACCTGATGGAGGCGGCCGGCGGCTCGGTGGGGAAGCGGATCGGACCGATCATCGCCGGGCTGGTGGTGCTCCTGGCGCTGCGCGCCGTCTTCAAGCGGCGCAAGCGCCGGAAGGTCCGCCACCACGAGAGCTGACCCCTCTAGGATCGAACCCGTGTTCGATCCGGCCGAGAGGGAGGCGCCACCCGACGCGCCCCGGCTCGTCCTGGGCATCGATCCCGGCGTGTCCCGCTGTGGCTACGGCGTGGTCCGGCGTGACGGCTCGACGTTCCGGGCCGTCGCCTACGGCGTGATCCGCACGCCGCCGCGCGACGAGCTGCCCACCCGCCTGGCCACCCTGCTGCGCGAGCTCGACGCCCTCATGGTGGAGTTCCCGCCGATGGCGATGGCGGTCGAGCGGGTGCTCTTCCAGGTGAACACGCGCACCGCGATGTCGGTGGGCCAGGCGAGCGGGCTGGCGCTCGCCCTCGCCGGTCGCGCCGGGGTGCCGGTCGTGCACTACAGCCCCAACGAGGTGAAGCTCGCGGTCGCCGGCGACGGCGCCGCCGGCAAGTACGAGGTGCAGCAGATGGTGACCCGGCTCCTGCAGCTGGCCGACGTGCCCGATCCGCCCGACGCCGCCGACGCGCTCGCGCTCGCGCTCTGCCACTGGTGGCGCGCGCCGCTCGCGGCCGCCGGGGCCGCGCCCGGACGCCAGGGGGGCGCGTCGCCCCGGCTGACCGAGGCGATCGCGGCCGCGGTGGCCAGGGAGGGGGCGAGGTGATCGGGTCGGTGCGGGGGACGGTGATCGAGCGCACCGCCGCCGGCGAGGTGCTGGTCGAGGTCGGGGGCGTCGGGTACCGGGCGTTCGTGCCCGCGAGTGCGCTGCCCGCGCTGCACCCGGGGGACGCCGCGTTCCTGTTCACGCACCTGCACGTGCGTGAGGACGCGATGGTGCTCTACGGCTTCCCGACGCGCGACGAGCGCGACACGTTCGAAGCGCTGATCGCCACCACCGGCGTGGGCCCGAAGCTGGCGCTGGCGATGCTGTCGGTGCATTCGCCCGCCGGCCTGCGCCGCGCCCTGCTCGAGGACGACCTGGCCGCGCTCACGATGGTGCCCGGGGTGGGCAAGCGCACCGCGCAACGGTTGCTGGTGGAGCTCAAGACCCGCCTCGAGGTGCCCGAGCTCGATCTCGCCGAGCGGGGGAACGCGCCGGCGCCGCGGGCGGAGGTGCGCGTGGCGCTCGCGGGGCTCGGGTACGCGCCCGACGAGGTGCGCGACGTCGTCGCCCAGCTGCCCGAGGAGGGCTCGGTGGAGGAGCTCCTGCGGGAGGCGCTGAAGCTGCTGGCGGTCACCCATGCATAGGGAACGCAGCGGAGCGCGGAGGCACCCATGACCGGGAGGCCGCGATGAGGGACGAGCTGATGCGGTCCTCGGCCGACCCGGTGGAGGAGGCGGAGGAGGTCACGCTCCGCCCCCGCCAACTGGCGGAGTTCGTGGGCCAGCCGCGGCTCAAGGAGCACCTGGAGATCCTCCTCGCCGCCGCGCGCGGTCGTGGACAGGCCGCCGACCACCTGCTGTTCGCCGGGCCACCCGGCCTGGGCAAGACCACGCTGTCGGGGATCGTGGCCGCGGAGATGGACGTCAGCCTCCGCATCACCAGCGGCCCCGCGCTCGAGCGCGCCGGCGACCTCGCCGCCATCCTCACCAACCTCGACGACGGCGACGTGCTCTTCATCGACGAGATCCACCGGCTGCCGCGCCCGGTGGAAGAGGTGCTCTATCCGGCGATGGAGGACTTCCAGCTCGACATCGTGATCGGGAAGGGCCCGGCGGCGCGCTCGATCCGCCTCGACCTCCCGCGCTTCACCCTCATCGGCGCCACCACCCGCACCGGCCTGATCACCGGTCCGTTGCGCGACCGCTTCGGTTTCATCGCCCGGCTCGACTACTACAGCGTCGAGGATCTCGTCGCCATCATCGAACGGGCGGCGCGCATCCTCGGCGTCCCGCTCGAGCACGGCGGCGCCCTCGAGATCGCCCGGCGCTCCCGCGGCACGCCCCGCATCGCCAACCGGCTGCTCAAGCGCGTGCGCGACTACGCCGAGGTGCGCGCCGACGGCCAGGTCACCACCGAGAACGCGCGCATCGCGCTCGAGCTGTTCGAGGTCGACGAGCTCGGGCTCGACAAGGTCGACCGTGCCATCCTCGCCGCGTTGTGCGAGACGTTCGGCGGCCAGCCGGTCGGGCTGCACACGCTGGCGGTCGCGGTGGCGGAGGAGCCCGAGACGGTCGAGGAGGTCTACGAGCCGTTCCTCCTCAAGGCGGGCCTCCTGCAGCGCACGCCGCGGGGCCGCGTCGCGACCCCGGGCGCCTACGCGCACCTGCACCTCCCGGCGCCGCGGGTGGTGCCGAGCCTGTTCTCCACCGAGGACTGACCGCCGGTTCCGCTCCCCGCTCGGCCCGGCGGCAGGGGGCGACCGATCGGGCCCCGGCTGGTGGGGTTGGATGGTGCCGCGGGGTCTCGGACGGCCACTAGCATCCTCGTCCGGCCCATGACCCTCCGGCACCCCCGGATGCCAGCGTCAGGAACGCCACGACTCCATGGTCATCATCGTCTACTTCGTCGTCATCGCCCTGGCGTTCTTCCTGCTCATCGTCCTGCCCCAGCGCCGCCGGGCGACGGCGCACCGGGCGCTGGTGGAGTCCCTGGGGGTGGGTGACGAGGTCGTCACCATCGGCGGCGTCTTCGGGATCATCCGGGAGGTCGACAACGACCGCATCGAGCTCGAGGTCGCCCCGGGGGTGCTGATCACGGTCGCCCGCAACGCCATCGCTCAGGCCGCGAACCCCGCGCCACCCGAGACTCCCGACCCCTCGCTCGACGAGCACCCCGCCGACAACGGCACGGGTGACGACTGACCCGTGCGCCGCAACGTCATCTTCCTGGTCGTGACGCTCGTCATCGTGGTCGGCGTGTTCCTCGCGACGCTCGCCGGTGGCCACGAGCCCGTGCTCGGCCTCGACCTCCAGGGCGGCGTGTCGGTGGTGCTCTCGCCGGTCGGCAAGTACAAGTCCGATTCGCTCGACGTCGCCATCGACGTCATCCGCAACCGCGTCGACAGCTTCGGCACCATCGAGCCGCAGATCTCCCGCCAGGGCAACGACGTCGTGATCGACCTGCCCGGCGTGAAGGACCGCGCCAAGGCGGTCGCGCTCGTCGGCAAGACCGCGGAGCTGCGCTTCCGGCCGGTGACCACGCAGCTGCCGTCCGAGGCGGCGCAGGCCAAGGCCGCGACCACGACGACCACCACCGCGCCCGGGGCCACCACCACGACGACGCCGCCTCAACCGAGCACCGACGCGGCGAGAGCCGCCATCGCGAAGTGCGACGACGCGACCGTGTCCACCCTCACCACCATCCCCACGACGACGCGCGCCGCCGACGTGCGCAACGCGTGCGTGGTGCTGCCGAACAAGCCGGGCGGGAAGAACGCCCCTCGCTACTACCTCGGCAAGGCCGGGCTCACCGGCAAGGTCGTGTCGTCGGCGAAGGCCGAGTTCGTCTCCGGGAGCGGTTGGGTCGTCAACATGAACCTCACCGACAAGGGCAGCAGCCAGTGGGACAACCTCGCCCAGCAGCAGTTCCACAAGCAGGTCGCGATCGTGCTCGACGGCATCGTGCAGTCGGCGCCGACCATCCAGCCCGACCAGCAGGCCTTCTCCTCGTTCGGCGGCAAGGCGCAGATCTCGGGCGGCTTCACCGGGTCCGCGGCGTCCGACCTCGCCAAGCTGATCAACTACGGCGCGCTGCCCGTGACCCTCAAGCAGGTGAACGTCGAGAACGTCTCGCCCACCCTGGGCAACGACCAGCTGCACGCCGGGATCATCGCCGGGATCGTCGGCCTCGCGCTCGTCGCCATCTACATGCTCGCGCTGTACCGGTTGCTCGGCCTCGTGGTCATCGCGGGGATCCTGCTCAGCGGCATGGCGCTCTACTCGCTGATCGCGTGGATCCTGCCCGACGTGCTCGGCATCACCATCGTGCTGAGCCTCGCCGGCGTGACCGGCATCATCGTGTCGGTCGGCATCACCGTCGACTCGTACATCGTCTACTTCGAACGCATGAAGGACGAGTTGCGCGCCGGCGCGACCGTCCGGTCCTGTGTCGACCGGTCGTTCACACGCGCGTTCCGCACCATCGTCGCCGCCGACCTCGTCTCGCTGATCGGTGCCCTGGTGCTCTACGTGCTCGCCATCGGTTCCGTGCGCGGCTTCGCGCTGTTCCTCATGATCTCGACGATCCTCGACCTCTTCGTCGCCTACTTCTTCATGCACCCGCTGGTCTCGATCATGGCGCGCCGGTCGTCGCTGGTGAGCATGCCCGGCGTCGGGATCGCGGCCGGCCTCGACGCTCCTGCGGGGGTGACCACGTGACGACCACGGCGGCACCGGCCGGTGCGACGCCGACGCGCCGTCACCGGTTCGCCGACCTGTACCACGAGCGCACCCACTACGAGTTCATCGACCGCTCGTGGCGCTGGGCGATTCTCTCCGGGGCGCTCATCCTGATCTCGGTCGTCGCGTTCCTGGTCAGCGGGCTCAACCTCGGGATCGACTTCGAGGGCGGCACGCAGTGGGAATTCACGATGGCGAACAACGCGTCGGTCTCCGTCACCAAGGTGCGCGACGCCATCGATCCGCTCGGGCTCGGCGACGCGACGGTGCTGGTGGTCGGCAACGACTCGGTCCGGGTGCAGTCGAAGAACCTCTCGACGACCCAGGAGGCGAAGGTCGGCGCGGCCCTGGCCAAGTACGCGGGCATCAACAACGCGCAGGTCAGTGTCACCAGCGTCGGGCCGACCTGGGGCGACAAGGTGAGCAGCAAGGCGCTCACCGCGCTGGTGGTGTTCTTCCTGGTGATCGCGGCGTATCTGACGTTCCGCTTCGAGTGGCGCATGGCGCTGGCCGCGATCATCGCGGTGGTCCACGACATCATCATCACCGTCGGCGTCTACGCGGTCACGCAATTCGAGGTGACACCCGCGACCGTGGTCGCGTTCCTCACCATCCTGGGCTTCTCGCTCTACGACACCGTCGTCGTGTTCGACAAGGTGAAGGACAACCAGGCGCGCCTCGGCACGGTGCGCGGCGACACCTACTCCTTGATGGTGAACCGGTCGCTGAACCAGGTGCTGGTGCGCTCGCTCAGCACGTCGATCGTGGCGCTGCTGCCGGTGGCGTCGCTGCTGTTCGTCGGCACCTACGTGCTCGGCGGGTTGGCACTGCGCGACTTCGCGCTGGCCCTGTTCGTCGGCCTCCTCACCGGCGCGTACTCGTCGATCTTCGTGGCCACGCCCATCCTCGCGTGGCTCAAGGAGCGCGAACCCAAATACCGTGCGCTGCGGGAGCGCGCCGCCGCCGATCTGGCCAAGGCGAAGGCCGTCGCCCCGGTGGCGCCCGTCGTGCCCGGCCCCGCGGTGGACGTGCCGGTCGACGGCGAGGACGTCGAACCGCTCGACGAGGACGACGGCGACGAGGGCGACGACGAGGACGGCGACACGGACGTCCCGATCGCCGCGCCGGCGGCACCGGTCACGCCGGCGGCGCCGGTCACGCCGGCGGGCGCACCGCGGGCCGGGACCGCGGGCGCGTCGCGCGGCGCCGCCAACCCGCGTGGTCGCCAGCAGCGGCGCCGCAAGCGCCGCTGACCGGTCGCGCGCGGCAGTGGGTTCGGGAACACCCGGCCCGCCTGTAAGGTTGTCGCGCAGATGAGCACGACGGATCTGTCCGGAAGCGGGCCCCGTGTGGAGGTTCGCACCGATCGTCGCTCCGTGCTGCCCTGGCGCCGCTCCCACAGCGTCGACGCCGAGCTCGCCCCGCTCGTCACCGCCTACCTCGAGCGGCACCGTCGGGGCGACACGACCCTGATCGAGCACGCCTTCGACATGGCGCGCGACGCCCACCGCGAGCAGGTCCGGCGCTCGGGGGAGCCCTACATCACCCACCCGGTCGGGGTCGCGCTGGTGCTGGCCGATCTCGGCCTCGACGACGTGACCATCGCCGCCGCGCTCTTGCACGACGCGGTCGAGGACACGACCGTCACCAAGGACGACATCGAGCGCGAGCTGGGCGCCGACGTCGCCACGATCGTCGACGGCGTCACCAAGCTCGACCGGCTCCAGTTCGACTCCAAGGAAGCGCAGCAGGCCGCGACGCTCCGCAAGATGCTCGTGGCGATGGCGAAGGACATCCGGGTCCTGCTCATCAAGCTCGCCGACCGGCTCCACAACATGCGGACGATCGCGTCGCTGCCCGAGTTCAAGCAGCGTCGCATCGCCCAGGAGACGCTCGACATCTACGCGCCGCTCGCGCACCGGCTCGGCATCGCCGACATGAAGTGGCAGCTCGAGGACACGTCGTTCGCGGTGCTCTACCCGTTGCGCTACGCGGAGATCGAGCAGATGGTCGCCACCCAGGCGCCCGAGCGGGAGGAGTTCCTCCAGACCGTCCTCACCGAGCTGCGGGCCCGCCTCGACGAGCTGCACATCGACGCCGACGTCAAGGGCCGCCCGAAGCACTACTGGTCGATCTACGAGAAGATGATCACGCGGGGCAAGCAGTTCGACGACGTCCAGGATCTCGTCGGGGTACGGGTCGTGGTCGAGTCGGTGAAGGACTGCTACGCCGCGCTGGGGTCCATCCACGCGATGTGGAAGCCGGTCCAGGGCCGGTTCAAGGACTACATCGCGATGCCGAAGTTCAACCTCTACCAGTCGCTGCACACGACGGTCGTGGGGCCCTCGGGCAAGGCGGTCGAGGTGCAGATCCGCACGCAGGAGATGCACCGGCGCGCCGAGTTCGGCGTCGCCGCCCACTGGGGCTACAAGGAGCGCGAGCCGGCCGAGGACATGCTCTGGCTGCAGCGCATGGTCGACTGGCAGCAGGAGACCTCCGACCCCGGCGAGTTCATGGAGGCGTTGAAGATCGACCTCGAGGAGGACGAGGTCTTCGTCTTCACGCCCAAGGGCAAGGTCATCACGTTGGCGGCGGGGGCGACCCCGGTCGACTTCGCCTACGCCATCCACACCGACGTCGGCCACCGGTGCATCGGCGCGCGCGTGAACGGGCGCCTGGTGCCGCTCGACTCCGGCCTGGCGTCGGGCGACACGGTCGAGATCTTCACCAGCAAGGTCGAGGGTGCGGGGCCGAGCCGCGACTGGCTCCAGTTCGTCCGGACGCCGAAGGCCAAGACCAAGATCCGCCAGTGGTTCTCGCGCGAGCGCCGGGTCGACGCCATCGACACCGGGCGTGAGGAGCTGGCCAAGGCGCTGCGCAAGGAAGGCCTGCCGGTCCAGAAGCTGGCGTCGTCGTCGTCGCTGCGCGACGTCGCCGAGGCCATGCACTACGCCGACCTCGAGGCCCTGCACGCCGCCATCGGCGAGAACCACGTGTCGGCCAAGGCGGTCGTCCAGCGGCTCCAGAAGGAGCTGCGCAGCGGCGAGGAGCAGCTGCCGGTCACCATGGCCCGGCCGCCGGAGCGCGCCCGCCGGTCGGAGCGCCGTGCGACCGGCGTCCACGTCGAGGGGCTCGACGACGTGATGGTGCGCCTGTCGCGGTGCTGCACGCCGGTTCCCGGCGACGAGATCATGGGCTTCGTCACCCGCGGCCGGGGCGTCTCGGTGCACCGCACCGACTGCGCCAACGCCGCCGGCCTGGTGAACCACGCCGAGCGGCTGATCGAGGTCGAGTGGGACCACGACCAGCCGGCCACGTTCGTGGTGTCGGTCGAGGTGGAGGCGCTCGACCGGTCGAAGTTGCTGCGCGACGTGGCCCAGGTGCTCTCCGAGTACCACGTGAACATCCTCTCGTGCACCTCGCAGACCTCGACCGAACGGGTGGCGAAGTTCCGGTTCGACTTCGAGCTCGCCGACCCCAACCACCTCGAGTCGATCCTCTGGGCGATCAAGCGCGTCGACAGCGTCTACGCCGCCTACCGCGTGCTCCCGGGGCACGCCAAGGTCCCCGCGAACTAACCCGGCGCTCCGGGCACCCCCCGGTACCATTGCTCGGTGGCTGATGCGTCCGACGACTCCTCGCGCTACCGCGCGCCCGTCGGCACCCACGATGTCCTGCCGCCCGAGTCGGCGCGGTGGACCGCGCTGGTCGGCGAGTTCGCGCAGCGGGCCGGGCGGTACGGCTTCGACCTGGTGATCACCCCGATCTTCGAGCACCTGGAGGTGTTCCAGCGGGTCGGGGAGTCGACCGACGTCGTCCGCAAGGAGATGTACGACTTCGAGGACAAGGGCGGGCGCCGGATCGCGCTCCGACCCGAAGGCACCGCCGGCGTGGCCCGTGCGTTCGCCCAGCACAACCCGGTGGTGCCGTGGAAGGTCTGGTACGTCGCGCCGCACTTCCGCTACGAGCGGCCGCAGAAGGGCCGCAACCGCCAGCACTGGCAGGTGGGCGCGGAGGCGCTGGGCGTCGACGACCCCGAGCTCGACATCGAGGTCATCGCGCTCGCTCACGGCTTCTACCGGGCGCTCGGGTTGCGCGACGTCACCTTGAGCATCAACTCGATGGGCGACGAAGCCGACCGGGCCGCCTACGTCGCGGTGCTCCGCGAGTACCTGCTGGCGCACGCCGGCGCGCTGGGCGACACCTTCCGCGAGCGTGTCGAGACCAACCCGCTGCGAGTGCTCGACTCGAAGGACCCCGACTGGCAGGACGTGATCGAACACGCACCGCAGATCACCGAGCTGCTCGGCGACCCGGCCCGGACGCACTTCGAGGCGGTGCAACTCGGGCTCGACCGGCTCGGCATCGCGCACGAGATCAACCCAAGGCTCGTGCGCGGGCTCGACTACTACACCAGCACCACGTTCGAGTTCAGCAGCCGGGCGCTCGACGCCGCGCAGAACGGCATCGGCGGCGGCGGTCGCTACGACAAGCTCGTCGAGCAGATGGGCGGGAAGCCCACGCCCGGCATCGGGTTCGGCATCGGCATCGAACGCGTCCTCATCGCCTGCTCGGCGGAGGGCGTCGATCCGGGGGAGGCACCCGTGGCCGACGTCTTCGTCATCGGGGGGATGGACAACCCCAGCGAGGTCACGCTGCTCGTCACCGAGCTGCGGGAGGACGGCATGCGCGCCGAACGCACCTATGGTGACCGCTCGTTCAAGGCGCAGATGAAGGTCGCCGACCGGTCGGGCGCCCGGTTCGCGGTGATTCTCGGAAAGCAGGAGGCGGAGCGGGGTGCGGTCGCGGTGAAGGACCTGCGCTCGGGCGAGCAGGTGGAAGTGCCGCGCCAATTGGTCGCGGGATGGTTGCAGGAACGACGCGAGGCAGAGGACGAACCCCGATGATGCGCACCGATCGCGCCGGAGATCTCCGGAGCACCGACATCGACCGCGACGTCGTCGTGTGCGGATGGGTCGACAGCCGCCGCGACCACGGCGGTGTGGTGTTCCTCGACGTGCGCGACGTCGCCGGCATCGTGCAGGTGGTCGTCGACCCCGATCACGAGGTCGGCGCCGACGTCCACCGGGTGCGCAACGAGTACGTCGTGCGGGTCCAGGGTCGGGTCCGCCACCGGCCCGAGGGGACGGTCAACGACACGCTGCCGACGGGGGAGGTCGAGGTCGCCGCCACCGTGCTCGAGGTGCTGAACGAGTCCGACACGCCGCCGTTCCCCGTCGACGATCGCATCGAGGCCGACGAGATGCTGCGGCTCCGGTATCGCTACGTCGACCTCCGTCGCCCGCGCTTGCAGCGCAACCTCCGGGTGCGGGCGCAGGTGAACGCGGCGCTGCACCGATCGCTCGACGCCCGGGGCTTCACCGAGGTGGAGACGCCGATGCTGATCGCGTCGACGCCCGAGGGTGCGCGCGACTTCGTAGTACCCGCGCGCCTCTCGCCCGGCGAGTTCTACGCGCTGCCGCAGAGCCCGCAGCTGTTCAAGCAGCTGCTCATGGTGGGCGGCATGGATCGCTACTACCAGATCGCGCGCTGCCTGCGCGACGAAGACCTGCGTGCCGACCGGCAGTTCGAGTTCATGCAGCTCGACGCGGAGATGAGCTTCGCCGACGCCGACGACGTGATGGGCGTGATCGGCGAGGCGGTGCTCGACGCCGCCGAAGCAGTGACCGGATCGCGTCCGGGACCGGTGTCGCGCATGACCTGGCACCAGGCCCAGGAGCGCTACGGCTCCGACAAGCCCGACGTCCGGTTCGGTCTCGAGCTGGTCGACCTCGGTGAGGTGTTCGCGGCCACCGAGTTCCGGGCCTTCCAGGCCGACGTGGTGAAGGGCATCCGCCTGCCCGGCGAGGGCGGGATGTCGCGGGCCCAGGTCGACAAGCTGGTCGACCGGGCCAAGCAGCTCGGCGCCGGCGGCCTGGTCTGGATGCGCGTGGTCGACGGCGGCGCGCTCGAGTGCCAGGTGCTGAAGTTCCTGTCCGAGGCCGAGCAGATCGGCATCGTCGACACCCTGGCTGCGCAGCCGGGCGACCTGCTGCTGGTCGCGGCGGGCTCGCGCCGGGTCGTCGACCACGTGCTCGGGACCTTGCGGGTCGAGCTCGGCCGCCCGCCCGTGCACGAGGGCGGCCTGCAGTTCCTGTGGGTGGTCGACTTCCCGCTGTTCGAGGCCCTCGACGACGACGGCCGGCCCATCCCGGCGCACCACCCGTTCACCATGCCGCACCCCGACGACCTGGAGATCCTCGCCCACGGGAAGGGGGAGGACCTGCTCGCGGTCCGGTCCCTCGCCTACGACCTGGTGCTCAACGGCTGGGAGCTCGGCTCGGGCAGCGTGCGTATCCACCGGCCGGACCTGCAGCGCGAGATCTTCACCCTGCTCGGCATCTCCGACGAGGAGGCGCAGGCCCGCTTCGGCTTCCTGCTCGACGCCTTCCGCTACGGCGCCCCGCCGCACGCCGGGTTCGCGTTCGGCATCGACCGGCTCACCGCCATCCTCGCGGGCGAGGACAACATCCGCGAGGTGATCGCGTTCCCCAAGACCCAGTCGGGCACCGACCCGCTCACGGGTGCGCCCACGGCCATCGATCCGACCCAGCTGAAGGAGCTCGGCCTCTCGGTCCTGCCCCGGCCGAAGAAGTAGGCGGGCCAAAGCATTCGGCGCGAAGCGCCCCGCCCCAGAGCCGTAGTGCAGGGCGGGGGCGACTACGGCAGGGGCGGGGCGATCGTGCGGGCTCGGGTTGGCCGACCCCTACGTCGCGACTCGTGGTCAGAGCAGCGGGAAGCTGATGGTCTTGTCGGCGTCGACGTTGATGCCACCGAGGCGGCCGACCCGGGCGGCGGTCCCGTCGTGCGCGTCCCAGGCGTACATCCCGGTGTAGGTGCCGGCGGGCACGCCGGTGATCGCGTAGTTCCCGGCGCCGTCGACCGGGGCGCTGAAGCTGCCACCGTCACCGCTCAACGACACCGTGACCGTCACGCCCGCGGGGATGTTCGACACCGTGCCCGACACCGTGTAGCGCGCGGGTGGCGGTGGCGCCACCGCGGGCTGCGGTGCGGGCGGCGTCGTCGGAGCAGGCGCGGCATCCGCGCCCCGGTCGGCGGTGACGGCAGGGGCGGAGGTGGTCGGGGGCGCCGCGGTGGTCGGGGGCGCGGTCGTGACCGGCGCCGGGATCGTGGTCGGCGCGACGGTCACCGTCGTGCCGGGCGTGGAGCTCGAGCTCGCGGTCTCGATGCGGTTGGTGCCGGAGCCCGACGAAGAGCCGCCGGCCGTGAGCGCGGCCACGCCCACGGCCAAGGCGGCGATCATGCCGAGCGCACCCGCGCCCTGCATGACCCGGCGCCGGCGCCCCATCTGGTGGGCGCGGGCGGCGACGGCAGCGCGCTCCCGCTCGCCCGGGACCGGGGGCGACGGGTCGCGCAGCTGGGAGTTGTCCCACTCGGTCACCGGTGCTCCCGGAGATCACCGGCGTCGTCGACGCGCATCGCGCTGCGGAGGGCGGCGAGGCCGCGGCTGGCGTGCTGCTTCACCGACCCGACCGAGCACCCCAGCACCCTTGCCACGTCGGCCTCGGGCAGGTCGGCGAGGAAGCGCAGCACGATCACCTCGCGCTGGCGGCGCGACAGGCCGTCGAGGGCGCGGTGGAGGTCGACGCGCTGGCCGGTGGGACCGGGCGCGCTCTCGGTGCGGTGCTCGGTGGCGGCGTCGGTGTCGACCCGCTGTCGACCGCGCCAGGCGTCGATGGCGAGGTTCCCGGCGACCCGCACGACCCAGGCCTCGGCGTAGCCGCGGACCTTGCGCCAACGCACGAACGCACGCGCCAGGGTCTCCTGGGCGACGTCCTCGGCCTCGCTCCGGCGTCCCAGCAGTTGGTACGCCACGCCGTAGGCGCGGAGGTAGAGGTCCTCGAAGGCCTCCTCGAACACCAGGTCGATGGTGGCGGGGGCGAACGACGGGGTGACCGACTCGTCCACCGGCTCGTCCACCAACTCGACCCTCCTGTCGAATCGCCCGACCGTGGGTCGATGAGCCTCGAGTGTCGCTGTCACGGGAAGAATACGCCCGAGGGTGAGCGAAGGTTGACAGGCGGTCGAAGAAACCCGTGCGGCGGGCCGCTGGGTCACCCTCGTCACCACCGAGCGCGTCGTGCCGGTCACGCGAGGTGGTGCCGGGTGGCGGGCGCGGGGGTGGTCCTACCATCGACCGGTGACCGACGATCTCTTCAGCGCCGCCGTCACCGAGCGCCTCGAGCGCCGGGCGCCGCTGGCGGCGCGCCTGCGGCCGCGCTCGCTCGACGAGGTGATCGGCCAGGAGCAGCTGCTCGGACCCGGTCGGCCGTTGCGCGTCCTCATCGAGGCCGACCGACTCTCCTCGGTGATCCTCTGGGGACCGCCCGGCACCGGGAAGACCACCATCGCCCGCCTCGTCGCCGGCGCGACCAGCAAGGCGTTCGAGCCGCTGTCGGCGGTCACCGCCGGGGTCAAGGACGTGCGCGAGGTCGCCGAGCGCGCCCGCGCCCGGATGGGCGAGCAGGGCCGCGGCACCATCCTCTTCCTCGACGAGGTGCACCGCTTCAACCGGACCCAGCAGGACGCGCTGCTGCCGCACGTGGAGGAGGGGCTCCTCGTGCTGATCGGCGCCACCACCGAGAACCCGTTCTTCTCGCTCACCGGCCCGCTGCTGTCGCGCTCGACCCTCTTCCGGCTCGAGTCGTTGAGCGTCGACGACCTGCGCGCGCTGCTCCGCCGTGCCCTCGCCGACGAGGGGCGGGGCCTCGGCGACGAGCACCTCGAGATCGACGACGACGCCCTCGGGCACCTCGCCGACCGCGCCGAGGGCGACGCCCGTCACGCGCTCACCTCGCTCGAGGTGGCCGCCGCCCTCGCCGCCGAATCGGGTCGCCGCGCCATCACCCTCGCCGACACCGAGGCCGCGCTGGCGCTGCGGGCGCTCCGCTACGGCGACGACGAGCACTACGACGTGCTCTCGGCGTTCATCAAGAGCATCCGCGGGTCCGACGTCGACGCCGGTCTCTACTGGCTCGCCCGCATGCTGACGGCGGGGGAGGACCCGCGCCTCATCGCGCGCCGGCTCGTCATCCTCGCGTCGGAGGACGTCGGCATGGCCGATCCCCAGGGACTCGTCGTCGCCGACGCCGCCGCGCGCGCGGTCGAGTTCGTGGGCATGCCCGAGGCGCAGCTCAACCTCGCCCACGCGGTGACGTATCTGGCCGCGGCGCCGAAGTCGAATTCGGTCACCACCGCGCTCGGTGCCGCGATGCAGGACGTGCGCGACCAGCCCGCGGGGGCGGTCCCGCCGCACCTCCGGGACTCCCATTACCCTGGCGCGGCGAAGCTCGGGCACGGCGATGGCTACGTGTACCCGCACGACGAACCGGACGGGTGGGTGCGTCAGCAGTACCGTCCCAACGATCACGACGACCGCTACTGGCGGCCGACCGGGCGGGGCGGCGACGTCGACCGGAGAGCGGCGGGGACCGGTCCGGACCAAGTCGATGAAGGTGGAGTGAGGTCGGAATGAGCGGGAGCGAGTGGGCCGCCGTCTTCGCGGCGCAGGTGTGCCTGGTGCTGCTGGTCGTGCTGGTGGTCGTCATCGTGCGGGTCGAGCGCGCCGCCCGCGACCTGCGCGCCGCCGCGGCCGACTTCCGGGCCGAGGCCGAGCCCGCGCTCGAGGAGCTGCGGGCGGTCGTGCGCTCCGCCGACTTCGAGCTCGACCGGGTCGACGCCATCGTCACCGGCGCCGAGCGGGTGAGCGGGCGGGTGGACTCCGCGTCCGACCTCGCCTACCGCACCTTCACCAACCCGGTGGTCAAGGCGCTCGCGGTCGGTACCGGCACCCGCCGCGCCGTCCAGCGGCTCAAGGGTGACAAGCGGCGGGTGTCCTGATGTTCAAGCGCGCCACGTGGCTCGGAGTGGGGTTCACCCTCGGGGTCGGCAGCACCGTCATGGCCGCTCGCAAGGCCCGTCAGCAGCTCGACCGCTACAAGGCCAACGCGGTGGTCGACCGCGTCACCACGACGGTCAGCGGCAAGGCGTCGACCTTCCGCGACCAGGTCACCGCGGCCCTGAGCGAAGGCCGGGAGGCCGCCAAGACCCGCGAGGAGGAGCTGCGCGCCGATCGGCCGCGGCGCGTCGACGCGACCGACGAGTCCCTCGACGAGCTCGAGGCGCGCCGCAACCGGTGACGGCAACGGGGGACACCCGGTCGGATCGCCGAGGACAGGCGGTACGATTTGTCCCGTGTCCCCGCCGCGAACCGCCGATGAGCTGCGCGCTGCCTTCCTCGAGTTCTTCGCCGCGCGCGGCCACACGCCGGTCGCGTCCTCGAGCCTGATCCCGCACGACGACACCCTCCTGTTCACGAACGCGGGGATGGTTCCGTTCAAGCCGTACTTCGTGGGCGACGAGACGCCGCCGTACCGACGCGCCACGTCGGTGCAGAAGTGCGTGCGCGCGGGCGGGAAGCACAACGACCTCGACGACGTCGGGCGCACCGATCGCCACTTCACGTTCTTCGAGATGCTGGGCAACTTCAGCTTCGGCGACTACTTCAAGCGCGAGGCGATCGAGTGGGCGTGGGCGTTCTACACCGGCGTGCTGGGGCTCGATCCCGAGCGCCTCTGGGTGACGGTGCACACCACCGACGACGAGGCCGCCGAGATCTGGCACGACGTCGTGGGCCTGCCCGCGGCGCGGATCCAGCGCCTGGGCGACGACAACTTCTGGCGCATGGCCGACACCGGCCCCTGCGGCCCCAGCTCCGAGATCTTCTGGGACCGCGGGCCCGAATTCGGGCCGGCGACCGGCCCGGCGGAGAACGAGGACCGCTACGTCGAGATCTGGAACCTCGTGTTCATGCAGTTCGACGCCCGGCCCGACGGCGAGCTGGTGCCGCTGCCGGCGCCGAGCGTCGACACCGGTGCCGGGTTGGAACGCAACCTCGCCGTCCTGCAGGACGCCGCGTCCACCTGGGACATCGACATCTGGCAGCCGCTGCTGGCGGCGGCGGAGAAGGTCACCGGCGTCCGGTACGGCACCTTCCCCGGGTCCGCGAGCGACGTCTCGCTCCGGATCCTGGCCGAGCACGGCCGGACCATGACCTTCCTCGTCGCCGACGGCGTGGTGCCGTCGAACGAGGAGCGCGGGTACGTGTTGCGGCGCATCATCCGGCGGGCGGTGCGGCACGCGTTCCTGCTCGGCGCCGAGCAGATGGTCACGCCGGCGCTGGTCGACGCCACCGTCGACGTCATGGGCGGTGCGTACCCGGAGATCGTGCGGCAGCACGAGCTGGTGCGCAGCATCGTCGGTCGCGAGGAAGAGCGCTTCCGGCAGACGCTGGCGCGCGGGCTCGACCTGCTCGACGGCGTGCTCGAGCGCGGCGATGTCACGGGCGGTGACGCGTTCTTCCTGCACGACACGCTGGGGTTCCCGATCGACCTCACGCGCGAGATCGCGGGGGAGCGCGGGCGCGAGGTCGACGTCGAGGGCTTCCGTGCCCTCATGCAGGAGCAGCGCACGCGCGCCAAGGACGCGCACAAGGCCGCGGGCGGCAAGGGTGAGGGCGCGCCCCTCGAGCTCTACCGCGAGCTGGCCGACGAGCTCGGGCCCACCGACTTCACCGGGCGCCAGGAGTACGAGACCGTCGGGACGAAGGTGCGGGCGATCGTGGGTGGCCGGGAGCGGCTGGCGCAGGCGGACGCCGGCACCGCGGTGAGCGTCGTGCTGGACCGCACGCCGTTCTATGCCGAGTCGGGTGGGCAGGTCGGCGACACCGGGATCATCGAGACGTCGACCGGCGCCCGGGTGCGCGTCGACGACACCCAGTACGGCCTGCCGGGCCTGGTGCTGCACCTCGGCGTGGTCGAAGCGGGAACCGTCGCCGAGGGCGACGAGGCGGTGGCACGCATCGACGGTCCTCGCCGCGACGCCATCCGCCGCAACCACACCGCGACGCACGTCCTCCATTGGGCGCTGCGCGAGGTGCTCGGTCCGCACGTGAAGCAGGCGGGATCGTTGGTCGCGCCCGACCGGCTCCGCTTCGACTTCAGCCACCACGAGGCGGTGAGTCGCGAACAGCTCGACCGCATCGAGGCGTTGGCGAATGCCGAGATCATCGGCGACGCCCCCGTGCGTCACTACGAAACCACCAAGGAGCACGCGGAGTCGCTGGGCGCGATCGCGTTCTTCGGCGACAAGTACGGCGACCTCGTGCGTGTGCTCGAAGCGGGCGACCACTCCATCGAGCTCTGCGGTGGGACCCACGTGCACGCGCTCGGCTTCATCGGCCCGATCAAGATCGTGAGCGAGGGGTCGATCGGGGCCAACCTGCGTCGCATCGAGGCGGTCACCGGCGAGGGCGCGCTCGCCCGCATCCACGACGAAGAGGTGCAGCTGCGCGACCTCGCCGACACGTTGCGCGTCGCGCCCGCGGAGCTCCCCGATCGGGTCGAGCGCCTGCTCGAGCAGGTCAAGTCGCTCCAGGACGAGCTGGCCGCGGAGCGGGCGCGTCAGGCGGGCGCGGAGGCGGCGACGCTGGCCGCCGGCGCGCACGACGGTGTCGTGGTGGTGCGGCGCGACGGGCTGACTCCCGGCGAGCTGCGCACGCTGGCGATCGCGACCCGCGACGCGCTGGGCTCCGGGATCGTCGGGCTGCTGGGCCTCGACGGCGAAGGCACCAAGGCGGGGCTCGCGGTCGCGGTGAGCAAGGACCGGGTCGACGGTGGCGCATCCGCCGCCGACATCGCCCGCGACGCGGCGAAGGCGTTGGGTGGGGGCACCGCCAAGCACGCCGACGTGGTGCAGGGCGGCGGCCAGAACGTCGGCGCGATCGACGACGCGTTCGGACTCCTCGACTCGGCGGTGCGCGCCGCCGCCGAGTGACGGGCCGCGGCGGACGCGTTCTCGGGGTCGATCTCGGGTCGCGCCGCATCGGTCTCGCCGCGAGCGACCCGTCCGGGATCCTCGCCAGCCCGCACGCGACGCTCACGCGCGGTTCCTCGGTCGACGACGACCACGGCGCAATCCTGGCCGCGGCGCGCGCGCTCGGTGCCACCCGGATCGTCGTCGGCCTGCCTCGCTCGCTCTCGGGCGACCTGGGGCCGGCGGCGCGCGGGGTGCTGGCCGAGATCGAGGCGTTGCAGGCGCGGGCGCGCCCCGAGGGCGTGGAGGTCGACACCTACGATGAGCGGTTCACCACGATGATCGCCCAGCGCAACCTCCGCGATGCGACTCCCCGGCGCAACCGTCGCCGGCGCGCCCGGCGCGACGACATCGACGCCTCGGCGGCGGCGGTGATCCTGCAGTCGTGGCTCGACGCGCGGCGGGCCGGGCCGCCCGGGTGACCCCGCCCGACGACGGCGGCCACGACGAACCGAGGCTCCGCCGGCCCGAGTACCCGTCCACCCCTGAATCCCGTGGGACCGATTCGCCCACCGATTCGCTGCCCAGGTTCGCCGAATCCACCGATTCGCCCGCCGATTCGGTGCCCGGGTCCGCCGAATCCGCCGATTCGCCCACCGATTCGGTGCCCGGGTTCGCCGAATCCGCCGATTCGCCCACCGATTCGGTGCCCGGGTCCGCCGAATTCACCGATTCGCCGGCCGAATCGGTCCCACGGCGTGGACGGGCCACTGGTGGTACGCCGGCGCGGCGGCCACGGGCCCGGGTCCGCGCCGACCGGGCCCGCCGCCGGCGCCACCTGGGCGGTCGTCGGCGTCCTCGCCCTCCTCGTCCTCCCGTTCCTCGTCGCGGGCGGCTGGTTCCTCTGGCAGCTCCATCCGCCCGGGGGTGAGGGCGCCGCGGTCGCGGTCGAGATCAAACCGGGGTGGGGCGCGAAGGAGGCCGGGGACGAGCTGCAGTCGCGCGGCGTGATCGGTTCGTCGCTCGCGTTCCAGGTGTGGGAGAAGGTGTCGGGGGCCGGCTCGTTCCAGGCCGGCGCCTACCAGCTCCACGAGCGCATGGGCGTGTCCGCGGCTTCGGACGCGCTGGCGCGTGGGCCGTCGACCGCTGCCGCGGCCAGCGCCGGCCACACCGTCCTCACCCTGCCGCCCGGTCTCCGCCTCGACCAGATCGCCGATCGGGTCGGTGCGTTGCCCGGTCACGACCGCGCCGCCTTCCTCGCCCTCGCGCAGTCGGGCCAGATCCGCTCGCGCTATCAGGGCGATCAGGCCTCGGTCGAGGGCTTCACCTGGCCCGACACCTACTTCGTCGAGCACCAGACCGACGCCCAGATCCTCCAGACCATCGTGTCGGAGTTCGATCGCCATGCGGATGCGGTGAACCTCGCCAACGCAGCATCCGTCGGGCTGACCCCGCAGCAGGCGGTGGTGGAAGCGTCGCTGATCCAGGCGGAAGCGGGCACCGCCGCGGACGCGCCCAAGATCGCCGCCGTCATCGCCAATCGCCTCAAGCAGGGCACTGCGCTGCAGATCGACGCCACCCTCTGCTACGCCAAGGGCGGTTGCCCGCCGATCCCGACCAACGCCGACAAGCAGCTCGACTCGCCGTACAACACGTACCGGGTCCAGGGGCTCCCGCCGACGCCGATCATGACCGTCACCGAGCAGTCGTTGCGCGCCACGCTCGCGCCCGCCGACGTCCCCTACCTCTTCTACGTGACCGGCAAGGATGGTGTGACGTACTACGCCACGACGCTGGCGGAGCACGAGGCGAACATCCGGGCACACGGGGTACGGGGAGAATGAACGTCGACGGCGCGACGAGGGTCACCGGTCTCATCGGCGACCCGGTCGCGCACTCGCGCTCGCCCGCGATCCTCAACGCCGCGTTCCACGAAGCCGGCCTCGACTGGATCTACCTGGCGTTCCCGGTGCCACGCGGCCGCGGCGGCGAGGCGGTGGCGGCGGCGCGGTCGCTCGGCCTCGCCGGGCTGACCGTCACCATGCCGCACAAGGCCGACGCCGCCTGGGCCTGCGACGAGCTCACCCCCGACGCCGCCGCCCTCGGCGCGGTGAACGTCGTGACCGTCGAGGCCGACGGCCGCCTGGCCGGGTCGTCCACCGACGGTGAGGGCTTCCTGCGGTCGGTGCGCGACGAGGGTTTCGACCCTGCGGGCACCGACGTGCTCGTCGCCGGCGCCGGCGGCGCCGCCCGGGCGATCGTCCTCGCCCTGGGGGGTGCCGGCGCCCGGGTCACCGTCGCCGCCCGCCGACGTGACGCGGCCGACACCGCCGCCGGCCTGGTGCCCGGTGGGCGCGGGGCCCGGCTCGACGAGATCGACCCCGGGGTGTTCGCCCTGGTGGTGAACGCCACCCCGCTCGGGATGCAGGGGGAGGCGGGACCGCTGCCCGTGGAACGTCTCAACCCGGGCCAATTGGTGGTCGACACCGTGTACCACCCTATGGAAACGCCTTTTCTCGCTGCCGCCCGCTCCCGTGGGATCCGCGCCGCCAACGGGCTGGGCATGCTCGTCCACCAGGCCGCGCTCGCGTTCGAGCGCTGGACCGGGGTCGACGCCCCGCTCGCGGTGATGCGTGCCGCCGCCGCCCGGGATCCCCGCGCATGACCGCCCTCCTCGTCGTCGCCTGCTCCGTGCTCGGCCTCGTGATCGGTTGGATGCTCGATCCGGTCATCACCCGCGTCCCCCGCAAGCGCGCGCTGCTCGGCCCGCCGGCGCCCGACGAGCCACCGTCGCCACGCGGCCGCCGGGTGACCGTCGCCATCGCCAACGCGGTGCTGTTCGGCGCCATGGCGGCGCGCTTCGACGACTCGTGGACCCTCGTCGCCTACCTCGTGCTCACCGCCGCGTTGCTGGCGCTGTCCGTGATCGACCTCGAGACGTACCTCCTGCCGAACCGGATCGTGTACCCGTTGACGGTCGCGATGCTGGTGCTGCTCCCGCTGGGGCTCCTGGCCGACGGCGACCTCGGCGCCTACGGCCGCGGCCTGCTCGCCGCGGTGATCGCGTTCGCGCTGTTCTTCGTGGTGCATCTGGTGTCGCCGCGCGGCATGGGGTTCGGCGACGTGAAGCTGTCGTTCACCCTCGGGCTCGCGCTCGGGTGCGTCGGCTGGGGCGAGATGGTGCTCGGTCTGTTCCTCGGCTTCCTCTACGGCGCGGTGATCGGTCTCTTCCTCATCGTCACCAAGTTGCGGGACAGGGACCAGGCGGTACCGTTCGGTCCGTTCCTCGCCGCCGGTGCGATCACCGCGCTGCTGGTGGGGATGCCGATCCTCGACTGGTACCGCGGCCACTGACCCGGCGCCGGTGCGCCGGCCGAATGAGCGAAGGGGCCGACGGGCCGCCGGTATCCTGGACCCTCCCCTTCGGAGGTTGTCGCGTGTTGCGTTACCTGACCGCCGGTGAGTCCCACGGCCCCGCGCTGACGGTGGTCGTCGAGGGGCTCCCCGCGGGCCTCCCGGTCACCGTCGACCAGATCGGTGACGAGCTCGCCCGCCGCCGGCTCGGCTTCGGGCGCGGTCCCCGCATGCGCTTCGAGCGCGACGACGTCGAACTCCTCGGCGGCGTCCGCCACGGCCTCACCCTCGGCTCCCCGGTCGCCATCGTCATCCACAACACCGAGTGGCCGAAGTGGCAGGAGGAGATGTCGCCCGCCCCGGGAGCCACCGAGAAGCCCCTGCACCAGCCCCGGCCCGGCCACGCCGACCTGGTGGGGATGCAGAAGTACGGCTTCGACGACGCCCGCAACGTGCTCGAGCGGGCCAGCGCCCGCGAGACCGCGGCCCGGGTGGCCGCGGGGACGCTGGCCAAGCTCCTCCTCGCCCGGCTCGGCACCGAGATCGTGAGCCACGTGATCCAGATGGGCGCGGTGCGCGCCATGCGGGGGCTCCGGCCGACCCCGGCCGACCTCGCCACCGTCGACGACTCCCCGGTGCGCTGCTTCGACCCCGAGGCCGAGGCGGACATGATCCGCGAGGTCGAGGCGGCAGCCAAGGTCGGCGACTCGCTCGGGGGCGTGGTCGAGGTCCTCGGCTACGGCGTGCCGCCCGGGCTGGGCTCGCACGTGCACTGGGACCGCAAGGTCGACGGTCTGCTGGCGCAGGCACTGATGAGCATCCAGGCGATGAAGGGCGTCGAGATCGGCGACGGCTTCGAGGTCGCCGGCGTCCGCGGCAGCGACGCCCACGACGAGATCCTCTGGGACGACGACGCCGGCGAGTACACCCGCGGCTCGACGCGCGCCGGCGGGACCGAGGGCGGCATGACCACCGGCGGGCTCCTCGTGGCGCGGGTCGCGATGAAGCCGTTGGCCACGCTCAATCGCCCGGTGCTGAAGACCGTCGACACCACCACCAAGGAGGAGACGGTCTCGTTCAAGGAGCGCACCGACGTCACCGCGGTGCCCGCGTCGGGCGTCGTCGCCGAGACGATGACCGCGCTCGTCCTCGCGCAGGAGGCCACCCGCAAGTTCGGCGGCGACTCCCTCGAGGAGCTCGTGCGCAACCACGCCGCGTACGTCGCGTCGCTGCGGTAACGCGTCATGGCTGCACGGCACCTCGTGCTGATCGGGTTGATGGGCGCGGGCAAGACGACGGTGGGTGAGCGCTGCGCCGAGCTCCTGCACCGGCCGTTCCTCGACACCGACCAGCTGGTCGAGGCCAACACGCGGATGGGTGTCGCCGACATTTTCCGGCACCATGGCGAGCAGCAGTTCCGCGTGCTCGAGCGCGACGCGGTCGCCGACGCGTGCGCGTCGCCCGAACCGCTCGTGATCGCGTGCGGTGGCGGCGCGGTGCTCGACCCCGAGAACCGCCGCCGGCTGCGCGCGTGCGGCCTCGTCGTGTGGTTGCGGGCGTCGCCCGCAGTCCTCGGCACCCGCGTCGAGACCGGCGTCGACCGTCCCCTGCTCGCGGGGGCGGCGCCCCCGCTGGCCACCCTGGAGCGCCTGAGCGCGCAACGGGAGCCCGCCTACGAGGCCGCCGCCGAGGTGCAGGTCGACACCGAGGATCGCAGCGTCGACGAGGTCGCGGCCGCCGTGGTCGAGGAGTACGCGTCGTGGAACGGGTGACGGTCGCGCTCCCGGACACCCCCTACGACGTCGTCGTCGGCGACGGTGCACTCGCGGACGCGGGCACGCTGCTCGCCGGGCGCCGCCGGGTCGCGGTCGTGAGCCAGCCCGGTGTCGCCGACTTCCACGCGCCGGCGCTGACCGCCGCCCTCCAGCGAGCGGGGGCGACCACCGATCTGTTCCTGATGGGGGAGGGCGAGGGCGCCAAGTCGCTCGCCACCGTCGACGACCTGTGCTCGCGCCTCGCCGCCTGGGGTCTCCTGCGCGACGACGCCGTCATCGCCCTGGGCGGGGGAGTGGTGGGCGACACCGCGGGCTTCGCCGCGTCGGTGTACCACCGCGGCGTCAGCGTGGTGCAGGCACCGACGACGCTGCTCGCGCAGGTCGACGCCGCCATCGGCGGCAAGACCGCGGTCAACCTCCCCGAGGGCAAGAACCTGGTCGGCGCCTTCCATCAGCCGCTCGCGGTCTACGCCGACGTGAGCACGCTCGCCACGCTGCCGCCGCGTGAGTACCGCGCCGGGCTGGGTGAGATCGCGAAGTACGCGTTGATGCCCGGTGGTGAGCGCGTCGCCACCCTCGTCCACGAGCGTGCGGCGGCGGTCGTCGCGCGCGACGTCGACGTGCTCACCGAGCTCGTGGCCGCGTGCGCGGCGATGAAGGCCCACGTCGTCGCGGCCGATCCGCTCGAGCGCACCGGCCTCCGCGCGACGTTGAACCTCGGCCACACCCTGGGGCACGCGCTGGAGTCGGTCGGCGGCTACGAGCTCCTGCACGGTGAGGCGGTGGCGGTGGGTCTCGTGTTCGCGGGTGCGTTGGCGGGCGCGCTCGAGCGCATCGACGGCGAGGCCGTCGCGCACCACCGCAACGTCGTCGCCGCGCTCGACCTCCCCACCGCGGTGCCGGGCCCGGCCGACCCCGAGGCGTTGCTGGCCTCGATGCGCCGCGACAAGAAGGCGGTGGGCGGCCTCACCTTCGTGCTGCCGGGCCCGATGGGCCTGGAGACCGTCCACGACCCGGATGCGCGCGCGATCGACGTCGCCTTCCGAGCGGTCGGGGTGTCGACCGGTGTGGGAGGCTGAGGCACGTGCCCACGCCGACCATCCTCCTGCTCTCGGGACCGAACCTGAACCTGCTCGGCGACCGCGAACCCGAGATCTACGGCACGACCACGCTCGCCGACCTGGTCGAGCTGGCCACCAAGACCGCCGCCGACCACGGCTACGAGCTCGAGCACGTGCAGTCGAACCACGAGGGCGACCTCGTCGACGCCATCCACCGTGCGCGCGCCAGGTGTGCGGCGATCGTCATCAACGCCGGCGCCTTCACCCACTATTCGTTTGCGCTCGCCGACGCCCTCGCCACCTTCGACGGGGTCAAGGTCGAGCTGCACATCTCCAATCCCGAGGCGCGGGAGCACTGGCGTCACGACTCGGTGATCTCGCCGTACATGACCGCCACCATGGCGGGGTTCGGTGCCGCCGGGTACCGCCTCGCGGTGGAGGGCGCGGTCGCCAAAGTGGAGGCCACATGACCGTCGTCGCTCTCGACCAACTGCCCGCGATGGACGTGGCCGGCCGTGTCGCACGCGTGCGCGACCGGTTCGACGAGGCCGGCGTCGACGCCCTGCTCGTCACCCACCTCCCCAACGTGCGCTACCTCACCGGCTTCACCGGCAGCTCCGCGATGCTGC
>DATBBL010000185.1:0-5073 GCA_036271015.1 Acidimicrobiia bacterium
CTCGATCGTGGTGCGCACGATGTTGTTGTAGGGATCGTGCTCGGTGAGCGAGACACCCGACGTCTGACAGTGCGTGCGCAGCATGAGCGACGACGCCTTCTTCGCGCCGAGGTTCCTCATCGACCGCGACCACAACAGGCGCGCGGCGCGCACGTACTCGAGGCCGTCGGCGATGGTGAACGCGAGCTCCTGCACCGCGGTCGCGCCCGCCTCCTGCATGTGGTACCCGGAGATCGAGATGGAGTTGAACTTCGGCATCCGTCGCGCGGTGTACTCGATGATGTCGGCGACGATCCGCATGCTGGGCGTCGGCGGATAGATGTAGGTGTTGCGGACCATGAACTCCTTGAGGATGTCGTTCTGGATGGTCCCGGCCAGCTGCGATTCGTCGACGCCCTGCTCCTCGGCGGCCACCACGTAGCCGGCGAGGATCGGCAGCACCGCGCCGTTCATCGTCATGGAGACGGTCATCTTGTCGAGAGGGATGCCGTCGAAGAGGACCTTCATGTCCTCGACGGAGTCGATCGCGACCCCCGCCTTGCCCACGTCGCCGATCACCCGGGGGTGGTCGCTGTCGTAGCCGCGGTGGGTGGCGAGGTCGAACGCGACCGAGAGCCCCATCTGCCCCGCGGCCAGGTTGGCCCGGTAGAAGGCGTTCGACTCCTCGGCGGTCGAGAACCCGGCGTACTGGCGGATGGTCCAGGGCCGGTTGGTGTACATCGTGGCCCGGACGCCGCGGACGAACGGCTCGAAGCCCGGCAGCGTCCCGACGCTCTCGAGCCCCTCCAGGTCCTCCGCGGTGTAGAGCGGGTGGACGTCGATGCCCTCGGGCGTGGTCCACGTCAGCGCGTCGAGGTCGCCCTTGACCTCCTTGGCGGCCAGCGCCTCCCAGTCGGACCGTGTCGGACGTTCGCTGTCACCCATGCGCGAAAGGGTACGACCCGTCGTTGGGACGGGCGAAGTTGGAGGAGCGCAGCGCGGTGCCGGCGGGTCAGCTGGCCTGCGACAGCTCCTCGGCGGCGACCGCGTCCTCGAGCGCCCGGCGAGCCCGGGCGACGCCCGCCCGGCCCACGGAGCGGGTGCGTGCGTCGAGGCGCCAGTCGCCCCAGTTGACGGCGCGTCGGCCGCCACCCCGAGCGGGGGTGGGGCGTGCGGTCCGCGGCGGGGCGGTGCGAGCCGTCGTGGCGCGACGCCTCGACGTGGTGGCCTCGGGCTCGGGCGGATCGACCAGACGCAGTTGCGTGCTCACACGAGGAGTATCGCCCGGGGGTGTGACACTTATTCCGGCGCCCGGGACGGGAGCTCGTCTTCCCGGGTCGCGCTCGCTGCGGTCCGGGATACCCGGGCCGGCCGTCGCTCGCGGCTCTTGTTCCCGGGTCGCGCTCGCTGCGGCCCGGGATACCCGGGCCGGCCGTCGCTCGCGGCTCCGTAGACTTCGGGGCGTGAATTCGGCGCTCACCTACCTGGACCACGCCGCCACCACGCCCATGCGGCCCGAGGCGGTGGCGGCGATGGCGCCGTTCCTGCAGGGCACCTTCGGCAATCCGAGCGGTGCCCACGCGGCGGCACGGGCAGCCAAGACGGCGCTCGAGGAGGCCCGGGAGGAGGTCGCCGAGCTGCTCGGCGCCCGGCCGGGTGAGGTCGTGTTCACCGCCGGCGGCACCGAAGCCGACAACCTGGCGGTGAAGGGCGCCGCCCGCCGGGCCCGCGCCACCCGGGGCGCCGACGGCGTGGTCACGACCGCGTTCGAGCACAAGGGCGTGCTGGCGTCCTGTGACCGGCTCGCCGCCGAGGGCTTCCGGATCGAGGCGCTCTCCGTGCCGCAGTCCGGGGTCATCGACGTCGACCGCGTGCTCGCCGCGGTCGACGAGCGCACCGCGGTCGTGTCGGTGATGCTCGTGAACAACGAGGTCGGCACGATCCAGCCGCTCGACCGGATCGTGGCCGGCGTCCGCGATCGGGCGCCGAGCGCCGTCGTGCACACCGACGCGGTGCAGGCGGTGCCGTGGATCGACGTCGCCCGCGCCGCGGCCGGCGTCGACCTCGTCGCGATCTCGGCGCACAAGTTCGGCGGTCCCAAGGGCACGGGTGCGCTCGTCGTCCGCAATGGGACGGCGGTCGAGCCGTTGATCGAGGGCGGCGGTCAGGAGGCCGGCCTCCGGTCCGGCACGTCGAACGTGGCCGGGGCGGTCGCGATGGCGGCGGCGCTCCGGGCGACGTGCGATGCGCGTGCCGCCGACGTCGTCCGCATCGGCGCGTTGCGCGACCGCCTGATCGGCGGCCTGGGTACCGCGGTTCCCGGCGTCTTCGAGAACGGCGACCGGCGCGCCAAGGTGGCTGGCAACGCGCACCTCGGGTTCCCGGGGGTCGAGGCCGAGACCCTGCTGGTCGCGCTCGACCAGGCCGGCGTGTGCGCGGCCGCGGGCTCCTCGTGCTCGTCCGGCGCCACCGACCCGTCGCACGTGCTCGCGGCGATGGGGGTGTCCCGCGATGACGCGCGGTCGTCGGTCCGGCTGAGCCTCGGGTTCGCGTCGACCGACGCCGATATCGACGTCGCCCTCGACGTGATCCCGCGAGCCGTCGCGCAACTGCGTCGCGCCGGGGAGGCGGCGTGAGCGTGAGCGTGAGCGAGCCTGATTCCCGGGTCCTCGTCGCGATGAGCGGCGGGGTCGACTCCTCGGTCGCGGCCGCGCGCCTGGTCGAGCAGGGGTACGACGTCACTGGTGTGACCCTCAAGCTGTGGGGCGGCGAGTCCGACTCCGGGTGTTGCAGCGTGGCCGACGTGGAGGACGCCCGGCGCGTCGCCGCGCAGCTCGGCATCCCCCACTACGTGTTCAACTTCACCGACGAGTTCGACGACGCAGTCGTCGGGCGCTACGTCGACGAGCACCGGGCGGGCCGCACGCCCAATCCATGTGTGGAGTGCAACCGCTCGATCAAGTTCGGGCGACTCCTCGAGCGTGCCGACGCACTCGGCTTCACCCACGTCGCGACCGGCCACCACGCGCGCGTGACGCGCAGCGACCGTGGGACCTTCGAGCTGCGGCGCGGGGCCGATGCGGCGAAGGATCAGTCGTACGTGCTCTACATGCTCGGGCAGCGGGAGCTCGCACGCATCCTGTTCCCGGTCGGCGAGCTCACCAAGGCCGACGTACGCGCGCACGCGACACACCTCGGCCTACGGACTGCGGCGAAGCCCGAGAGCATGGAGGTCTGCTTCATCGCCCGCGGTGGTCGGGAGTCGTTCCTCACCGCACGGGTGCCGGCGCGCGCCGGTGCGATCCTCGACACCGACGGCGCCACGGTCGGCCGGCACGGCAACATCACCACCTTCACCGTCGGGCAGCGTCGCGGTCTCGGCGTCGCGACCGGTGAGCGCCGCTACGTCGTCGACGTCGACGCGCGCACCGCGACCGTGACCATCGGCGCCAAGCGCGACCTGCTGCGTGACGCGGTCATGGTGCGCGATCTGCTCTTCACCGACGGGGTGCCGTCCGGCGCGGTGGTGGTCCAGACGCGCGCGCACGGCGAACCGGTCGCCGCGACCCTCGACGGGAGCACGGTTCGGTTCGCGCGCCCGCAGCCGCGCGTCGCGCCCGGCCAGGTCGTCGCGCTCTACCGCGGCGACGTGCTCGTGGGTGGTGGGATCGCTACCTGACCGGCACGCGAACCGGTAGGCGCCGCGCCGCGGCCAGCCGCAGCATCTCGTCCCGGCGGGCCACCGCGAACAGGATCGCCTCGGTCTCGACCGTCTCGCCGCCGCGCCGCCCGCGGGCCGCCCGGACCAGGTCGATGGGCGCGTCGAACCGGGCCGACAGGGAGCCCGCACCGGCGCCGAGGCGGAGATCGAGGACCCCCGGCGGTGCCGCGGCCGCGGGTTGGGGCGCGACCTCGCGCACGTGCTCGCGCAGGAAGAGGACGGGGTCCGCGAGGGTCAACGTGTCGACGACGACGAACCCGGCCGGGACCAGCACGGCCCAGCGGCGCGACAGCGAATCGAGTGACCGGCTGAGCACGGCGACGAGCGCGGCACCGATCAGGAGCGTGATGACACCGAGGATGATCTCGCCGTCGGCCAGCAGCAGCACCGGGGCCACGATCCCGGCCGCCACGAGGAGACGCGCCCCGGGCAACGGGCCCAGGAACAACGCCGGTGGAATGCGCAGCGGGAAGCGTTGCTCGTCGCCGTACGCGAGCGCGTTCGCCGCCGCGGACGCGATGTCATGGCCGGAAGCGAGCGCCGAGCACACGATCGTCCCTGCCAACGCTCCGACCGTCGCGAGGGTCGACGGTGATCCGTCGATCGCGGCGAGGATCGCGACGATGACCAACGCCGGCGCGATCACGCGGAGCGCGGTGAGCGTCTGCGGACGCGGGGCGAGCGTCGCGAGGAGTCCGACCGCCCACGCGAGCCACAACAGCGTCGCGGCGGCGACGCGTGGCCCGTCGGCCCACGATTCCGTGGCGGCGGCCGCGGCTGTACCCGCGGTCAGCGGCAACGTCACCCACGCGACGCGTAGCAGCCACAAGGAGAGAGGACGAGGCAGGTTGACTCCGTTCACCTGCGCGCGCCCGCTTGGAGCGCGCGGCATCGACGCTCGTAGAGTACGGCCTCATGTCGCCGACTCTCCGAGCGCCGGTGCTCGTCCCCGGAGTCGCGACCGGTGTCGGCAGCCTGCCGCACGACGATCCCGTCGCGGCTGCGGAGGTGGTGCTGCGCCGCCTGCCGGAGCTGCCGGCCGCGCCGCAACTGCCTGCGCGCGATCCCAGGGAGGGCATGCTCGCCCAGTGGCTCGGAGCGCTGCCCGAGGTGAGTGTGGCAGCCGACGGCAGCTTCACCGTGGCGCACGACTCGGACGCGGCGCCCCACTGCGACTTCGCGGACGGTGGGCACGACGGGCTCCTCACGTTCCTCGAGGTGGCTGCGGCCCGCGAGAAGCCGCCGGTCCGGGTGAAGGCGCAGGTGACGGGTCCGTTGACCCTGGGCATGGCGCTGCACGCGGCGGGCGTCCCTGCGCCCCGGGCGTTCCGCCGCGCCGCCGAGGTCACCCGCGCGTGGTCGGTGGCGGTGGA
>DATBBL010000186.1:0-11914 GCA_036271015.1 Acidimicrobiia bacterium
GCCTTCCAGTTCGCCTCGAGCGGCGCGACCCACGCGAAGTCGGACGGCCGGTAGAACGGTTGCACCGGCAGCTTCGACTGACGGGCGATGGCGCGGTTCACGAGCTTCAGCGCGCGGTCACCAACCCGGTTGCTGAAGTCGACGGCGCGCTCCCACGCGCGGGCTGCAGGTCTCGAGGCCTCAGGCATCGACGCGCGAGCGTAGTTGTGCGTGACCGCGGGCGGATGGGCGAGACTCGGGGCCATGCGCTTCCGGATCTTCACCGAGCCCCAGGAAGGGGCGACCTACGACGACCAGCTCGCGGTCGCCCGTCTGGCGGAGGAGCTCGGCTTCGACGCCTACTTCCGCTCCGACCACTACATCAGCTTCTTCGCCGGCGACGGCCGACCCGGCCCCACCGACGCGTGGACCACGCTCGCGGCGCTGGCCCGTGACACCACCCGGCTGCGGCTCGGGACGCTCGTGTCACCGGTGACGTTCCGCCTGCCCGGTCCGCTGGCGATCGCGGTGGCCCAGGTCGACGCCATGAGCGGGGGCCGGGTCGAGCTCGGGCTCGGTGCGGGATGGAACGACCGGGAGCACGCGGCCTACGGCATCCCGTTCCCGTCCACCAAGGAGCGCTTCGACCGGCTCGAGGAGCAGCTCGCGATCATCACCGGGCTCTGGGCCACACCCGAGGGCGAGCGGTTCTCCTTCGCCGGCGCCCACTACTCGCTCGACGACTCCCCCGCGCTGCCCAAGCCGGTGCAACGACCGGGCCCGCCGGTGGTGATGGGCGGGTTCGGCACGACGCGCACGCCGAACCTGGCCGCCCGCTACGCGAACGAGTTCAACGTCGCCTTCGCTCCGCCGGGGCAGTTCCCCGAGCTCGTCGAACGCGTCCGCGCCGCCTGCGCGGCGATCGGGCGCGACCCGGCGACGCTGCCCGCCAGCATCGCCAACACCGTCATCTGCGGCACCGACGAGGCCGAGGTCGCCCGGCGCGCCGCGGCCATCGGGCGCGATGTGGCCACCGCCCGGGCCGCCCACTTCGCGGGAACGCCCAGCGAGGTGATCGACCGGATCGGCGTGTACCGCGACGCAGGGGCCGAGACCGTCTACTTCCAGGTGCTCGACCTGCACGATCTCGACCACCTGCGGCTGCTCGCGGCGGAGGTGGTTCCCGCGTTCAGCTGACGTCGACCACCTCGTTGAACGCGTGGAGGGTCGGGCCCCATGGGCCGATGGCGACGCGCGCGATCGACGCCACCCGCACGAACAGGTGCCAGGTGACCTCGTCGCCGACCGACAGCGCCCACGCCAGCGCCGCCTTGATCGGGGACACGTGGCTCACGACGATCACGTCGCGCGAGCGCGCTTCGTCGAGCAGCTCCTCGCACGCCTCGCGCACCCGGAGGCCGAGGCTGGCGAGCGACTCACCGCCGCCGGGCACGTAGTGCGGATCGGCCCGCCACGCCTTCCAGACGTCGGCGGGTACCTCCGCCACCGACCGGCCGTCGAAGCTACCGTAGTCGAGCTCGATCCAGCGTTCGTCGGCCTCGACCGGGCGCCCGAACGCACGGGCGGTCTCCATCGTCCGGGCCAGCGGGCTGGCGATCACGCGCGCGTCGTCGGGAACGCGCGGCGCGAGCGCCGCCGCCTGGCGCTGACCGAGCTCGGAGAGCGGCGGGTCGGCCCGGCCGAGCAGCAGGCCGCGCGCGTTGGCCTCGGTCTGGCCGTGACGCACGAGGACGAGCACCGGGCGACCATAACCGCACGGCCGCGCCCGGCGACCGGGCGACGACCACTCGCGCGCCGGCGCTCCTACCCTGCCCCCCGTGTCCCGGCGCCGCACGACCCCGCCGCTCCTGGTGATCGCGGTGGTCGCGGTCGTGCTCCTCGCCGCTGGCGCCCTGCCGGCCGCGGCAAGCACGCGCCACACGCCGTCGCGGCCCGATCCGGTGCTCCTCGTGCACGGCTTCCAGGGCGCGGCCTCGGACTGGGGCGCGATGACCCGCGTCCTGCGCGACCACGGCTACCGGCCGGCGGAGATCGACGCCATCAACTACGACAACGACGCCTCCAACGTCGAGACCGCGCGACGCATCGCCCGCGAGGCGGCGGCGCTGCGGGCCCGCACCGGCGCGTCGAGGATCGACGTCGTCAGCCACTCGATGGGTGCGATCTCGTCGCGCTACTACCTCGAGCGCCTCGGCGGCGCCGCGCACGTCGACGCGTGGGTGTCGCTCGCGGGCGTGAACGAGGGCACGGTGTGGGCGTACGGCTGCTACCCGCTCGCACCGTGCCGGGACATGGTCCCGACGTCGTCCACGCTGCACCGCCTGAACGACTCGTTCCGCCCCACCGCCACCACGCGGTACGGCGCGTGGTGGTCACCATGCGACGACGCCATCGTGCCGCGGGTCAACGCCGAGCTCCCCGGCGCGCACAACGTGGAGACCGCGTGCCTGGGCCACTCGGCGGTGAAGTCCAACCCGGTCGTGCTCGATCAGGTCCTCCACTTCCTGGCCCGGCCCACGCTCGGCACCTGAACGCGAGGCTCCGGGCCCGCTGGTGTTACATCCGCGCCGAAAAATCGGGTAAGCAGGCGCCCATGGAACATGCTGACCCCGCGCGGGCGCTCGCCGCGACCGCCGTCCCCGACCTCGCGAGCGCGAAAGCCGCCGGTGCCGGTGAGGGCCTGACCGATGCCCGGGCCGTCGACGGCGGCACCATCGTCGACCTGGTCGCCGCCTCCGGACTGCGCGGTCGTGGGGGCGCCGGCTTCCCCGTGGGCCGGAAGTGGCAGACGGTCATCGCGAACACGTCGCCGGTGATGCGGCCCACGGTCGTGGTCAACGCGGCCGAGGGCGAACCGGGCTGCCTCAAGGACCGTGAGATCCTCCTTCGCGACCCGTACCGGGTGCTCGAAGGCGCGCTCATCGCCGCCCACGCGGTCGGCGCCGACTCGGTGATCATCGCCACCAAGGCGGCGTTCACCGGGGTGGTCCGCCGCCTCGAGGCCGCCATTGCCGAGATCGACGCCGAGGGTTGGACGGCGACGGTGCCGGTCTCGCTGGTCACCGGTCCGGAGGAGTATCTCTTCGGGGAGGAGACCGGGCTGCTCGAGGTCATCGACGGCCGTCCGCCGTTCCCGCGCATCGCGCCGCCGTACCGCGAGGGCGTCGACGAGATGTTCGAGCATGCCGACGACACGAACACCGGCACCCGTTCCGCTGCCCACGTCGAGATGGCGGGCCCGAGCGCGGAATCGATCGCGCCGCCGACCCTGGCCGGCAACGTCGAGTCGTTCGCCAACCTGCCCGGCATCGTGCGCTTCGGCGCCGACTGGTTCCGTGAGCTCGGCACCGAGGCGTCGCCGGGCACGGTCGTCTGCACGGTGACCGGCGACACCGTGCGCGCCGGCGTCGCCGAGGTCGAGCTCGGGACGCCCTTGCGCGAGGTCATCGAACGCATCGGTGGTGGGGCGCGGCCCGGTCACGAGATCGTCGCGGTCATGTCGGGGGTGGCGAACCCGCTGCTGCCGGCGGCCGCGCTCGACACCCCGATGACCTACGACGACCTGCGCGCCGCGGGCGGCGGGCTCGGCGCGGCCGGGTTCATCGTCTTCGACGACACCGCCGACCTGGTCGCGGTCGCCGCCGGGGTGGCCCGCTTCCTCGCGGTCGAGTCGTGCGGGCAGTGCCGCCACTGCAAGGACGACGGGCTGGTGCTCGCCGACCTCCTGGCCAAGCTGGCGGCGTCGGACGCCACCGAGCGCGACGTCGACGAGATCGGCCGCCGCCTCGACATCGTCGCCGAGGGCGCCCGGTGCAACCTGGCGACCCAGCAACAGGTCGTGATCGGGAGCGTGCTGCAGAACTTCCCGGCCGCGGTCAGCGCCCACGTGGGTGACGACGGCAACGGCACCGAGCCGGTGTTCGTCGCCGAGCTCGCCGGGATCGTCGACGGTCGTGGCGTGCTGCAGGAGTTGCAGCGCACCAAGCAACCGGACTGGACCCACGACCCGGTCGACTCGGGCCAGTGGCCCGCCGACCGCCTCGACGACCCCCGCGAGGCCGGGGTCGAGTGACGATCCGATCCGCCACCCCGAGACAGGAGCCGTGATGCCCGAGGAACCGTTGCCCGAGGACCCGGCCGACGCCGGGGTGCAGGAGAAGATCCCCGACCTGCCCAACATCGAGGGTGCGCGCCTGCTCGGCAACGACGCCCGCCGGCGTCTCCACGCCGACGGCTTCGACGACGAGCAGATCGACGCCTGGGCCGAGACGTTCATCGCCGAGGTCGGGTCGGGCGATGTCGACGAGTTCGTGGCGTGGATCGCTCGGCGCGAGGGCCGCGGCTGATCCCCGACGGCGGCACCTCGGCCCGATCCTGTCGCGGCTCTGGGAACGACAGGACCGGGCCAGGGGTGGCTCAGGGTGCGGGTTGATCGTGCGTCGGGATCACCGCGCACCCCGCCGGAGCCCGAAGGCGGCTCCGCCGTTGGACGCCGGGCCCCCCGGCCCGGCTGATGGACTGCGGTCCACTCTCGACGGGGGGATCGTCAAGTGGGCCGGCCGGGAGCCGGGGGTCGGGCGGGCGTCCATGTCCTGCATCCTGACCGACGGGCCTGAGAGCGGGGTGAGAGCGCACCGCGAGTTGCCTGATCCCTCTCGGACGCCGCGGCGTCTCGTCAGAGCTCGTGGCGGAGCACCTTCCCCAACGCGTTGCGGGGCAGCGCGTCGACGAAGCGGACGCGCCGCGGCCGCTTGTACGGCGCCAGGTCACGCGCCGCGTGCGCGAGCAGTTCCGCCTCCGACGGCGGCTCGCCCGCCGGGACGACCACTGCTACTACCAGCTCACCCCACTCGTCGGACGACTCCCCCACCACCGCGACTTCGGCGACCGCGGGGTGCGCGAGCAGCACGTCCTCGACGTCGCGCGGGTACACGTTGAAGCCGCCGGAGATGATGAGCTCCTTGGCCCGCCCGACGATGCTGAGGTACCCGTCGGCGTCGAGCTCGCCGATGTCGCCGCTGCGGAACCAGCCGTCGGTGAACGCGGCGTGCGTCGCGTCCTCCCGGCGCCAGTAGCCGGGGAACACGTTGGGTCCGCGCAGCAGGATCTCGCCCGCGTCGTCGCCGTCCTCGCTGCGGTCGAGGCGCAGGTCCACACCGGGCAACGGGAAGCCGACGGTCCCGTGGCGCCGCTCGCCGTCGTACGGATCGGAGACGTTCATGATCGTCTCCGTCATGCCGTAGCGCTCGAGCACGCGCACGCCCGCCCGCACCGCCAGCTCCTCGTGCAGCGACGCGGGCAGCGGCGCCGAGCCGGAGACGCAGAGTCGGAGCCCGGCGAGCTCCGCCGCTCGCGGCGACGCGGCTAGGCGGGCGTACATGGTGGGCACGCCGAAGAAGAGGGTCGCGTCGTGGGCGCGCGCGGCGTCGAACATCGCGTCGGCGTCGAACCGCGGGAGCAGCACCGCGGAGCCGCCGCAGAGCAAGGTGCCGTGGAGGCCGACGCCGAGCCCGTGGACGTGGAACAGCGGCAGCGCGAGCACCAGGCGGTCGTGCTCGTCCCAGCGCCAGGCGAGCCGCAGCGCCTCACAGCTCGCCAGCGTGTTGCCGTGGGTCAGCATGGCGCCCTTCGGCGAGCCGGTGGTGCCGGACGTGTAGCAGAGGAGCGCCAGGTCGTCGGGTCCGCACGCGTCGAGGTCGGGCTCCGGCCCGTCGGCCAGGGTGGACACCGCCGGATCGACGACGAGCACGGGGCCGGACGCGAGCTCCTGCACGGTCGCACCCCGCGCCTCCGAGTCGACGACCGCGGCGGCCGGCTCGCAGTCGGCGACGATGGCGCCGATCTCACGGGCCCGGTACGCGCCGTTGACCGGCACGACCACCAGCCCCAGCCGCAGGGCGGCGACGTGCGCGACCACGAGGTCGTACGACGTCGCCGCGCTCATCACGACCCGGTCCCCCGGGCCCAGGCCGGCGCGCGCGAAGCGGCTCGCGGCCGCCCGTGACCGGCGGTCGAGGTCACCCGCGGTGTGCCAGCGGTCCCCGTCGTGCAGGACCGGACGCTCGGGCTCCGCCACGAAGCGGCTGCCCCACGCCGCGGGCAGGCTGCGGCGGGCGAGGAGGTCGACGGACGCCGGGTCGACCCCGGGCGGGAGGTGGCGCGCCCAGGCCGGGTCCATCGCGGCGAGGCTACCGGGACCGGTGCGGGCCGCGGCTTAGGCTGCCGCGCATGGCGGGCGAGCGCGATCGGTCCCCTGCGGGGTTGGTCCCGTTCTGGGCGCACCAGCTCGCCGAGATGCTCCTCGGTCTGCTGCTGCTCGTGGAAGGGGCGCGCACCGGGGAGCACACCGCGGTCCTCGTCGGGATGGGCGGTCTCCTGCTGCTCCTGGCGCTGATGAGCGACGGCGCCCTCGGGGTCTGGCCCCGGATCGGCCGCCGCCTCCACCGGGTGCTCGACTTCGTCGCCGCCGCGGCGCTGGCGGTCAGCCCGTTGGTGCTCTCCGTCGACGCGGTCCTCGCCATCGTGGTCCTCGAGGTGGCCGCCCTCGGCATGGTGTGGCTGGCGCTCCGCACCAATTGGACGGTCCGTGCCCGCCGCTCCGCCCGCCCCCGGCCGGCCCCACCCCCGGTCGCCGCCGCCGCGCCGTCCTCGTCTGCGCCGCCCTCGCCTGCTCCGTCCTCGCCGCCGGTCGCCCGCAAGCTGGGGACCGCGGTGGGCAAGGCCCGCGACGACGGCCCCCGGCGACTCGGGCGCGCCGTCGGCCGCATCCGCCGGGCCACGCGAGCCGCCGGCGAGCCGGCAGCGCCCTCCCCGGCACCCGATCCGCCGCCCGGCACCACGCCCGACGCACCACCGCCCGCGGACGCCCGCTGAGCCCCGAAGCTGCGGCTCCTGGTGGCGGTGGGGCTCGTGTGGACAGCGGGGGTGGGTGGCTCCGTAAGCTGATCCGGATGATGCGGGGCCACCGGGGGCGACGAATCGGGCTCGGGCTCGCGCTCGCGCTCGTCGTGGGCGCCGCGGTGGGCGCGGTCTGGGCGGCGACGCCGGCACCGGTGGCGAGCGCGCAGCAGGACCTCGTCGAGTCCGACCCGGCGGTGGTGAAGGCGCGCGCCGACCTCGAGGCCGCGCAGCAGGCCGCGCACGAAGCCGAGGCGAAGCTCGAGGCCACCACCGAGCAGAAGGCGCAGGTGGAGGCGGACATCGTCCAGCACCAGCAGCGCATCGCCGAGCTCGACCAGCAGCGCGCCGCGCTCGCGCAGATCCGCGACACGCTCCTCGACCACCTGCGCAAGCGCGCCGTCGCGCTGTACGCGTCCGGGGGCGACGGCGCCGGCGCGGTCGACATCTTCTCCGGCAGCGCGCTCGACGGCGCCCGGCGCAAGCAGCTCGGCGACGCCGCGGCGCGCATCGACCACGACAACGCCAAGAAGTTGGAGGCGGCGCGCGCGCAGCTCGGGCAGGCCCAGGACACGCTGCGCGCGGAGCAAGGCGACCTCCAACACCAGCAGACCTCGCTCGAGGGGCTCCTCGCCGACCTGCAGCAGCAGCAGGCGGCCGTCGACCAGCGGGTGGCGGCGGCCAACGCCGCGCTGGCGCGAGCGCGGGCGATCGGCGCGCTGCACGCGGCCAACGACCCGATCATCGGGCCGAACACGCTCACCGCCGACCAGATGCTCGCGTGGTTCGACGCCCAGGGCTACCACCCGCGCCTCGCCGACACCAGCGTGGCCGAGCTGGCGCCGATGTTCCTGGAGGAAGGCGCCGCCGAAGGGGTGCGGGGCGACTTCGCCTTCGCCCAAGCGATCGTCGAGACCGGCGGATTCTCGGCCGCGCCCGACCACAACTACTCAGGGCTCGGGTGGTGCGACACCTGCACCCGGGGCACCGTGTTCCCGACTCCGCGTGACGGGATCCGCGCCCAGATCCAGCTCCTGCTCAACTACGCCGACCCCAACTCGCGGTCGGCCAACCTGCACAACCCGCCGTCGCCGTACTGGTGGGGCCCGAACGCCGCCGACGCGTTCGACCGGTACTTCGCCAAGGGGTGGGCGCCCACCTGGCGGGACATGGGTCACGGCAATTGGGCCACCGACCCCAACTACGCGGGCAAGGTCATCGGGGTCTACAACGCGATGGTCAAGTTCTCCCAGAGCGGTTAGCGATCGAGTCGTGCCTCGTCGAGCGATTCCACGATGAGGTGGGCGGCGGTGTCGAGGTCGGCGCCGCGGACGTCCGGCGGACCTTCGGCCTCGGCCGTGGCGTCGAAGCCGACGCGGCTCTCGTCGAGCACCCGCAAGCCCGGGTAGCGGAGCAGCACCAGCCCGATGCAACCGGCGAGGAGCACCGCAGCAGCGACGACCGTGGCGCGCAGCCCGATCCACTGGGCCACGATCCCGCCGACCAGCGCGCCGATGGGCGTCCCGGCGAAGAAGCTCATCACGTAGATCGACAGCACCCGGCCGCGATAGTGCTCGTCGACGTTCACCTGCACCGCGGTCTGGCACGAGACCATGGCGAAGACCTGGGCCAGTCCGATGCCGAAGAGCCCGACGAGGGCGATCGCGTACTCCGGCGCCAGCCCGAAGGTGATCTCGGCGGCGACGAACACCGCGAAGCCCAGCAGCGTGAGCGTCGAGCGGCGGACCGCGTCACCGCGCGCCACGGTGATGACCGAGCCGGTGATCGCGCCGGCGCCGTACGCGGCCACGAGCAGGCCGTACTTCCCCGCACCCTCGTGCAGCACCTGCCGGGTGAACGGTTCCGCCAGTTGGATCATGGAGACTCCGAGCAGCGACGAGAAGAGCGCGCCCAGGATCGCCACGACGAGCACCGCCCGTTTGCGCACGTAGCGGATGCCGTCACGGAAGTGCGACAGCACGCTGCCGGCCGCGGTGATCACGGTGACCGGGCGGGGCGCGATCATCAGGAGCGCGCCGATCACCAGGAGGAACGACAGCGCGTTCGCCATGAACGCGGTGCCGGGTCCGAACTGCGCCAGCACGAGGCCGGCCAGCGCGGGGCCGAAGGCGCGGGCGCCGGTGAACTGCATGCCGTTGAGCCGCACCGCGCTGACGAGCGCCTCGGGTGGCACGAGCTGCGGCACGAACGCCTGCCAGGCGGCGATGGTGATCCCCGAGGCGACGGCACCCACGATCACGCAGGCGACGATCAGCGCGGGCGACGACGTGCCGCCCACCCAGACGCCCCAGAGCGCCAACGCGCTGGCCATCATCACGACCTGGGAGAGGAGCAGCACCGTGCGGCGCGAGTAGCGGTCGGCGAGCGACCCGGCCAGCGGACCCACCACGGTGGCCGGGAAGAAGGTGCAGAACGCGCCCAGGCCGACCCAGACCGTCGAGTGGGTCAGCTGGTCGAGGACGAACGGCACGGTGATGGTCTGCATCCACGTGCCGGTGTTCGAGACGAGGGCGGCGGAGAAGAAGAGGGCGAAATCGCGGTGGCGCATCGCCGCCAGCGCGCCGCCTCCGTCCCCCGTCACGGACCGAATCTATCGGCGGGGCGGGAACGAACGTCTGTTCGCTAGCATGGGATCGTGGTTCCGGGCCAGCGCTCGCTCTTCGCCGCCGGCGTCCCCTTGATCGACCGCGAGGCCTCGTGGGAGCGGATCGATCTCGGTGACGGCAGCTGGATCGACGTCGCCCGCGACTACCTCCGCGGCGCCGATACCCTTCTCGACGAGGTGGTCGACACGGTGTCGTGGCAGTCGGGGCGCCGGTTCATGTACGACCGCATGGTCGACGACCCACGCTTGTCGCACCGCTACGCCGATATCGTCGACGTTCCCCACCCGGTGCTGGCGGAGGTGCGGGCCGATCTCGTCGACCGCTATCGAGTGCCGCTCGGTGCGCTCGGGCTCAACTTCTATCGGGATGGTCGCGACAGCGTGGCGTTCCACCGCGATCGCGAGCTGCGCGAGCTCGACGACACCGTCGTGGTGATCCTGACGCTCGGCGCGCGGAGACCGTTCCGGGTCCGCCCGTTCGGCGTGCGCGGCGCCCGGTCCCGCGACCTGGCGCCGGGGTCCGGCGACGTGCTGGTGATGGGTGGCACCTGTCAGCGCGAATGGGAGCACGGCGTGCCCAAGGTCGCGTCGGCCGGTCCCCGCGTCTCCGCCATGTGGCGGTGGGCTCCGCGCCCGGCGCCGGAGGTGCCCGCGCTCGCGAGCGACAACAGCTAGGCGCTCACGGCTGCACCGCGACCGTCGTCGTGGTCGCCGGTTCGGCCAGCGTGGTCGTCGTCGGTGCGGGAGGCGCGGTGCTCGGTGGTACCACCACCGGCGGTGTGGTCACCGCCGGTTGCTCGGGCGTGATGTCGACGGTCGCGGCCGTCGTCGGGGGCGCCGCGGTGGTGGTCGGCGCGAGGGTGGTGGTCGTCAGCGCGGTGGTGGAGGTCGTGCTCGACGTGCTCGTGCTCGCCGGCCCGGTGGACGCGGTGGCGCTCACGCTCTTCACCTTCACCTTGGGGTCCCCCTGGCCGTCGTCGCGCGTCGCCAGCACCGCGTAGGCCACTCCGCCCAGGCCCAGCACCAGCACCGTGGCGACGGAAGCGACCCCGACCCGGGCGCCGCGCCGCGGTGAGCCGTCGATCGGTGCCTGCCGGAGGGTGGCGCCGGCGCCGACCTCGCCGGGCGCGTCGTCGAAGAGCGAGGCGTCGACGGCCGGGTCGGCGGCCGCGGCGGCCTCGTGCCCTGCGTCGTCGTCGGCCCGAGGCCGGGACGGCGCCGCGTCGGCGCCGAAGAGCGCGGCCGCGTCGTCGTCGGCGCCGACACCGGTGGGGCGGGCGGCGGGCGCGTCGGAGCCGAACAACGCGGCGTCGAGCGCGTCGTCGCGGTCGGACGTCGCCGGGAGCCGGACGATCGGGTTCGGCGCGGTGTCCCGGCCGAAGAGCGCGTCGTCGAGGCCGGAGGACTCGGGACTGTCGGGGGGCACGGGTGCGCTCAGGAGCTCGCCGCCACCCGCAGCCCCGCGAACAGGTCGGTCTCGTACTCGCCGTCGGCGGTGCCCGGGTCGACCAACGTCCGCGCCAGGACGTACTCCTCCCACGGGTGGCGCTCCTGCGTCACCTCGAGCGGCACCCGGAAGAAGAAGCTGTCGCTCGGCACCTGCGTGTGGTGCGCGAGCAGGGCGTCGCGCGCGACGTCGAGGTGGTCGCGCACGTCGATCCGGGTGGTGGGACGGTCGTCGGCCGCGTCCCCGGCGGCCTCCGACTCGATGCGCTCGATCCACTTGGTGAACGGGCTCTCTTCGCCCTGCTCCACGAACCACTCGTGCATCGACGAGATGCGCTCGCGGGTGAACCCGCTCGTGTAGTAGAGCTTCAGCGGCTGCCACGGGGTGCCGAGCTCCGGGTACCAGTCGGGGTCGCCGGCCCGCTCGAAGGCGAGCACCGTGATCTCGTGCACGCGCACGTGGTCGGGATGCGCGTACACGCGGTCGCGCCCGTAGCCGATCAGCACCTGCGGCCGCTCGGAGCGGATGATCTCCACCAGGCGCCCCACCGCCTCGTCGAGGTCGGCGTTGGCGAAGTTGTCGGGGTGCGCGTTCGGCTCGGTGTCGGGCATGCCCGAGTCGCGGTAGCCGAGCAGGTACAACGCGTCGTAGCCGATGATGCGCACCGCCTCGTCGAGCTCGCGGCGGCGGACCGCGGCGAGGTCGGCTCGGACCTCCTCCGAGTCGGCCGCGGGGTTCAGGATGTCGCCCGCCTCGCCGCCGGTGCACGTGACCAGCACCGTCCGGACCCCCTCGGCTCCGTACCGGGCCATCGTGGCGGCGCCCTTGGACGCCTCGTCGTCGGGGTGGGCGTGTACGGAGAGCACCCGGAGCGCGGCCGGGGGCGTGGGATCCATGGCGCCCCACGCTACCGCCGGTCGCGATGCGGCCCGCGGCCCGGGCGG
>DATBBL010000187.1:0-5071 GCA_036271015.1 Acidimicrobiia bacterium
TGCTGCCACATCGGGTCGTCGTCGAAGGCGTCGAGCACGTCGCCCGACGCGCCGCCGCCGGTGGCGATGAACCTGTCGTCGGGGATGGCGATCTACACCCTCGGCGACCTGCTGTGGGCCGAGTTCTGGCACCGGTTCCCGAACCTGCGGTTCTCGCTCACCGAAGGCGACATCGGGTGGATCCCGTACTTCCTGTGGCGGGCCGAGCACACCCTCGACCGTCACAACGGGTGGATCCGGCACAACCAGCCGCAGGGGCTCTCACCGACCGAGCTGTTCCACGAGCGCATCCTGGTGTGCTTCATCAACGACCGCGTCGGCGTGAAGCTGCTCGACGAGTTCAGCCTCGACCAGGTGTGCTGGGAGTCTGACTACCCGCACTCCGACAGCTCGTGGCCGGAGGCGCCGGAGAAGTTGTGGCAGCTCGTCGCCGACCTCGATCCCGACGTCGTCGACCACATCACGCACCTCAACGCGATGCGCGCCTACCAGTTCGATCCCTTCTCG
Organism: Acidimicrobiia bacterium; assembly: GCA_036271015.1. Lineage (GTDB taxonomy): Bacteria > Actinomycetota > Acidimicrobiia > IMCC26256 > DASPTH01 > DASUAS01. The sequence continues at coordinate 508 of DATBBL010000187.1, forward strand.
GTCCGTCCACGGGAGCGCTGCACCGCGGCGGCGCTGCGCGCCGAGGCGACCGACGTCGACACCGTCACGCACGTGGGCCGCCTCGCCGACGACACCGACCGCGACGCCTGGCGCCAGATGACCGGCGCCGCCGCCGCGGCCGCGGCGGCCGCCAAGTGACGAACCGGCGTCGTTTCGCGCTGTATAGGGACGGCGGTTTCAAGTCGTTGACGCGACGAGCTTGGCGAATCGTTCGGCTGGAGTATCCCAGTCGAGGGTCATGCGGGGTCGACTGTTGAGCATGCGGGCGTAGTTGTCGAGCTGGTCTTGGGTGTGCGCGTTGAGGTCGGTGCCTTTGGGGAGGAACTGGCGGACGAGTCCGTTCCAGTTTTCGTTGGTGCCGCGTTGCCAGGGTGAGGCAGGGTCGCAGAAGAACACGTCGATGCCGGTGGCGACGCTGAACTGTTGGTGTTGGGCGAGCTCTGAGCCTTGATCCCAGGTCAAGGACCGGGCGAGATGGGTGGGGAGCCGGCCGAGGTTGGCGACGAGTTGGTCGGCGACGTGTTCCGCGGTCTGGTGTTCCAGTTTGATCAACATCCCGAACCGGGTGGAACGCTCCACCAGCGTCGCGACTGCGCTGCGGTTGTTCTTGCCGATGATGAGGTCGCCTTCCCAGTGGCCGGGCACCGCCCGGTCGTCGACGTCGGCGGGGCGTTCGGAGATGTTCACCATCCCAGGGATCCGGGCGCCGCGATGGACACGGCCCTGGGGTCGACGTTGTGCACGCCCAGTGCGTAGGCAGGCCGCAAGTTCGTTGCGTAACGCACCTTTGCCTTGCACATAGATCGCTTGATAGATCGCTTCGTGGGACACCCACCACTGTGGCTCGTGGTCATGATCACGACGAAGCCGACACGCGATCTGCTGGGGTGACAACGTCGCCCGCAACATCGCCTGCACCTCCACCCACAACCACGGCCGGGCCACGAACCAGCGGTCCTGCGCCCGACCCGCCGCCCGATCCGCACGGTCATGGGACCGTGACGCCCGATACCCCCGCCGGCCACCACCCCGTTGGATCTCCCGGCCGATCGTGCCCCGATGACGACCCAACCGCCGTCCCAGCTGCGCGTCGGTCTCACCCCGCTCGATCCCCACCCGGATCTCTTCCCGTTCCTCGAGCGTCAACCCATTCGTTCGCGGCTTGCGGTCACGAATCACGACCACAGCTTCCTCGGCCACCAGCCGACACACCGTCCGCTTCGAGATCCCGGCCAGCTCGGCCGCTTCACCCTGCGTCGCGCCCCTCGTCACCGCCCACAACGCCGTCCACGCCTTCGCCCGCGCCACCCTCGGTCGACCCATCCCACCACACCCCCAAACCACGAGCTGTCGCGCTCACGGCATGAAGACGCCGACGCGAACTGACGCAGGAATGGGTGGGGTGGGTGCGTGGGTGAGGAGGTGGATCGGGGGAGTGCGCTACTCGACGTAGTCGGAGAGCGAGTCGCCGTCGCCGGTCGCCTCGATGATCTCCTCGGTACCGTCGGCCCGCAGCGCCACCCGGGGCCCACCGCTCTTGTGGCCCATCGCGGTGTCGACGAGGTCGGAGACCTCTTCGCCGTCGACGGTCTCCCGCTCGAGCAGCGCCTCCGCCACCGCGACCAGCCCGGGCCGGTGCTCGGTGAGCGTGGCGCGGGTGCGGTTCTCCTCGTCGCGCAGGATGCGCTCGACCTCTTCGTCGATCACCCGTGCGGTCTCGTCGGAGTAGTCGCGGGTGTGCACGAGGTCCTCGCCCAGGAAGACCGCGCCCTCGGAGCCCCAGGCCATCGGCCCGATGCGGTCACTCATGCCCCACTCCCGCACCATGCGGCGGGCGATCTCGGTAGCGCGGACGAGGTCGTTCTGGGCCCCGGTCGACTTGGTGCCGAACATGATCTCCTCGGCCACGCGCCCGCCCATGAACACGCCGAGCGAGTCGCGGAGGTACTCCTTGTCGTGCGAGTAGCGCTCCTCGACCGGCATCTGCTGGGTCATGCCCAGCGCCATGCCGGTGGGCAGGATGGTGACCTTGTGCACCGGGTCGGCGTGCTCGAACACGTACGCCGCCACCGCGTGCCCCGCCTCGTGGTAGGCGGTGTGCTCCTTCTCGAGGTCGTTCATCACGATCGACGGCCGGCGCAGGCCCATCAGCACGCGGTCGCGGGCGTCGTCGAAGTCCTGGGCGTGGATCTCGTTGTCGCCCCGGCGCACCGCGAACAACGCCGCCTCGTTCACGAGGTTTGCGAGGTCGGCGCCGGCCATGCCCGGCGTGCCGCGCGCCACGATGTTCACGTCGACGTCGGGCGCGATCTTCTTGTCCTTGAAGTGCACCTCGAGGATGTCGCGCCGCTCGTCCTGCGTGGGCAGCGGCACCATGATCTGCCGGTCGAAGCGACCCGGGCGCAGCAGGGCGGGGTCGAGCACGTCGGGCCGGTTGGTGGCGGCCATCATCACGATGCCCTCGGTGGCCTCGAAGCCGTCCATCTCCGCCAGCATCTGGTTGAGCGTCTGCTCGCGCTCGTCGTGCCCGCCGCCGAGCCCGGCGCCGCGCTTGCGGCCGATGGAGTCGATCTCGTCGACGAAGATGATCGCGGGCGCCTGCTTGCGCGCGGTCTGGAACAGGTCGCGCACGCGGGCGGCGCCGACCCCGACGAACATCTCCATGAAGTCGGAACCGGTCACCGACACGAACGGCACACCGGCCTCACCGGCGACCGCACGGGCGATGAGCGTCTTGCCGGTCCCGGGCGGCCCCACGAGCAGGACCCCCTTCGGGATCCGGGCGCCGATCTCCTTGAACTTGCCCGGGTTCTTGAGGAAGTCGACGACCTCGGCGATCTCCTGTTTCACCGGCCCGTAGCCGGCGACGTCGTTGAACGTCGTCTTCGGCTTCTCGGTGTTGTACACCTTCGCCCGGCTGCGGCCGATGTTCATCACCGCGCCCATCTGCCCCTGCGCGCGTCTGCTCATCCAGACGAACAACCCGATGATCAGGATGAGCGGCAGGACCCAGAGCAGGATGTCGCCGAGGATGTTGCTGCCCTGGTCGACGTAGTTGAGGTCGATGTTCTTCTTCTTGATGGTCGCGAGCAGCGGGTCGGGCAGGTTGTCCTTCGGGCCCGAACTCGAGAACTCCGTCTTGCCGTTGACCGGATTGTCGAACTTGCCGCTGATCGAGCCGGTCGACTTGTTGAAGTCGATGCTCTTGACGTTGTCGTTGTCGACCTGGTTCACGAACTGCGTGTACGTGAGGTCGGCCTTCGAGGAGCTGCCGCCGGCGAGGCTGCTCACCACGAACGCGGCGGCGATGAGCGCGAGCACGATCCACGGCACCCAGCGCAACGACGGCGAGCTGCCACCTCCCGACGGTGGGCGCCGCTCGGTGGGCGGGCGTTCGCTCGGGGGACCGTCGTTGGGGGGCCCGGTGGGCGGACGCGTGTCCGGGCGCCAGGAGGGCGGGGGAGTGGGCGGACGACCGTTGGGCGCGCCGTACTCCGGCTCGCCGGTGTCGGGTTCGACCCCGGGCTCGAGATCGGTCTGGCGGCGGCTCATTCTCGCGCCGGCTCCTCGTCGTGGTTCGCCCCATGCTACGGCGCCGCCGCCCGCCCGACCGAGCGGGAGTACGGAACCACACGAGGTGCGTTGAGGGTGCAACACGCGGGACCGGCACCCGATTCCGCAAGACGGCCCCGACCCCGGTCCCGCGGGACGGATTCGACCATCGCAGGCGCCGGAATCGGCCGTCGGGTCCCTTCGGTCCCGGTAGCGTGGCACGTCTGTGAGCAGCGCCCTCCCGCCGCCGCCCCCGCCCCCTCCCCCGTCGCCCCCGCCGCCCCCGCCACCCTCGCTGCCGCCGTCGGCGGTGCCCGGGGCCCGGGTCCGGTGGGGCGTCGGCGACGCCATCGTCGCCTTCGTCGTCGGGCTGTTGGTCTCGCTGGTCGCGGCGGCGTTCGTCGTCAACCCCGACCACCCGAACGATCCCACCACCCTCGTGGTGCTGATCTGCTCGCAGAACTTCGCCATCATCGCCTGGCTGGCGATGGTCGCCCGGCGCAAGGGCACCGGGTCGTTGCGCTCCGACTTCGGGCTGACGCTGCGGCGGCCGCCGGCGGCGTGGCTCGGCGACGTGCGCTACTTCTTCCTCGGCATCGGCATCCAGCTGGCCGCGCTGCTCCCGATCGGCCTGCTGAACGAGCTCTACGGGCACACCGCGAAGCAGGACGTCGTGAACACCGCCGACAAGGCGTCGGGCTGGCAGATCCCGGTGCTGGCGTTGGCCATCGTGCTGCTGGCCCCACTCACCGAAGAGCTGCTGTTCCGAGGCGAGCTCCTGCGCTCCCTGCTGCGCAAGATGACCCCGGAGAACGCGGTGCTGGTGACCGCGGTCGTGTTCGGCCTCGTCCACGTGCTGGGCGATCCCTCGGTGGGCACGCTCATCGCCCTGCCCGCGATCATCCTGCTGGGCATCTGCTCCGGCTATCAGGCCGTCCGCACCGGCAACCTGTCCCGCTCGATCCTCATGCACATGGGCTTCAACGCGTTG
>DATBBL010000188.1:0-9637 GCA_036271015.1 Acidimicrobiia bacterium
ATCGGCATGATCTATGCGTTCGCCTACCTCTTCAGCACCCAGGTCGCCAGCGCCACACCGGTGCACAGTGCGGCGACCGACCTCAAGGCCCAGCTGACGACCTCGATCAGCGCGATCAACACCGCGTGGGTGTGCGTCACCGCGTTCCTGGTGTTCTTCATGCAGGCCGGCTTCATGATGTTGGAGGGCGGGTTCGCCCGGACCCGCGAGGTCTCCAACGTCATGATCGAGTGCATCGTGGACACCGCCCTGTGCGGTGTCCTGTTCTACGCGTTCGGGTTCGCGTTCATGTTCGGTCCCGGCAACGGCTGGATCGGCTACCACTACTTCTTCCTGCAGGGTGTGCCGCACACGTACACCTACGGGGGGTTGTTCGACACCGGCGTGGCGTTCATGGCGTTCTTCATCTTCCAGTTCGCCTTCGCCGACACCGCCAGCACGATCGTGTCGGGCGCCATGGTCGGTCGCACCCGCTTCGCCGGCGACCTCCTCTACAGCATCGTGGTGAGCGGGTTCATCTACCCGATCTTCGGTCACTGGGTGTGGGGTCCCGACGGCTGGCTGGGCAAGGCCGGCGTCGCGGCGAAGGACCTCAGCACCACGCCGTTCCGCGACTTCGCCGGCTCCACGGTGGTGCACACCGTGGGCGGCGTGCTCGCCATCACCGGGGCGATCGCGCTCGGACCCCGTCTCGGCCGGAAGTTCAAGCGTGACGGTGGCGGACTGCCACCGGGCCACAACATGACGCTCGCCGCCCTCGGTGGCGTCATCCTCTGGTTCGGTTGGTACGGGTTCAACCCCGGCAGCACGCTCTCGGCCATGGACTTCGAGGGCATCGGCCGCATCGCCACCAACACGACCCTCGCGGCCTGCGCCGGCGCGCTGGTCGGCGTGGCATGGGTCTACCCCCGGGCCAAGAAGTGGGACGTCGGCATCTCGATCAACGGCCTGCTCGCCGGCCTGGTGGCCATCACGTGTCCGTGTTACTGGGTGTCGCCCACCGGCGCCATCGCCATCGGTGCGGTCGCGGGCGCGATCGTGGTGCTGGCGGTGGACTTTACCGAGTGGATCCGGGTCGACGACCCCTGCGGGGCGTTCGCGGTGCACGGCGTCTGCGGCATCTGGGGCACGATCAGCCTCGGGCTGTTCGCGGTGGGCAACTACGTCGGTGGTGACGGAGCGGTCGTGAAGGGGGTGCTCTACGGCGGCAACACCAACCAGCTCGTCGCCCAGATCAAGGGCAGTGTGATCATCACCGCCGCGACCCTCGCCGCCGGCCTCCTGCTCATGTTCGCGGTCAAGGCCATCGGCCTCCTGCGGATCTCCGAGGCCGGGGAGATCGAGGGTCTCGACATCCACGACCACGGTGCGCCGGCGTACCACCCCGAGTACGCGTACATGGGGTACTCACCACTGCCGCCTTCGCTCGAGACCGCGACCGCGAGCGCACCGACGGTGACCGGACCACCGTCCGACATCCACCTGCCCGCCAAGGACTAGGCGCAACGGAGCGTCGCCTCCTGAGGGCAGTGGAGGGGCAACGAACGGAGCCGGACCTCACGGTCCGGCTCCGTTCGCGTGCGGTCTAGATTGGCGCCGGGCAGGGGCCGGGCCGTGCACAGGAGAACGAGCGACATGAGCAGGCTGACCTGCAGGGGGGCGGGCACCGCGGCGGCGGCGGTGGCCGGTGCGGTGGCGCTCGTCACCGTGCTGTTCGGCCTGTTCGCCGCACCGGGCGGGGCCGCCACCAAGAACCCGTGCAAGGTGTTCAGCACCGCGGAGATCCAGACCGCCTTCGGCGGCACCGTCTCCAGCGGCAAGAAGGGCTTCAGCACCCCGGTCAGCACGCAGTGCGAGTTCCAGGTCGGCGCCGACGCCGACCGGCCCGACGGCACCGTCATCGTGCACCTGACGACCACCAGGGCCAAGCCCGCATACGCGGGCCTGAAGAAGATCAGCGAGACGTACGCGCCGGTCGACGGCCTCCCGAACGCGCTCTACGCGCAGAAGCTGCAGGTCGTCAACGTGCTGAAGGGTGCCGTGCTGCTCGGCGTGCAGGGCAACTTCCTCATCACGGATCCGCTGCCGATCCACACGTACGACGACCAGGCTCAGCTGGTCGCGCTGGCCAAGCTCGGCCTGGCGCGGGTCTGACGCGGAGGGGCTGAGGTCGCGTGGAGCTCGACCCGTTCGACTACGGGTTCCACCGCGATCCGTACCCCACGTATGCATGGTTGCGCGAGCACGCGCCCGTGTACCACAACGAACGCCTCGATTTCTGGGCGTTGTCGCGCTTCGACGACGTGCTCGACGGCCTCCACGACCCCGACACGTACACGTCGACCGGCGGCGTCGCGATCGAGCACACCGACGCCGCCCTGAAGTCGATGATCGAGATGGATCCGCCCGAGCACACGCAGATGCGCAAGCTCATTGCGCGCCGGTTCACGCCCCGCCGCATCGCGGAGCTGGAACCGCGCGTGCGCACGTGGACGAACGAGCTGCTCGACTCGCTCGCGGGCCGTTCCGAGTTCGACGTGGTGCACGAGTTCTCCGCGCTCCTGCCGACCACGGTCGTGGGCACCATGCTCGGCATCCCGGTGTCGCGACACGACGACGCCCGCCGCTGGACCGACGACCTCCTCACCCGCGAGCCGGGCAACCCGGTGCCGCCCCCGGCCGCGGCCGAGGGCGCGATGAACATGGCCGTCCTCGCCCACCAGCTGAGCGAGGCCCGCCGGGCGCAGCCCGACGATGACCTCCTGAGCCTGCTCGTCGAAGCCGAGGTCGACGGCGTCCCGCTCACCGACCAACAGGTCATCGGCTTCTGCCTCCTCCTCCTCTCCGGGGGCCACGAGACGACGTCGAAGCTGATCGCCAACGGCGTGCGGCTGTTCGCCACCCATCCCGAGTCGCGCGCCACCGTCCGGGCCCACCCGGAGGCGATGAACGGCGCGGTGGAGGAGCTCCTGCGCTACACCAGTCCGACGCAGTACATGGCCCGCACCGTCACACGCGACGTCGAGCTCCACGACGTCGTGATGCCGGCCGGCGCCAAGGTCGTACTCCTCCTCGGGTCCGGCAACCGCGACCCGCGTGAGTTCGACCGGCCGGACCAGTTCGACATCGCCCGCACCAACCCGCGGATCCTCGCCTTCGGGCACGGCGCCCACGTCTGCCTCGGAGCCGCGGTGGCGCGCCTGGAGGCGCGGGTGGCGCTGCAGGAGTTCCTCGCCCGGTACCCCGACTACGAGGTCGACGAGGACGCGGTCGAGTTCCTCCACTCGGGCAACGTGCAGGGGCCGACGAGTGTCCCGGTGTCGGTCCCCGTCGGCGCGGGAGCGGGTGCGCGTGGAGCGTGACCTCGACGTCCAGCGGCTGCTCGACGAGCAGGAGATCCGGGCGGTCGTGCTGCGCTACTGCCGCGGCGTCGACCGCCTCGACCTCGAGCTGGTGCGCGACTGCTACCACGCCGACGCCACCGACGAGCACGGCACGTTCGTCGGGACGCGCGACGAGTTCGTGGCCTGGGTCGGTGAGGTGTTGACGCGCTTCGAAGGGACCATGCACCTCGTGGCCAACCAGCTCGTCGAGGTGGTCGGCGACCGGGCGCGGTGCGAGACCTACGGTGTGGCACACCACTGGGGCCATCCGCCCGAAGACCACCGCCGGAACTTCACCACCGGCTTCCGCTACGTCGACCGCTTCGAACGGCGCGACGGCCGCTGGCGCATCGCCGCCCGCGTGGCGGTGCGGGAGTGGACCGAGAAGGTGACGCCGGAGCAGCAGTGGTCGATCGCGCCCGAGCATGACGGGCGCCGCGGGCGACGCGACCGCCGCGACCCGCTCTACGACGAGGCGCTCCGGCCGTGAACGACTTCGGCGATCGGCCGGGCGTCGCGATCGTGACCGGGGGCAGTGGCGGACTCGGCGCGGCGGTGTGCCGTCTCCTCGCCGCGCGCGGCAGTGACGTCGCGCTCACCTACCGGGGCAACGAGGATGCGGCGCGCGCGATCGCGGCCGAGGTCGAGGCCGCGGGCCGTCGCGCCGAAGCGGCGCGGGTCGACCTCCTCGACGCCGAGGCCACGGCCACGTTCGTCCACGGCGTCGCCGATCGGCTCGGGGGCGTGCACACGCTCGTGCACGCGGCCGGGCCGCTGGTGCACCAGGTCTACGCCAGCGCGGTCGAGCCCGCCTCCTTCCTCGCCCACCTCGAGCAGGAGGTGATGGCGTTCTACGACGTGGTGCAACCGGCCGTCCCGCACCTGCGCGCCGTCGGAGGGAGCATCGTCGCGGTCACCAGTGCGGGCGGCCGCCGCCACCCACCGCGGGACGCGCTCTCGGTCGCGCCGAAGGGCACGATCGAGGCACTCGTGCGCGCACTGGCGGTGGAGGAGGGCCGGTTCGGGGTCCGGGCCAACTGCGTCGGCCCGGGCATGATCACCGACGGCATGTTCCTCCGCCTCCGCGAGGCGGGCGAGCTCGACGACGCCGCGCTCGACGCGGCCCGGCGCAACATCCCGATGCGCACGTTCGGGACCGCGGTCGACATCGCCGAAGCGGTCTGCTTCCTCGCCTCCCCCCGCGCCGGCTATGTGAGTGGTCAGGTGATCGACGTCGACGGTGCCTACGGCGTGTGAGATGCAGCGGAGCCGTGCCCGGAGGGCGGGACGGCGCAGCGGAATCGACCAGTTGCTTGGAGATGCAGCGGAGTCGAGCCGGGGGTGCCGTGCGGTGTCAGTCGTCCTTCAACGCGACCGCGTTCGGGGTGACGTTCATCTTGGGCTCGTAGTCGGCGACCTCCACCACCCGCGCCCCGCGGTCGTACTTCGCCCGCAGCTCGCCGCGGCACTCGGTGCACAGGCCGTAGAAGCGCATCGGCGCTTCGCGGTGGCACCGCATGCACTCCATGGTCTCGGGGGTCAGGTCGACGACGTCCATCGGGCGGGTTCCTCGGGTCGCGAGCGGCAGGGGCCGAGAGCATGCCGCGTCCCGGTCGCGAGGTGGCGGATCGGCCCTCCATAAGGTGGGCGCCGTGACCGACCCCCGCGCCACCGACGCCGCGGCCTTGGTCCGCGAGCGGGCGCCCGACCTCGCCGACCAGCCGATCGAGCAGCTGGTCCACGACTACCTCGACGCGGCCGACCCCCACGACCTCGCCACCCTCACCGCCGCCGACATCGCCGGGGCGGTGATCACCATCCTTCGGTTCGGTCGTGACCGCCCGCCCGCCGGCCGGGTGGTGATGGTGGCGAACCCGAGCACGGCACGGGACGGCTGGGAGTCCGCGCACACCTCGGTCGACGTCGTCACCGACGACGTGCCCTTCCTCGTCGACAGCGTCAGCGCCGCGCTGGCGCGCCGCGGCTACGACATCCATCTGCTGCTCCACCCGCGGTGGGATGACCCCGACGTCGGCACGACGTCACACCTCCACCTCGAGATCGACCGCGAGACCGATCCGGTGGTGCTGGGTGCTCTCGACCTCGAGGTGCGGTCGGTGGTCGACGACGTGTTCGCGGCGGTCGGCGACTGGGACGCGATGCACGATCGGGTCGCCGAGCGCGCCCGTGCGCTCGAGGAGCAGCCACCGCCGCACGCCGACGCCGCCGACGTGGCCGAGGTCGCGACCTTCCTCGCCTGGCTCGCCGACGACCACTTCACGTTCGTCGCCGCCGCCGAAGTGGGCGTCAACGGCGACGTGGTGCCGGGGTCGGAGCTCGGGGTGGCCCGGCACCGCGCACTGTTCCGCGAGCACGAGCCCGCCGATCCCGCGGACGGGTGGCTGCTCGCGCTCACGAAATCGTTGCAGCGTTCCACCGTCCACCGCGACGTCCCACTCGACGCGGTCAGCATCCGGATTTTCGACGCCGACGGCACCGCGGTGGGCGAGACCCGCCTTCTGGGTCTCTACACCGAGAACGCCTACAGCCAGTCGGCCGAGAGCATCCCACTGCTCCGCCGCAAGGTCGCCCAGGTGATGAACCGGTCGGGCTTCGCGCCCGCCAGCCACGACGCGCGCACGCTCGCACACGTGCTCGAGACGTACCCGCGCGACGAGCTGTTCCGCCTCGACGTCGACGAGCTGGCAGAGATCACCGCCGGCATCGTGGGCATGGGCCTCCGACGGCGGGTGCGCCTCTTCGTCAGCCGCGACGAGCGCAGCTGCTTCGTGTCGTGCCTCGTCTACCTCCCGCGCGACCGGTACACGACCCTCGCCCGCATGCAGGTGATGGACGCGCTCCGGCGGGCGTTCCGCGGCGACGAGGTCGACTTCACCGCGCTGGTCACCGAGTCGGTGATGGCGCGGCTGCACGTCGTCGTCAGCACGCCCGACGGCGCACCCGAGGTCGACGTGCTCGGACTCGAGGCCGAGTTGGCGGCGCAGGTGCGGGCCTGGGTCGACGACCTGCACGACGCCTTCGTGGAGGTCCAAGGTGAGGAGGCGGGCGTCCAGGCGTACCGGCGCTGGATGCGCGCCTTCCCGGCCGCGTACCAGTTCGACGTCGCGGCCGACGATGCGGTCGCCGACGTCGCCGTCCTCGAGGCGCTCGACCCCGCCGGCGGTCTGGAGATCCGGCTGGAACCGCCAGTGGGCGGGGTGGCGCGCATCAAGCTGTACCGCGCCGGCGGCGCGCTGGTGCTGTCGGACGTCATGCCCCTGCTCGAGCACCTCGGCGTCACCGTGGTCGACGAGCATCCGTACGGAATCGAAGCCGCGGATGGCATCACACGGTGGATCTACTCGTTCGGTGTGCGCGCCGAGGTCGGCGACCCGCTGGGCGATCCCGCGGTGCAGGCGCGCGTGGCCGACGTCTTCCTCGGGGTGTGGGCGGGCACGATCGAGAACGACGAGCTGAACCGGCTGGTGCTCCGCGCCGGCCTCTCCGCGCGCGACGTCGTGATCGTGCGCGCGCTGTGTCAGTACCTCCGCCAGGCCGGCGTCCGCTTCACCGACGCGTACCTCGCCGACACGCTGGCCGCGAACCCGGAGGCGGTGCGCCTGATCGTCGCCCGGTTCCACCAGCGCCTCGATCCGGGGCGGCCGCGCGATCCCGCGGCCGAGGCCGCCATCGTCGCCCAGCTCGAGCGCGCGGTCGACGCGGTCGTCAGCCTCGACGCCGACCGGATCTTGCGGGCGCTCGGGCACGTCGCGGGAGCAGTGGTGCGGACGAACGCGTACCGGGGCCGGCCGTACCTGGCGTGCAAGCTTGATCCGCAGACGCTCGACTTCCTGCCCCGGCCGCGGCCGCAGCACGAGATCTGGGTGGCCTCGCCCGCGGTGGAGGGCGTCCACCTGCGCGCCGGCGACATCGCGCGCGGCGGCATCCGTTGGTCCGATCGGCGGGAGGACTTCCGCACCGAGATCCTCGGTCTGATGAAGGCGCAGTCGGTGAAGAACGCGGTCATCGTGCCGGTCGGGGCGAAGGGTGGGTTCGTGGTGAAGCGACCGCCCGCGGCGTCCGACCGCGTTGCGGTCGCGGCGGCGGTGCTCGACGGGTACCGCACGTTCATCCGCGGGTTGCTCGAGCTCACCGACAACCTGGTCGACGGGCGCGTGGTGCCGCCCGAGGGCGTCGTGCGCCACGACGGCGACGATCCCTACCTGGTGGTGGCGGCCGACAAGGGCACCGGGTCGTTCTCCGACGTCGCCAACGAGCTGGCCGCGGAGTACGGCTACTGGCTGGGTGACGCGTTCGCGTCCGGCGGGTCCGCGGGGTTCGACCACAAGGAGATGGGGATCACGTCGCGCGGTGCGTGGATCTCGGTGCGCGCCCACTTCCGCGCCCTCGGGGTCGATGCCGACACCGCGCCGCTGCGAGTCGTGGGCATCGGTGACATGTCGGGGGACGTGTTCGGCAACGGCCTCCTCCGGTCGCCCCACCTGCGGCTGGTCGCCGCGTTCGACCACCGTCACGTGTTCGTGGATCCCGACCCCGATCCGGCCGCGAGCTTCGCCGAGCGGCAACGGCTGTTCGAGCTCCCCGGATCGTCGTGGGCCGACTACGACCCGGCGGTGCTGTCCGCCGGCGGCGGGGTGTACGAGCGCAGCGCCAAGTCGGTCGACCTCACGCCCGCGGCGCGCGACGCGCTCGCCGTCGACGAACGGCCGCTGACGCCCGACGACCTGGTCCGTGCGGTGCTGCGGGCACCGGTCGACCTCCTCTGGAACGGTGGCATCGGCACGTTCGTGAAGGCGTCGACCGAATCCGACGCCGACGTGGGCGATCGCACCAACGACCCGGTGCGAATCGACGCCCCCGAGCTGCGGTGCCGGGTGGTGGCCGAGGGCGGCAACCTGGGCTTCACCCAGCGCGCGCGTGTGGAGTACGCCCTCGCCGGCGGCCGCATCAACACCGACGCCATCGACAACTCGGCCGGCGTCGACTGCTCCGACCACGAGGTCAACATCAAGATCCTCCTGCAGCGAGCCATCGCGGCCGGGCTGCTCGACGCCGAGAAGCGCGACCCGCTCCTGGCGCACATGACCGACGCGGTCGCCGACCTCGTCCTGGCCGACAACGAAGCCCAGGCGAACGCGCTCGAGATCGCCGCGGTCGAGGCCGCGCTCATGGTCGGCGTGCACGCGCGCCAGTTGGAGCGGCTCGAGCAGTCGGCGGGACTCGACCGCGCCCTCGAAGGCCTGCCGCCCGCCAAGATCTTGCAGGAACGCGCCGCCGCTGGCGTCGGGCTCACCTCGCCGGAGCTCGCGGTCCTGCTCGCCTACACCAAGCTCGAGCTCCAGCGCGCGCTGGTCGCGTCCGACGTGCCCGACGACTCCTACCTCCACGACGCGCTGGTGACGTACTTCCCGCCCGACCTGCGCACCGGGTACGAGCCGGCGATGGCGTCCCACCCACTGCGCCGGGAGATCGTCGCCACCGTGACCGCCAACGCGGTGGTCAACCGGGCCGGGATCAGCTTCCTGTCCCGTCTGCACGACGAGACCGGCGTCGCGCTGCCGACCCTCGCCCGGGCCCACGTCGTCGCCCGCGACGTGTACGACGCCGGCACCACGTGGGCGGAGATCGACGCCCTCGACCTCCTGGTCCCGGCCTCGGTGCAGGACGACATGTTCCTCGCCCTCCGCCGCCTGGTCGAACGGGCGTCAAGATGGCTGGTGCATCACGGTGGTGAGCTCCCGCTCGGGTCCACCGTCGACCGCTTCCGTCCCGGCGTGCAGGCGGTCGTCACCGCCCTGCCGGAGCTCGTCGGGGGCGGCGGGCTGGCCGCGCGGTTCGAGCAGGCGGGGGTGCCCCGCGCCCTGGCCCGGCGGGTCGGGGTGACCGACGCCGCGGTGGTGGCGCTTCCCGCGGTCGAGCTGGGCGCGCGCCGGGGCGTCGACCCGGTCACGGTCACGCGGCTGCAGTTCGCGGTCGACGAGCAGCTCGCGCTGGAGGCGGTCCGGGACCGCATCGGCGCGTTGCCGCGTGGCGACCGGTGGCAGACCGAGGCCCGGGCCGCACTGCGCGACGACTTCTACGAGTCGGTGCGCGCGCTGACCGACGCGGTGATCCGTGAGACCGACGCCACCTCACCGCCCGGCCAACGGGTCGACGCCTGGATCAGGGCCCACCAGCCCGCGGTCGAGCGTTACCGCGCGCTCGCGGCCGACGTCGAGCGGGCCGGCGTGTTC
>DATBBL010000189.1:0-26577 GCA_036271015.1 Acidimicrobiia bacterium
CGGAAGAGGCCCGGATGCACGGCCGGCGTCACTCGCGCCAGCGCGACGCCGCCGCCATCGCGCACCACTACGACCTCTCCAACGACTTCTACCGGATGGTGCTCGGGCCGTCGCTCACCTACTCCTGCGCGGTGTGGGACGACGACACCACCACGTTGGAGGATGCCCAGGCGAACAAGCACGAGCTCATCTGTCGCAAGCTCGACCTCCGGCCCGGCATGCGCCTCCTCGACGTCGGCAGCGGGTGGGGCGGCATGCTGCTGCACGCCGCCGAGCACCACGGCGTACAGGCGGTGGGCGTCACGCTCTCCCGTCCGCAGGCAGAGCTGGCGCGCAAGCGGGTCGCCGAGCGCGGCCTGGGCGACCGCGTCGAGGTGCGCTTCGCCGATTTCCGCGACGTCGACGACGGGCCGTACGACGCCATCAGCTCGATCGGCATGTTCGAGCACGTAGGTCTGTCGGAGCTCGACGCGTACTTCACCCGCTGCCGCGCGCTGTTGCGGCCGCAGGGCCGTCTCCTCAACCACGGCATCAGCCGTCCCCATCACGCGGGGAAGATGCATCACCACCGCTGGGCGCCGGGGAGGCTGGATCGCAACTTCACCGAGCGCTACGTGTTCCCGGACGGCGAGCTGCACGAGATCGGCAACGTGGTCTCCGCCATCCAGCGCGCCGGGTTCGAGGCCCGGCACATGGAGAGCCTGCGCGAGCACTACGCGCTCACGCTCCGGTGCTGGGTCCGCAATCTCGAGGATCACTGGGACGACGCGGTGGCGGAGGTCGGGCCCGGCCGCGCGCGGGTCTGGCGGCTCTACATGGCGGCGGCCGCGGTGGGCTTCGAACACGACGACAACCAGGTGCACCAGGTGCTCGCCACCGCGACGACCGACGGCGACAGCGGGATGCCCCGCCGCCCCCGGTTCGCCTGACTTCGCCCTGACCCCGGGCGCGTTAATGTCCGGTCCTTAACCGGTCCGGAGGTCCGCCGTGAAGTTCGCGCTCTTCTACGAGATCCCGGTCGCCCGGCCGTGGACGCCGGGCAAGGAGCACCAGGCCTACAAGGACACCATCGAGCAGGCGGTGCTCGGTGACCAGATGGGCTTCCACGCCTTCTGGACGGTGGAGCACCACTTCCTGGAGGAGTACTCGCACTGCTCCAACCCCGAGGTCCTCTACGGCGCGGTCGCGGCCCTCACCCAGAACATCCGCATCGGGTACGGCGTGCGTCTCCTCCCCAAGCCGTACAACCACCCGATCCGGACCGCGGAGTCGGTGGCGGTGCTCGACCTCGTCTCCGACGGCCGGGTCGACTTCGGGACCGGGCGCTCGTCGACGCGCGCCGAGCTGGAGGGCTTCGACGTCGATCCCGACGAGACGCGCCTGATGTGGCGCGAGGCGCTGGGCCACATCGTCGGCGCGTGGACCGAGGACGAGTACCAGGCCCAGGGCGAGTACTGGCAGATGGGCGCGCCGCGCCGGGTGCTGCCGAAGCCGCTGCAGCAGCCGCACCCGCCGATCTTCGGCGCCACCAGCAGCCTCCCCGGCCACGAGGAGATCGGCCAGCGCGGCATCGGGCTGTGCTCGTTCACCGTCGGCCTGCCGCCCGAGCAGCTGGCCGAGAACATCGCGATGTACCGCAAGGGTCTCGCGGCGTGCGGCCAGCCCGCGGGCAAGTTCGTCAACGACACCGCGGCCACCTTCACCATGGTCGCCTGCGCGCCCACCAACGAAGAAGCCACCGAGGTCGCGCGGGAGTCGTTCGAGTGGTACCCGAAGCACGGCGGCGGCCTCATTGCGTCGGTCGCCGAGTGGCAGGAGGAGCGGGGCATCACCGGCGGCCAGCTCGGCACGTACCAGTACACGGGTGAGGTGCTCAAGCACAAGCGGGAGGGCGCGATGGGCCAGCTCACCATCGACTACCTGCGCGACTCCGGCTCTGCGGTGATGGGCGACCCCGACGCGTGCATCGCGGCCGCCAAGCGCTACGAGGCGGTCGGGTGCGACCTGCTGCTGTGCCTGGTGAACCCGTACAAGATCCCGCACGAGAAGGTCATGCAGACCATCGAGCTGATGGGCAAGCACGTGCTGCCGGAGTTCGAATGACGGGCGGCCGGATCGACGGGAAGGTCGCGCTGGTCACCGGCGCGGCGTCCGGGCTCGGTCTCGCCACCGCCGACCGCTTCGCCAAGGAGGGCGCGGTCGTGGTGGGCGCCGACGTCACCGCGGCCGATGGCGTGCGCATGCTCGACGTGCGCGACGAAGCGGCGATCGCGGCACTCGTCGACGCGATCGTCGCCGACCACGGCCGGCTCGACGTCGTGGTCAACTACGCCGGCGTCGCCGGTGGTGGTCCGGTGCATCTGGTCGACGGCGGCGAGTGGGACCAAGTGCTCGACGTGAACCTCAAAGGCACGTTCCTCGTGAACAAGCACGCGCTGCGGCCGATGCTCGAGCAGAGGTCGGGCAGCATCATCAACATCGCCAGCGTCGAGGGCCTCCAGGGGACCGAAGGCGGCAGCTCGTACAACGCCTCGAAGGCGGGCGTGGTGATGCTCACCAAGAACATGGCCATCGACTATGGCCGGGCCGGCATCCGCGTGAACGCGATCTGCCCCGGCTTCATCGACACGCCCATGTTCCGCGCGGTCATGGGCAGCGAGCACATGGCCCAGTTCCGCGATCGGTATCGCGACGACCACATGCTGGGTCGGTTCGGGCGTCCCGACGAGATCGCGGCCGCCGCGTTGTTCCTCGCGTCCGATGACGCATCGTTCGTCACCGGCGTGGCGTTGCCCGTCGACGGTGGGTACCTCGCCGGTACCCGCACCGGGCTCTCTGACCTGATGGGAATCGGCTGACCGGGAGGTCGTCATGGCCAACATGCGCTTCAACCACATGGAGCTCTCGTTCGCGAAGGGAACGCTCACGCCGCAGTTCCGCGACGAGGTCGACTCCTTCTACTGCGACGTGCTCGGCTGGCGCTCGCTCGACACCGAGGTCATCGGCCAGCTCTGCCACCTGCTCCTGCCCGACGACGGCCAGTTCATCCTCCTGGCCGAGGGCAAGGAGCCCATCTCGGCGCCGGGCTACGACCACCTCGGTCTCCTGATGGAGACGCGCGAGGAGGTCGACGCGGTGCGCGAGGAGTGCCAGCGCTTCGCCGAGAAGGATGACCGGATGCGGCTCAAGATCTACGACGACCTGGTCTCACCTACAGTGACGACACACGCCTTCTACGTGAAGTACCTGTTGCCGATCTGGTTCGACGTCCAGTGCATCGAGCGCACCAGCGGTCCCGCGCCCGAACGGCGCTGGCAGTACGTGTAGGACGAAGTCGAGGGGGTAACTGCACATGAGCGAGACCGAGGACCTGTTCCTTCCCGAACCGCTCCCGAGGGACGTGAAGTACACGGTGATCTCGGTCGACGACCACGTCGTCGAGCCACCGCACACGTTCGAGGGCCGGCTCCCGAAGCACCTCCAGGACCGCGCGCCTCGAGTCGCCGACCGCGACGGTCTCCAGATCTGGGAATTCGAGGACCAGCAGTTCACGCAGGTCGGCATGAACGCGATCGCGGGCCGCAAGCCCACGCAGAAGAAAGAGCCGTTCCGCTTCGACCAGATGCGCCCGAGTTGCTACGACGTCGACGCCCGCGTGCGCGACATGGACATCAACGGCGTGTGGGCGGCCGTGAACTTCCCGTCCATGGTCACCGGCTTCTGCGGCCGGGTGTTCTTCAACGCAAACGACCCCGAGCTCGGGCAAGCGTGCATCCGCGCCTGGAACGACTGGCTGTTCGAGGAGTGGTACACGCCACACCCGACGCGCATCGTCCCGCTCGGCATCGCCTTCCTGAGCGACCCCGACGCCGCCGTCGCCGAGATCCATCGCAACGCCGAACGCGGCTTCACCGGCATCTCCATGCCCGAGCGGCCCCACTTGATCGGGCTCCCCGACCTCTGGCAGCGCGACCACTGGGACCCGATCATCCAGGCCTGCGTCGACACCGACACCGTGGTGTCGCTCCACGTCGGGAGCTCCGGCGGGGCCATGGGGCCGCCCGACGCGCCCGGGCTCCAGATCGGCGCCACCCTCTTCGGACAACTGTCGCTCACGTCGGCGGCGGAGTGGCTGTGGTCGGAGTACCCCGTGAAGCACCCGGACCTCAAGATCGCGATGAGCGAGGGCGGCATCGGCTGGGTGGCAATGCTGCTCGACCGCCTCGACAACATCATCGACCGCTCGGGCTACGGCGCCGGGTGGGACGAGCGCCCGGCCGACGTGCTGCAGCGCAACTTCTGGTTCTGCACGCTCGACGACCCGTCGACCATCGACACGCGCTACCGCATCGGCGTCGAGAACGTCATGGTGGAGACCGACTTCCCGCACGGCGACGGCACGTGGCCCGACACCCAGCTCGTGATCGAGAAGCTGTGGGGGCACATCCCCGACGACGAGCTGCGGATGATGTGCTGCGAGAACGCGGCCAAGCTGTACCGGCACCCCCTACCGGACGTCGTGCTCCCACGCTGACGGGGGGCATTCCCTGACGCCGCGGCGCAGGTCTGCGAAGCTACGCGGCGTATGACCGCCGCGACCGAGGCTCCGTCCGCCGAGGCCCCGCGCCCGACGCGCGTCGCCGCGTGGCGCGAGCACTCCTTCGGCCCGGCATCGGAACAGCCGTACCGGCGGCGCACCAGCGACTGGATCCGGCTCGTGGTCGGTGTCGGCATCCTCGCGTTGGCGATCTGGCACCAGGACGACCCGAGCCAGTTCGAGAAGGACCTCTTCACCACCGTCAACGGCCTGCCCAACCAGCTCGAGTCGTTCTTCCGACTGCTCTACGCCCTCGGCGCGTTGTGGGCGCTCGGCCTCGTCGTCGTCGCCGCGCTGGCGGCCCGGCGCTGGCGTCTGGCGCGCGACATGGCGATCGGCGGCGTGGCCACCTGGGTGCTGGCGAGGTTCATCGGCGCGCTCGTCGTCGAGAACGCCAGCCTCACGCACAGCCTCGACATCGTCACGCGCGTCGGCGACGAGACCGCGAACTTCCCCGCCGTGCGCCTGGCGATCATCGTGGCCGTCATCTCGGTGGCGTCCCCCTACCTGACTCGGCCGGTACGGCGCTTGGGTCAGCTCCTCGTGCTCCTGATCGCGATCGCGTCGCTCTACCTCGGTACAACCGTGCCCGACGGCGCGCTCGCCGCAGTCGCGCTCGGGTGGTCGGTCGCTGCGCTCGTGCACCTGGTGTTCGGATCACCGGGCGGGCGACCCACGACCGCACAGGTGACCGCGACGCTCGGCGAGCTCGGAGTCGACGCCGACGATGTGCACCTCCTGGCGCAGCAACCGCGCACAGGGACCGAGATGTCGGCCCGCGACGCGACCGGCGAGCTCACGGTGCGGGTGCTCGGTCGCGACGAAGCCGACGCGCAGCTCATGTCGAAGTTCTGGCGCTCGCTGGCGTACAAGGACGGCGGTCCTGCGTGGCACACCACCCGGCTCGAGGACGTCGAGGCGCAGGCCTACGCGCTCCTCCTGGCCGAGCGCGCCGACGTGACCGTGCCGCCGGTGGTCGTGGCCGGCACCGCCGGACCGGGCGCCGCGCTCATCGCCTGCCGCCCGCTCCCCGGTACGCACCTGTGCGACGTCGCGCCGTCGGACGTCACCGACGCGATGCTCACCGACCTGTGGGGGCAGGTCTCGTCGCTGCACGCGGCCCGGGTCGCGCACGGCCGGCTCAACTGCAGCCATGTCGTCGTCGACGGTGCCGACGTCGGCATCGACGGCTTCGAGCTCGCGACCGGCGCCGCGGCGACGGGACGGCGGGCGGCCGACGTCGCCGAGCTGCTCGTGAGCACCGCGTTGATCGTCGGGAACGACCGGGCGGTCGCCGCCGCGCGCGCGGGCCTGGGGGACGACGCGGTCGTCGAAGCGCTGCCCTACGTGCAGCCCGCCGCGCTCAGCGGGGAGATGCGCACGGACCGCCGCCACCGCAAGGAGCGCTCGAAGCAGGTGGCCGACGTCCGGGCGGCCGCCGCGGCGGCGACCGACACCGACCTCCCTCCGCTCCAGGAGCTCCACCGCGTCAGCGGCACCAACCTCATGATGGCGGTCGGCACGCTCATCGCGATCTTCGCCCTGCTGAGCCAGGTCGGGAGCCCGCAGGAGCTGTGGGACACGATCACCAACGCCGACATCGGCTGGCTGATCGTGGCGATGATCATCTCGCTCCTCACGAACTTTGCGACCGCCATCGCCCTCATGGGCACGGTACCGATCAACCTGCCGCTGCTCCGCACCGCCGAGCTGCAGCTCTCGATGTCGTTCTCCAACCTGGCCGTCCCCGCGGTCGGCGGCATGGCGGCGCAGATCCGGTTCCTCCAGAAGCAGGGCGTCGATCTCGCGTCCGCGGTCGCGTCCGGCGGATTGCTCATCAACGTGGGCAACATCGTCGCCCAGATCCTGCTGCTCGGTGTCGCGATCCTGCTCGCGCCGACGAAGATCCACGTCGAGCCGATCGACACGCAGAAGCTCCTGACCTTCGTGCTCCTGGTCATCCTCGTGCTCGTGCTCGTCGTCGGTCTCGTGCTCGGCATCCCCAAGCTCCGGAAGTTGGTGGTACCGCCCACCAAGGCGGCGATGACGACGTTGTGGGAGGCGCTGCGGTCGCCGCGGCGCGTCGCGTTCCTGCTCGGCGGGAACGCGATCAACGCGCTCATGTACGCGGCCGTCTACGCCGCGTGCATCGCCGCGTTCGGCGGCTCGATCAACTTCTGGACCCTGCTCTCCCTCAACATCATCATCTCGACCCTGGCGTCGCTGGTGCCCATCCCCGGCGGCAACACCGCGGTGTCGTCGGTGGGGATGTCGGGCGCGCTGGCGGCGGTCGGTGTGCCGACGTCGATCGCGGTGGCCGCGGTGCTCGCCGACCAGCTCGTCGCCAGCTTCCTGCCCGCGGTCCCGGGGTGGTGGGCGACCAACAACCTGTTGCACGACGACTACCTGTAACCCGCTGAGCGAGGGCCGGTCGCCCCGGTGCCCGGCCGGTCGGCGGACCAGCCGCTTCGGGCGAATTGGGCTACGCTCCGCGCATCCTGCAGAGGGGGGCCTCCGTGCAGACGCTCGATCGCAACCAGCAGGCCACGCTGGCCCAGCTCGACCCGAGTCCACTGCGCACCGAGCCGGCGCCGCAACGCCGAGGCCGCACGGTCGCGGTCGCGTGGGTGCTGCGGTGGTCGATGGCGGTGCTGCTGCTCGGCGCCGCCGGCATCCACTTCGCGGCAATGGGTGAGCACGCCGGCGTGTCGTGGACGCACGGTCTCTTCTTCGGGATCGTCGCCTGGGCTCAGGTCATGCTCGCCGCGCTGCTCGTGCTCGGACCGGCGCGGCGCTCCATCCAGGCGATGATCGTGCTCAACTTCGCGGTGATCGTGGTGTGGATCGTCTCGCGCACCGTCGGCATCGCGATCGGCACCGACGGGACACCGGAGGCGATCGGGTTCGCCGACGCGCTCTGCGCGGCGTTCGAGGCGCTCGCGATCGGGCTCGGGCTGCTCGTCATCTGCGGCGGTGTCGCCCGCAGGCGGATCCGCCTGTCCTCGGGTTGGGCCATCGCGGGCTTGATCGCGATCGTGGTCGCGGCGCTGTCCAGCTTCGGCTACAGCCCCGCCATCGCCGACGGCAGCGGCGGCGGGCACACCCACGGCGCGACCGACGCGGTCGCCGCACCCGCGGCCGGCAGTGCCGCACCGGCGGCGCACGTCCACGACCACGGCTCGACCACACCGACGGACCTGAACGGCCACCCGATCGAGGGCGTGAAGGCACAGGACATCGCGGCCGAGAGCCAGCCGGACGTGCCGCTCGACGCCGCGACGCGCGCCACGCTGCAGCAGCAGCTCGTGGTCGCGCGCGCGACGGCGATGCGCTACCCGACCGTCGCCAGCGCGGTGGCCGCCGGCTACCACGTCATCGGCGGGTTCGGTCCCGGCAGTGGCGCCCACTACATCGGCGGCTACGCCGGGATCTTCGGCGGGGGCTTCGATCCCAGCCGGCCACTGGCGCTGATCTACGACGGCACGAGCCCCACCTCCCAGATGGTGGGTCTCATGTACTACGGCTTCGGCAACACCGCACCCGAGGGTTTCGCCGGTCCGAACGACCACTGGCACCGTCACAGCAACATCTGCACGAGGGGTGCCGAGGTCCTCTCCCCGCCGGACTCCGACGTGACCCAGGCGCAGTGCACCGCGCTCGGCGGCTTCTTCATGAAGATCACGGGCTGGATGGTGCACGCGTGGGTCGTACCCGGGTGGGAGAGCCCTCAGGGGGTCTTCTCCCACGAGAACCCGAACCTCCGGTGCGCCGACGGGACCTTCAACACCGACAAGATCGGTCGCTGCCAGGGGTCGTGACGACGGTCGCCCGCACCGGCGCCGGCCCGCGGGGTCACGCGATCCGACGGAGCCGATCGGCGTCGCGGGAGAGCTCGATCAACTCGGCCTCGGCGCCGGTCGCAGGGTCCGCGACGTGCCGGGCCCACACCAGCAGCACCCCGACGAACGCGGTGAGGGCGGCGAAGAACGCGTCGGTCACGGCACCGAGCCCGAACCGGTCGGCGGCGACGCCGGCGACGACCACGGGCACGCTCAAGCCGAGATAACAGGCGGTGAAGTAGGCCGACGTGACCGCGGCACGCGAGTGCGCGGGTGCGACGTGCTGGATGGTCGCCATCGCGTTCATCTGGGCGACACCGGTGCCGAGGCCGGCGATCAGCGCGCCCGCGATGGCCACGAGCAGGGAGTCGACCAGGGTCGACGACGCCATGACGCCCATGCCGACGACGACGCCGGCCAGCGCGATGCGCATGGAGCCCGGGCTACGGAACCGCCGGAACGCCAGCTGTGCGACACCGTTCATGGCGACGACGACCGCGGCGAACAGCCCGGCCACGACGGGCTCCGCGATGTGGACATGGAGCTCCTCGTGCAGGTAGGACGGCGAGAGACCGAACACCCAGCCGACGACCATGAAGCTCGCGGCGCCGGCCGCGGCGGCGCTGACGAACGGGCCGCGCCGGATCCCACCGGGGACGTGGAGCGCACGCAGGCGCGCCACCGACGCCGACGTCTCGGGCCGGGGCTCGGGGATGCGGGCGAGCAACCCGGCCAGGATCGACGCCAGCACGATGTCGACCACGTACGGCGACACGGTGGGCCACGGCGTCGCCGAGGCCAACCCGCCGCTGATCAAAGGGCCGAGGGTGAGACCCGCGGCCATCGCCACCGATCCGGCCAACGCCGCCCCCGCGCCGTCCTGCGCGGGATGGAGCTCCCGGATGGCGGCGGCCACGCAGGCCATCACCATTCCCGCGCCGATCCCGTAGATGATCTCGCCCGCGAACAACCAGGCCACCCCGCGGGCCAGCGCGAAGGCAACGGAGCTGAGGACGGTGAGGGCGATCCCGGCCACGAGCAGCGGACGGCGACCGAACCGGTCGGCCACCGGTCCCAGCAGCACCAACGCCGGCACCAGGACCAGGACGTAGACGCCGAAGAGCAGCGTGACCGTCCCCGAGCCGAAGCCGTAGCGATTCTCGTAGATCGGGAAGAGCGGCGTCGGGAAGTTGCTGCCCGCGAAGAGCAGCACCTGGGCGGCGACGACGAACCAGAAGCTCGTGCGCCGTGACCAGCGATTTCGGCCGACGAATGCCATGACGAGATCCCTCCCCGGGCCGGATGGTGCGGCGATCGTCGGCGCACGCGCTTGCAGGACACCGGCGCGGTGCTTGCATGCGGGTGGACGTGCGATGAGAAGCTGGCGGCATGGAGCCACGCGAGGTCGCCGACCGCTACACCGCCATCGCCGAGGGCCTGGGCGCCCGGGTCGCCGGGTGCACCACCGCCGCCTGGGGTGTGTCGACCCCGTGCCCCGAGTGGACGGTGCGCGACATCCTGGAGCACGTGGTCGGCGTGCACCGCAGCGTGCTGGCGCTGCTCGACGATCCGGCCGCCGATCCCGAAGCCGGCGAGGACGCGGCGGCCGCCTGGAAGACCGTCACCGCGGCCGTGCGGCAGGCACTCCGCGACCCGGGACGGGCGACCCGCATCGTCAGCCCACGCTTCGGCGACATGCCGTTCGAGGACCTGGTGAGCCGCATGGTGTGCAGCGACACCCTGGTGCACACCTGGGACCTCGCCCGGGCCACCGGTCAGGACGAGCGCCTCGACGAGCACGCGGTGGCGGTGGCGTGGACGTGGATGCAGCCGGCCGGCGACACCCTGCGCGCGTCGGGCGCGTTCGGCCCCGCGGTCGAACCGCCGGTCGGCGCCGACACCCAGACGAAGCTGCTCTGCTTCCTCGGCCGCACCGTCTGACCGCCGGCCGCAGCGCTGGTCAGGACGGCGTGGCCGGTGCCGCGCCCGCGTGCACCTCGCGTGGATGCCGCCGGCGGAACACGTACGCGGCGATGCCGCCGGCCGGGATGGGGAGCCAGAAGGTGAGCAGCCGGTAGACCAGCGTCGCCACCAGGGCGTCGCTGGTGGAGATGCCGGCGACAGCCAGGGTCGCGGCCAAGCCCGCCTCGACGAAGCCGAGGCCTCCCGGCGTGAACGGCAGCAGGCCCAGCACCGACGCCACCACGAAGGCCAGGAGCACCAACGCGGGGTTGGGGTTGGCCGAGAGCCCGCACAACGTGCACACGAGCACGCCGTACTCGAACAGCCAGCGCGCCAGCGACGCCCCCAGCGCGAGCTCCCACCGCGGGCCGATCTGCCGCCGGATGCGATCGCGGCTCTCGATCAGCCGGGTGCCAAGCTCGCGGTCGATCGACGAGCCCCGCTTGAGCTTGCACCGCACCCACGCCACACCCCGGGCCAGTAGCAGCAGTGGGCGATCGACGACGAAGAGCGCGAAGGCGATCGCGACCATGAGCAGGAACACGGGGATGCCGATCCAGAACGCCTGGAGCAGCCCGTCGGGCACCTGCGTCCCGAAGATCACGAACGGCAGCGCGAACACCGGCAGTGCGACGATGGCCGCGGTGCTCAGCACCGATTGCACGGTGAGCGCGGTCGCTGCGTACGCGACGCCGAAGCCGGCGTCGGCGAGCATGTTGGCCTGCAGCGCGGTGCCGGTCGCGCCGCCGCCGGGCGTGATGCGGTTGAAGGCGTTCCCGGCGAGCTGCGTGGTCACCACCGAGAACCAGTCGCGCGTGCCCAGCGCGATCGCCTGCACCAACCAGACACAGGCGAAGCTGCCGAGCGCGCACAGCACTGCGGGAAGGAGCCAGATCGGCTCGACGTCGCCGAGACGGTCGTAGGCCGAGAACACCTCCGCGATGCTGGGCGCGAACAGGTAGAGGCAGATGGCGCTGACGGCCAGGAACGCCACCCGCCCCACCGACCACCGGGCGTGCTCGTGGCGCACGCGCCCGTGCTGCTCCTCGAGCTCCTCGTGGCGATCGGGGTCGGACGGGGGCACGCTCGCCTCCTGCGCGTGGTCGTGGGCGTCGGGACCGACGTCAAGCATCGCCGACCACTTCCACGTCGGACTCCTCCACCGCGGCGACCTCGTGCGGATAGTGCCGAGCTGCAACCATGAGGAAGATCGAGCTCGCACCGAGCAACGGCAGTAGCAGGAGGAACGCGAGCTGCAGCCCTTCGGCGCCACCGCCACCCAGCTCGCTCGAGAGTAGGCCGAACAGCAGCGGCGCCGCCGCCTGCGCGCCGACCCGGGCGATCATGCGGGCGCTCTCGGCCCGTCCCCGCAACTGCGGGTGCACGACGTCGAGGCGCGCCGCCTCGAGCGGGGCGACCGGTGCGGTCAGCAAGGCACCCGCCACCACGAGGAACGGCAGGGCCACCGCGAGGGACGACACGACGAACACCGGTACCAGGACGACGGCCGCGGCCAGGTAGCTCCACACCCCGATGTCGATGCGGCCGGTGAGCAGTCCCCGTCCGATCAACATGTCGCCGAGGCGGCCGCCGCCGACGACCCCCAGGAACCCACCCACGCCGACCACCAGGATCAGGATCGAGGCCTCCGACGCGGAGATGTCGAACTGGTCGACGAGGAACAGCACGCCGAACACCTGCAGCGCGGTGAAGAACACGTCGCCGAGCGCCGAGGCGATGATGATCATCACGACCGTGCGGACGTGTAGCACGTACCCGATCGCGGGGCGGATGGGCATCTCGGACACGTCGCCCTGGAGGATCACGTCCTCGTTGGGCTCGATGCCCTGTTCCTCGACGAGCTCGGCGAGCTGCGTGGGTGCGCCGGTGTCGCGAGCTTCCCCACCGGGCAGGTCGTTCTCACCGCCGCGGCGTGGCTCGGGTGTGCGCGCGACCGCGCAGGCGACCACGATGCCCATGACCGCGAGGACCACGAACACGCCGCGCCACGAGGTGAGCGAGACGACGACACCGGCCACCAGGAAGCCGGCGCCCGCGCCCACCAGCTCGCCGCTCTTGACCCAACCGAGCACGCGCCCGCGCACGTCGGCCGGGAACAGGTCACCGACCAGCGACGTCACCGGTGGCCCACCCGCCGCGCTGAGCACTCCGAGCGTGATGCGGGCGGCGAAGAGCACCGCGAACGACATCGCGGCCGCCGCCACCCCCATGGCCACACACCAGATGCCGATGCAGACCACGAGGATGGCGGTCCGCCGGGTGCGGTCGGTCAGGATCCCGATCGGGAGGATCGCCAGCGCGCCGACGATCGCGAACGCGCTCGCCAGCAGTCCGATCTGGGTGTTCCCGATGCCGAACTCGGTCTTGAGCGCCGGCGCGAGCGCGCCGAGCGCGGTCCGGTCGGCACCATCGAGCGCGAGCACCGCGGCCAGGACCACGACCGCGGCTCGGTGCTTCGGGTCGCGGAGCACCGACTCGTCGGCCGCGCGGATCGAATCTCTGGCCACGGGCAGGGGCGTGCCCAATCCGGCGCGCCCGGAACCCTGGCGAGGGTCAGGCGCCGGCGAGCAACCGCCGGGGATTGTCGACGAAGATCGTCTCGACGTCGGCGTCGGTGACGCCGCGCTCCAGCAGCCGGGGCACGAAGTCGGTGAGGATGTAGGTGTACGGCCGCTGCCACACCTGCCAGGCGATCTCCTCGCGGCGCGTCGCCGCCGCCGCCCGGCGCTCCGGCGGCACGTAGAACGACGACCGCGGGGCGGTCAGCGCGCAGATGTGGTCCTGCGACAGGCAGACCTGGCCGGTGAAGCCCTCGCGAACCAACGTGGCGACGTGGTCGGCGCGCCGCTCGTCGGGCGCCAGGATCTCGAGGCCGATGCGATCGACACCCACGAAGGTGCCGCGCTCGGCCAGCTTGCGAATCGGCGCCACATCGGTCTGTTCGTCCTGGTGACCGATGAGGACCCGACCGAGATCGGCGCCGCCGTCGGCGAAGAGGTCCTGTTGCACGTCGCCGTGCTTGGAGTTCTCGGTGTGCGTGATGATCGCGCACCCGACCTCCCGCTGGGCGAGCGCGGCGCCGGTCAGACACCGTGACTCGGCCGGCGTCACCTCCACGCCGGTGGCCGCCTTGATCGCCCCGGCGCGGATTCCGCCCGTCCCCGCGATGCCCTCGGCGAGCTCCCGCAGGTACAGCTCGGCGATCTCCTCCGGGTCGCGGGCGCGCCAGTAGAACGGGAGCCCCGACGAGAGGTGCTCGGTGTAGAAGCCGGTGGTGCACACGATGCGCATCCCCGAGCGCGAGGAGATCTCCGCGTAGAGCTCGGGATCACGCCCGAGCTCGATGGGGCACGGGTCGACGAACGTGCGGAAGCCGGCGTCGAGCAGCTCACCCATCTTGTCGACCGCCCGCGCCACGGTCTCGGCGCGGTCCCAGGAGTACGTCGGATCGAGCTCCTCGCCGGCGTACGAGATGCGGATGTGCTCGTGGACGAGCGTACGCCCGAGGTCGGCGGGGTCGACCGGCCCGGTGACGGTCTGCACGGTCGTCATCAGCGCACTCCTTCGTACTGCGCGGCGAGCGCCGCGAGCAGGTCGGCGACGAGGTCCGGTCGCGAGAGCATGGGTGAGTGGCTCGTGTCCCACACGACGCGGTCGTCGGCGTGCTCCGCCATCTCGCGTTGCGTGTCCGGGTGTACCGCCCGGTCGTCGGTGCACACCACGTAGGTCGACGGCATCTGCGTCCACGCGGGCGGCGGGGCGTCGGCACCCGCCAGTGCTGCGGTGTCGACGCCGCTCGGCATGGGCCGCAGCCTCGCCACCGACGCCACCGCGAGGTCGGGATCGCAGTCGTGGTAGAAGTCCGCCGCCGCGTGCTCCGGATCGACCGAGAGCGAGCCGTCGTCGCCGTGCACGAGATGCTCCATCAACGACGTCGGTCGCATGGTCGCGGCCATCTCGGCGTCGTCCGCCACCTGGACCGCGCAGAGGTACACGAGCCGGTCGACGTCGTCGCGGCCGCTGGCGGCGCGGGAGATCACCATCCCGCCGTAGGAGTGGCCGCACAGCACCACCGGGCCGTCGACCGCGTCGAGCACCGCGCGCACGGTGCCGGCGTCGGCCTCGAGCCCGGTGAGCGGCAGGTCGGGCGCGAGGTTGGGGATCCCCTGCGCGTCGAGCAGGCTGCGAACCGGTTCCCAGCACCACGCGCCGTGGAACGCTCCGTGTACGAGCACCACCGTCGTCATGGCGGTGACGCTATCCCCGGACGCTGACCCGCTCCAGCTCGTCGCGCACCGCGGCCTCGACCGTGGTGCCGGCGAAGAACGACGGGTTGGTGCCGGCCCAGAGCGACACCGCGTGCTCGAAGGTCAGGGCCCGGAAGTCGGCCGCGCTGGCGTGCCCGTCCTCGACCAGCTCCCACGCCTCGGTGAGGACCTCGCGGATGTCGGGGACGTCCCAGTGCCCGATGTCGGACGCGAACAACGCCTTCAGGCGGGCACCACCCGGGTTGCGGCTGGTGTCGAACGCGAGGGCGGTCATCGGGTCGTCGGCCTCGCACCCGAAGTGGAAGGCGGTGGTGAACACGTCGCGGATGTCGTCGGCGCCTGTGATGCCGCAGCGGGCGAACTCGTCGAGCGTCGCCGGGTCCTCGTCGGGGAGGCTGAGCATCCGCAGGCCGTCGTCGAGCCGGTCGAGCCGCTCCCGGTAGCGGGGCGA
The DNA here is from genome assembly GCA_036271015.1 of Acidimicrobiia bacterium. GTDB lineage: Bacteria > Actinomycetota > Acidimicrobiia > IMCC26256 > DASPTH01 > DASUAS01. The sequence goes on from DATBBL010000189.1 coordinate 15,139, forward strand.
TCCGTGCTGCTCGAACAGATCGGCGAGCTCGACGCGGTCCAGGTGCGCGGGGTTGTAGTGCTCGACCGCCTCACGGTTGCGCTTCTCCCAGTGACCCAGGAGATTGGCGTACAGCGCCGCCGCCCACGCGACGCCGCCCTCCTGGAACGCGAACCGCAACGTCGGGAACCGCTGGGGCACACCACCCAGGAACAGCGACAGCGCGAGCAGCTCACCGGCGATGGCGAACATGCCGATGTGGTTGAACACGTAGTTGCTCACCGACGCGCGGATCGTCCACCCCATCGCCGCGGTGTGGAACGTCGGCGACACGCCGAGGTCGACGCACCGTTGCCACACCGGGTCGTAGTCGTACGCCGAGTCCAGGCCGAGCGAATCCAGCCAGCGCGCCGCGCGCGACGGCGGGTCCACACCCGGCGCGGGGCGGGCGATGGGCCCACCGAACATGAACGCCTTCAACCCCAGCTCGCCGGTCGCGTGGTCGAGCTCCGCGATCGCCTCGTCGGGCGTGTGCATCGGGATGATCCCGACGGGTGTGAGCGCGTCGGTGTGGTCGCGGAACGCCTCCGCGTAGAAGGTGTTGAAGGCGCGTGCGAGCGGGCGTCGGATGGCGGCGTCGTCGAGCGCGGCCGGGACCAGCCCGTACGTCGGGTAGAGCACGGCATGGTCGATGCCGAGCTCCGGCAATCGCTCGGCCAGGAGCGCGGGAAGGAGGGCGGTCCCACGATCGAGGGTGTTGCGGGTGGGCAGGCCCCACCACGACGTGCGGACGAGTCCGGCGCCGCGCATCTGCTCCGGCGAGAGGCCGCGGACGGCCGACCCGGAGCTCGTCACCACGTCCATGGCCGCGACCGCATCGTCGCCCGCCTGGGCCTGCAGGATGTCGCGCACCAGCGGGAGGTACTCGATGGCGTGACCGTCGGAGTCGATCACCGGATGGTCGAGCCCGGCCTTGATGCGGGTGACCGAATCGCTCGGGAGGTAGGGCATCGCGTCATTCTGGCCCGCCATCGGAGCGCCCGCCGTACGATGCACGACCCATGGACACCGAGGAGCCCCGCGTTCGCCTCGAGCGGGACGGTAACGTCGCCGTCGTCGTGCTCGACGACCCGGCGCGGCGCAACGCGCTGTCGTTCGAGGTGACCACCCAGCTCGCGGCCGCGGTCGACGAGGCCGCCGCGGATCCCGGCGTCGGGGCGCTGGTGCTGACCGCCACTCCCCCGGCCTTCTGCGCCGGTGGATCGATCGACGACCTCCTCGCACCGCGGGCGTCGCTGCGGGAGATGTACACCGGTTTCCTCGCCCTCACCCGGTTGGCGATCCCGTCGGTGGCGGCGGTGAACGGGCCGGTGATCGGCGCCGGGGTCAATCTGCCCCTCGCCTGCGACGTCATCATGGCCTCGCCGAGGGCGCGCTTCGACCCGCGGTTCATGGATCTCGGCATCCACCCCGGGGGTGGCCACCTCTGGCGGATGCAGCGGCTCGTGGGACGGCAGGCCGCCGCCGCGCTGGTCATCTTCGGCGAGTCGCTCTCCGGCGAGGACGCCGCGCGCGTCGGCCTGGCCTGGCGCTGCGTCGACGACGACGAGCTGCTCGCCACCGCCGTCGCCCTGGCCCGGCGGGCGGCCGACCGGCCGCGCGAGCTCGTGGCGCGGGCCAAGGCGGTGCTCGACGCGTCCGCCGGCGTCGACACCTCGGCCGACGCGTTCGAGCTGGAGTTCCCGCACCAGGACTGGTCGATGCAACAGCCCGCGTTCCAGGAACGCCTGGCCCAGCTCCGGGCCCGGCTCGAGAAGCCCTGAGCGCGACCGCTCCCGGCGCAACGGTCGATTCCGGTGCGCCGTCCCGCCCTCCGGGCACGGCTCCGCTACATCTCCCGCGCAACGGTCGATTCCGCTGCGCCGTCCCGCCCTCCGGGCACGGCTCCGCTACATCTCCTCCTCGACGACGTGGAACTCGATCCGGTAGACGAGCGTGTCGTCGGCGACCGGCCCTGCGTGGGCGGTGCGTCGTCGCAACGACTCACGGTCGACCTCGCCGCACCGCCCGACGTCACGCGCGCTGACGGTCGAGAACGGCACGAGCTCGATGTCGTCGATCTCGATCTCGCCCGGCCCGACGCGGTACCGACCGCCGACCCGCACCTTGGGGCGGGACCAGAGCCGGAACGAGAGCGTCACCTCGCCCGACAACACCGGGTCCCGCAGCTCCGGGCTGAACTGCACCGACGCACGGTACGCCCCATCCGCCCCACCGTCCGTCTCCGTACCACGGGTGTGGAGCTCACCGAATCCGATCCCACTCCCGCCGTCACCGACGCCGAGCTGGTCGCCGAGGCGCTCGCCGCCGACCCCGAGGCCCCGGTGCCACCGGATGCCGTCTCCCTCTGGACGCTGACCGATCCAGGGACGACCGCGCCCCTCCCCGACTGGTACATGCCGCCGCCGATGCGGGCCCGGGCGCTCTCGGGCTGGCGGCGACACCTGGTGCGGTGGAACGTGGCCCTCATCATCGCCTCGTTCCTCGCCATCAACGCGGCGGGGCTCTGCAACACCTACGGGCAGCTGCACTTCTAGGGCAGCCCCCGCGGTGGGCGTCGGACGGAGCACGTAGTCTCCCCGTGACCCGGGGGAGGACGCATGCCGACCGCTGACGACACTGCCACGCAGGCGCAGCTGCGCGCGCTGGCCGAGCGCTACGCCCTCGGCGTCGACCGGCGCAACGTCGAGACGTTCATCGCCCTGTTCCACGCCGACGCGGTCATCACGATCCACGACCCGAGCGAGACCGAGGAGCCCCGCCAGATCCGCGGTGCGGAGCGGTTGGCGAAGGTCCCGGAGGCGATCACGCGATACGCCAAGACCTTCCACATGCTCGGCCAGTCGACGTACGACATCGGCGACGGTGAGGCGACGGGCGAGGTCTACTGCATCGCGCACCACCTGACGCCCGACGCTCACGGCGGGACCGACTACGTGATGTTCATCCGCTACGAGGACACCTACCGCACCGACGACGAGGGCGTCTGGAAGTTCGCCGAGCGGCGGCTGCGGGTCGACTGGACCGAGACCCGCGCGGCCAATCCGCCGTCCCGCTAGGAGGAGCCGATGGACGGAGCACTCGCGGGACAACGTGCGGTGGTGGTGGGCGGCGGATCGGGCATCGGCCTCGCCTCGACCCGCGCCTTGGCGCGGGACGGCGCGCGGGTGACGATCGCGGGTCGCACGGAGCAGAAGCTCGTGGACGCGACCACCGCGCTCGCCGACGAGGGCTTGGACGTCGCGTACTGCGTGTGCGACGCCCTCGACGGGTCCTCGGTGCGGGACGCGGTCGAAGCCGCGTCCGACGACCGACGCCGACTGCAGATCGCGGTCGTGGTGCCCGGTGGCGGTGGGATGTCGCCCGTGCTCCTGTTCGACGACGACACCTTCAGCCGCGAGGTCGACGGGAACGTGCGCCCGGTGTTCCTCTTCCTCAAGTACGCAGGCCAGGCGATGGTCCGGTCCGGCGGCGGCTCGTTCATCGCCATCTCGTCGACCGCGTCGGTGTTCTCCACCCGGTACCTGGCCTCGTACGCCGCAGGAAAGGCCGCGGTCGACCAATTGGTGCGCGTCGCGGCGGACGAGCTCGGCCCGCTCGGCGTGCGCGTCAACTCGGTGCAACCAGGGTTGACGCAGACGGCCGCGACGGAAGGGATGTTCCGCAACCCGAAGATGCGGGAGGCGTTCCTCGCCGAACAGCCGATCCCGCGCCACGGCCAACCCGACGACATCGCGCAGGCGGTGCGCTACTTCGCGGGCCCCGAGTCGTCGTGGGTGACCGGGCAGCTGCTCACGGTGGACGGCGGCAACACCCTGCGGTCGTTCATCGACTATGCGAGCGTCGTCCCGGTCCCCGACACCCGCGCCGTCGTCCTCGGCACCGAAGGAGATCCCGCATGAACCGTGCGCCCAAGTCGACCGCGGCGTTCGACGAGCTGATCGCCGCGCTGCAGGAGATCCGCGACGGCTACGTCCTGGACGAGCAGCGCTTCACCGACGACCTCGACGTGGTCGAGGGCTTCCGCTACGTGACCGAGGTGCTGTCGGGCGCGTCCGAGTTCTTCATGGAGGCCGATCCCGACCACCCGCGCATGGCGTCGATCGTGACCCCCGCGCGCAAGCTCCAGGGTGACAACCCGGACTCCATCTACCACTTCGCCCGGATCGACGGTGGTCGGTCGTACCGCGTGTTCGGCGTCCGGGGCGAAGAGGCGTACATCTCGTTCACCGTGCACTCGGCGGCGGTCGACGGCGGCTTCAACGGACGAGTGCTCGCCGACATCAACGACAGCCAGTTCACCTTCGCACCCGACGGCTCCTACGAGATCGTGTTCAGTGCCGAGCCCCACGATGGCAACTGGGTGAAGCTCGATCCGGACGCCCGCATGATCATCGTGCGCAGCTACTTCCTGCGCGAGCGGTCGGCGCAGAACGATCCCACCGTGGCGGTTCGCATCGGGATCGAGTGCCTCGACGACGTCGCGCCCCCGCCGCCGCTCGACGACGCCACCTTCGCCGGCCGTCTGCGCGACGGGGTCGCGTTCCTGCGCCAGTGCACCGTCGGGCAGCCGCTGCCGGGCACGCCGTCCCCCGCGCCCTTCATGGCGAGCGAACCCAACCACGTGGGCCAACCGTGGAGCTTCCGCAACGCGGGCGTCGACGCCGCCGGTGCGGTCGACATCTTCTACTCGATGGGCCGGTGGGACCTCGGCCCCGACGACGCGCTGGTCATGCGGGGCACGATCCCGCCGTCGCGCTTCACCAACGTGATGCTCTGGAATCGGCACATGCAGACCCTGGAGTACGTGCACCGCCAGAGCTCGCTCAACAGCGCGCAGATCTCGTACGACTCCGACGGCTCCTACGCGATCGTCGTGGCGCACCGCGATCCGGGAGTGCCCAACTGGCTCGACACCGGGGGGCACCGCGTGGGCACGATCTTCTGGCGCTACCTGCTCCCCGAGCGCGACCCGGTGATGGCGGAGTGCGAGGTCGTGCCGGTCGACAGCCTGGGCTGAGGCGCCGGGTCAGTCGAGCGCCAGCCCGGCCGCGACCGCGGCGCCGAGCTCCCAGCAAGCCTCGAGGTCGGCGTTGGTCGGCGAACCGATCACGGAGATCGGGGCCTGCACCTCGCGCCACCGGAGCCCGGTGGTGGCGATCTCGATCGCGCGCAACGCGCCGGTGGTGTCGTTGTTGCCGTGCACGTAGACGCCGAAGGGCCGACCGATCGTCGCCTCCAGGCACGGGTAGTAGATCTGGTCGAAGAAGTGCTTGAGCGCGCCCGACATGTAGCCGAGGTTGGCCGGGGTGCCGAGCAGGTAGCCGTCGGCCGCCAACGCGTCGCTCACCGACGCCTGCAGCGCGGCGCGCGTCACCACGTCGACCCCTTCGATGCGGGGATCGGTCGCGCCCGACTGCACCGCGTCGAACATGGCGTGCACCGACGGCGAGGTCGTGTGGTGGACGTGCAGCAACGTAGGCATTCGGGTCGCGCATCGTAGGGCGCGCGCACGGGTACGCTCACGCTCAGTGGCGATGCTCGAGGAAGATCCGCTGGTCGGGGCGCCGTCGCTCGCGCTGCTGGCGCTCGAGCTGCGCGCGTGGCCCGAGCTCGCGCTGTTCCTCGCCTCGTGGCCGTTGTGGCTCGCGCAACCTCGCGGCGACGGCCATCCCGTCCTCGTGCTCCCACCGTTCGGTGCGACCGACGCGTACACGAGCCCGCTGCGGGCGGTGCTGCGCGCGCTCGGATACTCCAGCCACGGTTGGGGCCTGGGCCAGAACCTGGGCCCGACCGCCGCGATCCTCGACGGCGGCCCGAAGCGGTTGGTCGAGCTGGCCGAGCGGACGGGCCGGAAGGTCAGCGTCATCGGGTGGAGCGCAGGCGGGATCCTGGCGCGCGAGGCGGCGCGACGCCATCCCGAGGCGGCACGCCAGGTGATCACGCTGGGCTCGCCGTTCCGGCTGCTGCTCGACGACCGCTACAAGACCCACGCCGCGTTCTTCTACAAGCTCGCGGAGCGGTGGCACGCCGCACCGACCGAACCGATGCTCCGCTCGGAATATCGCCAGCCCCTGCTCGAGGTGCCGGCCACCGCCGTCTACACGCGCACCGACGGCGTCACCAGCTGGCAGTGGTGCCTCGAGGACGTCGGTCCGTGCTCGGAGAACATCGAGGTCTACGGCAGTCATTGCGGGCTCGGGCACAACCCGGCGGCGATCGTGGCCATCACCGACCGCCTCGCTCAGCCCGAAGGTGAGTGGAAACCGTTCCGCGCGCCGCGCGCGCTACGCCGCCTGTTCCCGCACTGACGCGCCGGTCGTTGCGCTCAGGGACGGCCGGCGCCCGGCACCGCGACGTCGTGCGCGTCGATGCGACCGGTCCGCCGCCCGGCGAGCGCGTCCGCCTTCCAATCGGCTGCGACGCAGATGAGCAGCGTGCGCCGATCGGGCCCGCCCAACACGCACGCGACCGGGATCACGTCGTCGTACGCGATCGAATCGGTCACCTGGCCGCCTTCGCGCACCCGGAACACCCGGGCGCCGATGGGGTCGGCCACCCACACGGCACCGTCGGCGTCGAGGCAGATGCCGTCGGGCGGCGCCACCGGCACGTCGTCACGCTCGGGCACCAGCTCGGCGAACGGGCGCCGGTCGGTGAGGGTGCCGTCCTCGCGCACGGTGAAGGCGGTGAGGCGCATGCCGCCGCTCTCGGCGACGATCAACGTGCGGCCGTCGTCGGTGAGCACGTGGCCGTTGGGCGACTGCAGGTCGTCGGCCGCGCAGTCCCACGTGCCATCGGGACCGACCCGGAAGGTCTGGCCGGGCCGTCGGTCGGTGCCGAGGTCCTGGATGCGGGTGCCCATGTCGCCGATGTACGCGGTGCCGTCGGCGCTCACGATCATGTCGTTGAGCGAGCCCCGCGCCGCCGACGACAGGTCGGCCTGCACCGCGATCTCACCGTCGGGCTCGACGCGGAGGAGGCGCTGGGTCTCCATCGCGACGACCAGGAGGCGACCGTCGGGCAACCAGCCCAGACCGGACGGCTCGTCGTCCTCGATGCGGACGATCGTGGTCGCGTCGCCGTCGAGGGTGGTCGCGACCACCCGGTGGTCGTGCATGTCGCTGAACCAGAGCCGCCCGTCGTGCCACCGGGGCCCTTCACCGAAGACGAGGTCGTCGAGGATGGTGCGGACGTCGGCCGGCAGCGCCATCCGCGCACGCTACCGGCGTCTGTGTAACGTCGGCCAGATGAACCAACCGGTTTCCGCCGCGCGTGTCGCCGAGCTGCTCGGCGACTCCCTCCCGGATCCGGCCCAGATCCCGGCCGAGGCGTTCGACCTCGTGGCCGCCACCCGCGAGCTCGTCGAAGCGGTGGTCATGACCGACGTCGACGCCGGGACGCGCGCCGACGCGGCCGCCGAGCTGCGCCGCCTGACCGAGACGCTGGGCGCGGCGCGACGCCCCGACCAGCTGTTCCTGGCTCGCCACGCCGATGGTCGGGTGGAGAGCCTCACCCAGGCCGGGTCCGGTCGGCTCAACCCGCAGGCGCCGCCCATCGAGTGGGTCGACCGACCGAAGGAACCGCCGCCCGGTTCGCCGCCGACACCGGTCGAGGTTCGGGCCCGGTGCACCTTCGGCCCCCAGCACGCGGGTTCACCCGGGCGCGTGTACGGCGGTGTGCTCGCGTGCGCGCTCGACGAGGTGCTCGGCGTCGCCGTCCTCGTGTCGGGCGCGACCGGGATGACGGTCGCACTCACCACCTCGTTGAAGGGCGGCACGCCGTACGGGGTCCCGGTCGACATCGTGGGCCGCTACACCGGGAGCGAGGGCCGCAAGAGCCATGCGTCGGGTGAGGTCGTGGTCGACGGGAAGATCACGGTCGAGGCGACCGCGATCTACGTGGGCGAACGCCGCTGATGGACCCGTCGGACGTCGAGTCGGGCGCGGCGTGGCGGGCGTTCTGCGAGCGCCTCGCGGCGCTGGGTGACCGCATCCTGGCCGACGACTTCCCCGCCGACGCGCGCGATCGTGCCGAGGGCATGCGGCATCTCGCCACCCAGACCGCGTGCTGGCTCACCTACGCCGCCGGCTACAGCGATGCCGCGTACCCGGCGTTCTTCCGCAGCGCCGATCCGACCTACGCCTGGGGCGGTCCGAACGTCGATCAGGTGGCGCGGCGCGCCACCATCGACGGCGCCGGCACGTACCGGGTCTCGGGCCGCATGGGATCCTGCGAGGAGTTCGTGCTCCAACTGAAGGGCGGGACGACGCAGAGCGGCGGCGCCAACATCGGCACCGAGGTCTCGGCGTCGTCGCTCGGGCTGCGGCCCGGCGATGCGTTCGAGATCCTGCTCGGCGGCGAGGAGCAGGGCGGGGCGTGGCTCCCCCTGGCGCCGGGCCCGGGCTTCGTGCACGTGCGCGACTACTACTTCGAGTGGGCACCGGCCGAGCCCGCGACCTTCGTCATCGAGCGGCTCGACACCGAGGGCACGTCGGCACCGAGGTTGAGCGCGGCGCGGGTGGCCGCGATGCTCGAGAGCGCCGCGCACGAGATCGAGCACTCGGTGCTCTACTTCCGCGACCTGCAGGAGCGCATGCGCGACGCACAGGAGCGCAACCGGTTCGGCGTACCCGACGTCTCCGGGCGCGGCGTGCAGGACATCATCTACAGCCACGGCTTCGTGAGCCTCGGCGACGACGAGGCCATGGTGGTCGAGCTGGATCCGCGCGCGGCCGCGCTGTGGGGCATCGGCTGCTACTCGCGTGCGTGGTACGAGCCGCTCGACTACGCGACCCGCGTGACCAGTCGCAACCACCGCCAGGTCACCCCTGATGCCGACGGGGTCGTGCGGGTCGTGATCGCCGCTCGCGACCCCGGTTCCGCGAACTGGCTCGACACCCAGGGCCGCGCCGAGGTGCTCACCACCGCGCGTTGGTTCCGCCCGCCGGAGCCGCCGACGATCCACGCCGAGATCGTGCCGGTGGCGAAGTTGGCCGACCACCTGCCCGACGGCCATCCGATGGTCGACGCCGACGCGCGCGCGGCCGAGATCCGGGGCCGCAGCGCGCACGTCGCCTGGAGGTACCGCACATGAGCGGCGTCGACGACGCGGTCTCCGGGCACGTGGTCATCGTCACCGGCGCGTCGAAGGGCGTGGGACGCGGCATCGCGCTCCACCTCGCCCGGAGCGGCGCCACGCTCGTGATCACCGCCCGCCGGCCGGAGGCGCTGGACGAGACCGCGGCCGAGCTGGAGAAGATCGGTGCGCCCCACCTGTCGACCACGCTCAACGTCGCCGACCGCGACGGTGCGTTCGCGCTGGTCGAGCGCACGCTGGCCGAGTTCGGCCGCGTCGACGGCCTGGTGGCCAACGCGCAGACGTTCCGGTCGGTCACCCCATTCGCCGACATCACGGAGCACGACATGGACGTGCTGCTGGACACCGGGCCCAAGGGCACGCTCTGGGGCATGCAGGCGGTGTTCCCGCACATGCGCGACCAGGGTCGCGGCCGCATCGTGACCATGGGCTCGAACGCCGCGCTCCTGGGTGCCGTCGGGTACGCGCCGTACGCGTCGTCGAAGGAGGCGATCCGCGCCCTCACCCGCTCGGCCGCTCGGGAGTGGGGCAAGTTCGGCATCACCGTGAACTGCCTGTGCCCGGTGTCCGCCGCCCACCGCATGCCGCCCGAGGAGGACGACCCGGTACGGGCGCGCATGTTCGCCGAGACGTACGCGAACCAGCCGATCCCCCGCGACGGCGACGCCGAGGACGACATCGGACCGGTCGTGCAGTTCCTGCTGTCGGACGCCAGTCGGTACATGACCGGCCAGACCCTGATGGCCGACGGCGGCGCCATCATGCTCATCTGACATGTCACCGTCGTTCGCATCCGCTCACTCCGTCCCACCGGCGAGGCGGGCGGAGCCCGCCCCCGCCTGACGTGCGACCGATCACCGGCCGCAGCGCCGTCGTCACCGGGACCGGCGCCCTCGCCGACGGGCTGCTCGACGGCCTCGACGAGCTCGGCGTCGCCGCCCTCCCGCTCGAGTGCGACTTCGGATCCGAAGCGGAGGTGGTCGATGCGCTGGCGACCGCGCACCGCCGCCTGCGCGGCATCGACCAGATCGTCCACACCTGGTTGGCGCCGGGCACGGTGGCGCGGCACCGGTTCATGGACCTGGACGAGGACGCGTGGGCGGCCGGGTGCGAGCGGAGCCTGACCGCGGCGTGGTGGTTGGCCCGCGCCGCGGCCGAGCCGCTCCGCGCCAGCGCCGGCAGCCTGGTGTTCGTCGTCCCGACGGTCGGCATGGCCGGTGCGGCCGAGTTCTCGATGCTCGCCGCGGTCGCCGAAGGCGTGCGGGTGCTGGCCAAGGGCTGCGGCCGCCAGTGGGGCGTCGACGGCGTGACCGTGAACACGGTCGCCGCCGCCCCGCACCACTGGGTCGCACCCGGCACCGCCGATGCGCTCACCCGCGCCATCTCGTTGTCGACGCCGGCGTTCGGGCACGCCGGCGACCCGTCGACCGACCTCGCACCGCTGATCGCCCTGCTCGACGACCCCGACGCGCACTTCCTCACCGCCGGCACCCTCGTCGCCGACGGTGGCACCTGGATGGGGCTGTGACCGCGGTCGGGCTGCTGGAGGACCGCACCGTGCTCGTGACCGGTGCCGGTGGCGGCGTCGGTCGGGGCATCGCGTTGGCGTGCGCCACGCACGGCGCTCGGGTCGTCATCGCCGCTCGACGCACCGAGACGGGCGACGTCGTCGCCGCGGAGATCGCGGCGCGGGGCGGTGAGGCCCGGTCGGTGCGTTGCGACGTGACCGACCGGATCGACGTCGACGCCGCGGTCGACCTCGCGGTGTCCGAGTTCGGCGCGCTCGACGTGATGGTGCACAACGCGCTGGCGCCCGTCGGCGACCCGCACGCCATCGAGGCGGTCCCCGACGACACCTGGCAGGCGATGCTCGGCACCGCGGTGCGGGCGTCGTACCTGTGCGCGCACGCGGCGTACCCGCACCTCGAGCGCGCCCGGGGATCGCTGATCCTGCTGACGTCCGCCGCCGGCGTCGAGGGCAGTCCCTACCTCCCCGCCTACGGCGTGGCCAAGGCCGCGCAGCGCGGCCTGGCCAAGAGCCTGGCCCGCGAGTGGGGACCCGCCGGCGTGCGCGTGAACTGCATCGGGCCCGTCGCCATGACCCCGGCGATGGAGACGGTGGCCGAGACCAGCCCCGTCTTCACCGACGGCCTCCTCGTCGGGCGCACGCCGCTCCGCCGCATCGGCGACCCCGAGCCCGACATCGGACCGGTCGCCGTCTTCCTCGCCAGCGACCTGGCGCGCTATATGACCGGCCAGACCCTCATGGTCGACGGCGGCGGCTTCATGGCCTTCTGAAC
>DATBBL010000190.1:0-9961 GCA_036271015.1 Acidimicrobiia bacterium
CCGACCAGACCATCGACCAGTTCATCGACGCCGGCCGGTGCGAGCTCCTGCACGACTACGCGATCCCCTACACCCTGATGGTGATCGCCGACCTCCTCGGCGTGCCCGACGACGACCGCGACGCGTTCCTCGAGCACCTCACGACGAAGGTGCGCGCCGCGCGCCTGGAGCACAAGCCCCTCGGCTACCTCTACGAGCAGTTCACGCGCTACATCGAGGACCGACGCGCCCATCCTCGAGATGACGTCATGACCGAGATGGCGCAGGCCACCTTCCCCGACGGGACGCTCCCGCCGGTCGAGGACGTGATGCGGATCTCGGCCAACCTGTTCTCGGCGGGCAGCGAGACCACGGCCCGTCTCATCGGCATGTGCGTGCGGACGCTCGCCGATCACCCCGAGTTTCAGCAGCGGCTGCGCGACGATCACAGCCTGATCGCGCCGTTCGTCGAGGAGATGCTGCGCACCGAGGCACCGCTGAAGGGCTCGTTCAAGCTGGCCAAGGTGCGGACCACGGTGGGAGGGGTCGAGCTCGAGCCCGGGACCACGGTGTTCGTGATGACCGACGCCGCGAGCCGCGATCCCCGTCACTTCGACGACCCGAGCGAGTTCCGGCTCGACCGCCCCAACGGCCGCCAGCACCTGGCCTTCGGCTCGGGCATCCACAGCTGCGCCGGCGCGCCGCTCGCCCGGGCCGAGACCCACGCCACCCTCGTGCGCTTCCTCGAACGCATGTCCGACATCCGGATCTCGGAGGAGCACCACGGCCCCGTCGAGGCGCGCCGCTACGAGTACGACCCCACCTACATGCTGCGGGGGCTGCGGGAGCTCCACCTCGAGTTCGATCCCGCGACGCCCTGACCGGGATGCGCGCCGCCGTCTACGTGCCCGGCGCCGACGACCTGGTCGTCGAGACGGTCACCCCGTTGCCGCCCGCCGACCGTGACGTGACCGTGCACGTGTCCGCGAGCGGCGTCTGCCACTCGGACCAGGCGGTGATCGACGGGAAGCGCCTCGGCCCGATCATGCTCGGCCACGAGGCGACGGGGATCGTCGAGTGGACCGGCACCGCGGTGACGCGGGTACGGCCCGGCGACCGGGTGATCGCCTCGATCACGCCGGTGTGCGGCACGTGTTGGCACTGCCTGCGGCAGGAGACGCACCTCTGCGACCGCAACGCGGACATGCTCCCCCGCCTGCGGGCCACCCGGCCCGACGGGAGCCAGGTGAACGCGCTCGCCGGCATCGGCAGCTTCGCGGACGTGATCACGGTCGACGAGGCGTCGTGCATCCCGGTGCAGACCGACCTCCCGGACGACCAATTGTCGCTGATCGGCTGTGGGTTCACGACCGGCTTCGGCGCCGCGGTCAACACGGCCGAGGTGCAACCGGGCGCGACCGTCGCGGTCATCGGCGCCGGCGGCGTGGGAACGGCGACCATCCTCGGTGCCCAGGTGGCCGGCGCGGCGCGGATCATCGCCGTCGACCCGGTGGCCATGAAGCGCGAATCCGCGCTCCGCTTCGGCGCCACCGAGGTCGTCGACCCGAGCGACGGAGATCCGGTCGAGCAGGTCAAGGCGATCACCGACGGGCGCGGCGTCGACTACGCCTTCGAGGCGGTCGGAAGCCACGCACTCGAGCTACAGGCGTTGCAGATGACCCGTCGGGGTGGCACCACCGTGTTCATCGGCGTGCCCGGGTTCGCTAACACGCTGCCGCTGCCCAGCATGCAGCTGATCATGGAGGACCGCACGATCAAGGGCAGCTACTACGGATCGGCGCGCGTGACGCGCGACTTCCCGCGGTTCATCGAATTGATCGAGTCCGGGCGCCTCGACGTCGCGTCCATGATCACCCGGCACTATCGCCTTGACGACGTGAACGCGGCGCTGGCGGCGATGCGCGAGGGCGCGGTCGTCCGTGGCGTCGTCGTCCCGAACTGACGACCGCTCGCGGGAGCGTTCAGTCGGGCGCCGACGCCGTCAATGGAGGTGCCGCTGCCAATCGGCCGGAACACGCCCGGCCGGGCCCGGTACCGGCTGGTCGGCGGGATGATCTCGAGGAGGGGCCAACGGTGGCCCGTCGTAGTACGCGTCGGTCGTGTAGTCCCAGTACCACTCTTCGCCCGGCTCGAAGCTCTGCACCAGCGGATGGCCGCTGCTCCGGGCATGCTTGCTGGCGTGCTGGGCAGGAGAGGAATCGCAGCACCCGATGTGCCCGCACTGCGCGCAGCGCCGGAGGTGAAACCACCACCCGTCGTCGGCCAAGCACTCGACGCAGCCGGTCCCGCTCGGCGGCACCGCGGTGTCGATGGAACCTGTGTCTGCCATCCGCCGTCCTTCCTCTCCGATCCGCGTTCGCCCTACCCGGTCACGTGGGCGCCGCACACTCTCTAGCCCGACCGGGCGGGGAAGACCAGCCCGTTCCGCATCTTCCCGCTCGGCATCGCGGACGGCAGCACTCCGGCCCCGGTGTGCCGTTTGACGCAGACAACCGGTCGTCCAGCACACAAGCTCGGCACCACGAGAGATCGCCACGCGGTCGGGTCGGGGGTTGCCATGAGCCAGGACAGGTCGGTCGCCATCGGGGTGGTCCGTCGAGGAGGCCGCCGATGTGCCGGGCTGATCGCCCTCCTCACCGTCGTGATCCCCACGGCCGTCATCCTCGACGCCGGCACCGCGTCGGCCGGGAGTGACACCAAGGTCGAAGGACGCGTGCTCGACACCGCCACGTCCACGATTCCCGAGCCGTGCCCGGACCTGATCGCAACGGTGACCGGGAACCCGAGATCAGGTCCTCCGACGAGCGAACAGGTCGTCGGGTGCCTGGCACGCGCCGAGCTCGTCGGCTCCCGACCGCCGGTGGCGGGTGCCCCGTGCGCCGGCGTCCACGTCTCGGCACGCACCTCCGTGCTCGTCCGCGACGGGCGGGGGCACGTCCTCGCCCGCTCGCCGCTCGGCACGGGACGTCTGTCCGCCGACGGCATGCACTGCACGTTCTCCTTCTCGGTTCGGGTCCCGACGGCGAGCACGTACTCGTTCTCCCTCCCCGACGGCGGTGCGGTGTCGGCGACCTACGCGGTGCTCCGCCGGTTGCACTGGCGAATCGGCCTCACCACCTGACCAGTGCCGACAGGTCGCGAAGGGCGCTAGCTTGCGCGTCGGACGACCGGGGGAACGACCATGCGGGCTGCGGTATTGCGTGACGGACGCCTCGAGGTCCGGGAGACCCCCGACCCCGCTCCGGAGGCCGGCGAGCTGCTGGTGAGGACCCTCACGACGGCGGTTTGCGCGTCGGACATCCACTACATGGACCATCCCGACCCGGGCGACACGTCGGGGCTGTTCGTCTGGGATGCCGATCGCGACGTCGTCATGGGTCATGAGTTCGTCGGTGTGGTCGTGGGGCACGGCCCCGACTGCTCGGACCGGTTCCCCGTCGGCACACGGGTCACGAGCATCCCGACCCTCGTGCGCGGCGCCGACATGATGGTGATCGGCCAGAACCCCGACGCGCCCGGAAGCTTCGGTGAGCTCTTCCTCGTGAGCGAATTGCTCGCACGCGCCGTGCCCGACGATGCGGACGCCGATGCCGTCGCCTTGACCGACGCGTTCGCGGTCGGTGAGGGATACGTTGCGATGTCGGGCATCGCTCCGGGCGAGATTCCGCTCGTCATCGGCGCCGGTGCGATCGGCCTCTCGGCGGTGGCGGCGCTGGCCTCGCGCGGCGTCGATCCGATCGTCATCGCGGACTACAACGACGAGCGACTGGAGCTGGCGCGGCGCTTCGGCGCGCACATCACCGTGAACCCGGCGCAGCGGTCCGCCTTCGACGTCTGGAGCGAGGTCGCCGGCGAGCGCTCGGTCGCGACGCCACCGAAGATCTACGAGTGCGTGGGCGCATCGGGCCTGTTGCAGCAGATCGTCGAGGCGTGCCCGACGTGGTCGCGGATCTACGCCGCCGGTGGGTGGTACACCGGCGATTCGCTGAACATCACCCACGCCACCAAGAAGCTGCTGATGATCCAGTTCGGTGGCGCGCCCGGGGGCGACGACTGGTATCGCACGCTCGACGCGATCGTCTCGGGGCGACTCGACCCGCGCCCTAGCATCGGCATGATCGTCGGGCTCGACGAGCTGCCCGACGCCATCGATCTCGCCCGCCGCGCCCAGGGACCGCCGCGGATCGTCGTCCACCCCGACCAGTAGCCGCTGCGGGCGCGACCCGGCCCGACGTCAGCGCGGCGTCAGGCGGCGAGCACCAGCTCGTCGTCGCGGCCCTCGGGGGGCCGCTTGCGGCCCCGGCGTTCGGCGAGCCGCAACGCGAGGAGGGCGACACCGCGCGCCACCAGGAACACGATCATGCACACGCACGCAGCGTAAGCCCGGCGGTTCGCGACGACAACCCTCGATCGCGGGGTACCCGGTGAGCGCTCAGGAGAGGGCGGCGTCCAGGGTCTCGGACGACGGTGCGAAGTAGAACGACCCCGACGCGGGTGTCGAGTAGTCGGTGAGCGCGTCCCGTGCGTGACCGTTGTTCCCGTAGATCGCCTCCATCCGCTCCCGCATCGGTGCCTGCTCGCGACAGAAGCCCATGAAGTACAGGCCGACGGTCCCGTCGTGGAACGCGTACGGCGTCGAGCGGCGCACCATCTCGCCGCGCTTGGGCTTCGTGTCGTCCGCGGTCTCACCGTCCCGGAGCTCCACGTGGCTGAGATGCGACGTGGGTACCTGGTCGGCGAGCCGGGTCGAGTCGGCCTTGGTGCGGCCAAAGGTGTTCTCCTGGTCCTGAAGCGACAGGCCGTTGAAGTAGTTCAGGTCGTGGACCCAGCGCTGCGCGATGCAGAAGGAGCCGCCCGCGCCCGGCTGCCCCGCGGGGATGATCGCCCGGTCGTACTGGTCGTCCGGTTCGGGGTTGCCCGTGCCGTCGATGAAGCCGGTGAGATCGAGACTGTTGCGGTAGATGAAGGTCGGCGTCTCCCGGGCGACGGTCATCTGGCCGGCCACCGCGTTGCGGAAGTTGAACTGGGTCTCCCAGCAGAGGTCCTTGTCGTCGGAGTGGACCCACAGGAGCAGCTCCTCCTGCGTCGCCTTGGCGACCTTGCCGTCCGGCGATTCGTAGCCCGGGTACGGCTGGAAGTCCTCCGGGATGTCGTCGGTGAGATCGGCGAGGAGCGTCGGCCCGAACAGCAGGCACACGTTCACCGGTGTCGTGACGCCGACCTCCCGACCCGCGGCGCGCACGTCGCTCAAGGCCTTCTTGATCACGCCGAGATCCGCGCCCTCGCTCCGGCTGAAGTGCGTGTACCACTGGTACTTGGTCAGGTTCGTGAGGATCGCGTGCTGCGGATTCGCCATGACTGGCCTCCTTCTCGTCGAGGCGGGCACCCCTTGTTCCGAGGGAACCCGCATCTGGCGCTCGCCGGGGTCGGCCAAGCATCGTGGTGTTGTCCCGCGGCACCTTCTCCGCGGGCGGACGACATCTTCCTCTCCCCGGAACCCATCGCGCAATCGCCGCCGCGCACGTGCCGCCCGACCACCGCGATCGATCCCGGGTGCGGGGTGGGAGCGATCGTTCCGCCGACCTCCTCATGCGGATCTCATGACCGCGGTCACCGACCTAGGCTCCGAGCTCGTGCCTTCCGATGGGTTGCTCGACGACAAGGTTGTCTTGATCACCGGCGCGGGACGTTCGTTGGGTGCGGTGATCGCCACCAGGTGCGCCGACGAGGGCGCGACGGTGATCGCCACCGACATCGCCATGGAGGAGGGGAGCGCGGTCCGTCCGCTCGACGTCACCCAGGCCGGCGAGTGGTCTCGCGTCGTGGACGACGTGATCGACCTCCACGGCCACCTCGACGGACTCGTGAACAACGCGGCCGTCATCCTGGAAGCCCGCCCGTTTCTCGAAGAGCCGAGCGACGGATTCGCCCGCGTGCTCGACGTCAACGTGATGGGCGTGTGGCTGGGGATGCAGAGCGCGGCCCGGGCCATGGCCTCGACGGGCGGGGGTTCGATCGTCAACATCTCGTCGACGGCCGGCATGGTGGCGCACCCTCGGCTCTCGAGCTACGGGACCAGCAAGTGGGCCGTGCGCGGGTTGACGAAGTACGGCGCGTCCGAGCTCGGTCCCAGTGGCATCCGGGTCAATTCCGTCCATCCGGGCGGCATGATGGGGACGACGATGTTCCCCGGCACGCTCGACACCACCGCCTACGAGCGAGCCGAACGGGGCGTGCCATTGCGCCGGGTGACCGACGCCGCCGATGTGGCCGATGCGGTGGTGTGGCTCCTCTCCGAGAAGGCGCGCCAGATCACCGGGCGCGAGCTCGTCGTCGATGCAGGCGCGACGCTGGGCGGCGCGTAGACGGGTGTTTCGTCGATCAGCAGCGGTAGAGCTGCTCGGCGTTGGCGGCGAAGAGCTTCTCACGGGCGTCGCGGCCGAGATGAGCGGTGGCACCGTCGTACGCCGAGAAGAGCTCGTCGAAGGTCCCGTGCATCGCGTCGACGGGGAAGTTGCTCGCGAACATGCAGCGGTCGTTGCCGAACGAGTCGAGGCAGTGGTCGATCCAGGGCTTCATCACCTGCGCGTCGGTCGAGTGCAGCGGCATCGCCAACCCCGACAGCTTGCAGTGGACGTTGTCGCCCAGCGCCGCCAGCGCCGAGATGCCGCGCGCCCAGAGCGAGCGTTCCTCCGGCGCGTCGGACCGCGGCCAGCCCGCGTGCTCGACGACCACGGTGAGGTCGGGGAAGGCGGCCAACGCCGCCGCCGACTCCTCGAGCTGGTCCGGGTGCGCCATCAGCTCGAACACGAGGTCCCGTTGGTCGAGGGCGCGCAGGACGTCGGCGCTCGGGACTCCCATCCCCCCACCCATCGGGCGGATGCCGCGGAAGCGGGGCGACTTCATCTGCTCGTCGAGGAGTCGCTCGGTGTCGGCGATGGGGTCGGTCGGCACGATGCCGCCGATGATCGCGTCGGGGTGGCCCGTCACCGTGGCCATCTCGTCGAGCTCCCTGGTCTCGTCACCTGAATACGGCGCGGTCGCGGCCGCGACGTGCACGAACTTGACGACGTTCCAGTTCGCCGACTCAAAGAAGTAGGTGGGCTGATCGAACCGCCGGCACATCCCCGAGACGTCACCCATGTCCAGCTCCCGCTGGCCGGCCAGGTACGGGTACCAGTCGGCGCGCGCCGGATCCCACAGGTGGATGTGCGCGTCGACGATGCGCTCGATGGGTGCGGACATCACTCCTCCTCGTGGCGGTCAGCGGCGTGGCCCACCGGTGACCATGGTCCGGAGCGCGCCGTCGACCCAGCCGGGCACGTCGGGGCCACCGAACGAGACCGCCCCGGCGGGGTGTGGATGGGTGCGAAGGCCGATCCACTCGGCGTCGGCGACGAGCTCGGCGCCCGAGAGGGCGCCGGCCTCGGGGCTGGACACCACGTAGGCCGCGACCTCGGACGCGGCGGCCCGCGCCGCCGCCGACGCGCCCTCGACGCTGATCGCGAACGCGTCGACCCGGTCCGCGGTGGCGCCGTGGGCGGCGCGGGAGAGCTGGGCCGCCGCCTGGGCCCGGCTCCGGCCACCGGCGGTCGTGGCGCCGACGACGGTCACCACCCGGACGGGCCGGTCCGTGGCGGTGGCGAGATCGGACACCGCCCGCACCCACGCCGCGTCGGTGCGGATCCGGTCGGTGATCCCCGCGTGCTCGTCGAGCACCCGCTGCCAGGCCGGGCCGTCGGTGGCGGCGCGATCGAAGCCGGCGGTGAGCGCGACGACGACCGCGTCGACGGGACCGGCGTCGCGGGCGACGCCGGCGAGCTGCGCGGAGATCGCGTCGAACCCGGCCGCCGGCTCGTGCGGGCCCGGTGCGTTCCCCGGCCACGCACCGATGCCGACGCATTCCACGCCGCGCGCGCCGAGCGCGTCGCCGAGCGCGCCGCCCCAGGAAGCGTCGTCGCTGACGACGATGGCGCGCCCCGCTCGCGATCCGGGCGCCCCGTCCGGTGCCACCTCGTCGAACGCGGTGCCGACACGCGGGTTCCCCCCACCGTTGCTCGTCTGCGCCGCCTCCGCCGGGACGAGCACGGCCGGACCGAGCGCGTCGAGGAGGCGCGGCAACGACGCGACGTCCGCGACGCGGGCCACTTCGAGGAGGCGCGGCGGGACCACCCACGCGAGCTCGGCGCCGTTCGAGAACATGATCTGGCCGTCGCTCCACGCAGCGAAGTCGTCACCCGCGAGGTATGCGCCCACCGGCCCGAGGTGCTCGGGCGGCGGCACCGCGCCGAGCGAGACACCCCCGGTGGCCGCGTCGCGTCCGGACGTGTTGCCGGCACCGGCCTGCCGCTGCAGCGCTCCCAGCACCATCCGAGTGGCGGCGATGGGCGACAGCGCGTTGACGGTGACGCCGTCGGGCGCCTCCTGGCCGATCCGCCATGTGAGCGCGGCGACCGCCCGCTTGGCGCAGCTGTAGGCGCCCGCGTCGGCGGCGCGCCAGCCCGAACCCGAGGTGACGCCGAGGACCCGGCCGCGGCCGGCGGCGGCCATGATCGGCAGCGCCGCCCGCAGCACCGAGAGGTATCCGTCGACGTGCACGCCGAGCACCGCACGCCAGTCGTCCTCGACGCCGCTGGCGAACCCGGTGGGGCGACTGATGCCGGCGACGTTGACGACCGCGTCGAGCGCCCCGAACTCGTCGACGAGCCCGGCGAAGAGCGCGCGGACGGCGTCGTCGTCGGTGACCGAGATGTCGGACGCCCGGGCCTGCCCGCCTGCCTCGACGATGCGCTGCGCGGTGGACGCCTCGGCGCCGCCGCCGCTCTGGGGCGTTCCGTCGACCGCCACACCCGGGTCGACGGTCACGACGTACACACCTTGCCGACCGAGCTCCTCGGCGATGGCGGCGCCGATGCCCACGGCCCCGCCGGTCACCACCGCGACGCTCACGACTCGTCGCCGGCCTCGATGAGCTCCCAACCCTCGAAGTCGCCCCGCGTCCGCCAGTCGGCGAGGAGGTCCCGGTAACCGAAGCAGTCGCCGTACCCGCCGCCGTAGGCGCCGCTGCGCGGGTTCAGCATGCTGGGGTTGCCCTCGAAGTTCAGCCGTGAGGGTGTGCAGGCGGCCATGAACGCGCTGTTGTCCCGCCAGGTGCTGAGGATGATCTCGGTCCAGCCCTGCTCGCCCTCCTCGGTCACGTCGAACCCCCTCACGCCGCGCGCCTCGAGCAGCTCGACCGTGGCCGCGATGTGCTCGGCGCCGAGGACCATCAGGTGCGTGAAGTTGTGGGTGGTGACGGCCTGCTGGCCGGGCGCCGGCATGATGAACATGTTCGGGAAGCCGCGCGTCGTCATGCCGTGCAGGCTGATGACGCCGTCCTTCCACTTCTCCTCCATCGTGACGCCGTCACGGCCGATGATGGTGTGACCGGCCCGGCGTGGGAACGGTGTGAGCTCGGCCTCGAAGCCGGTGGCGTAGACGATGCAGTCGAGCTCGTACTCGGTGTCGTTGGCGATCGCGCCGTGCTCGGTGATGCGCTCGACCCCTGCGGGACAGTCGACCAGGGTCACGTTGGGATTGTTGAACGCGGCGAGGTACTCGTCGTGGAAGCAGGGCCGCTTGCACCCGTAGCGGTAGTACGGCTTGAGCATCTCGGCGACGGCCGGATCGGCGACGATCTTCTCGATCCGCTTGCGGTGCTCCTCCATCACCTCGTAGTCGAACTCTTCGACCATTCGCGCGATGTCCCCGGGATCCATCCCCGGTTCGATGTGCGGGTTGTTCAGCCGCGCGGTGTGCCACGTCCACCCGTCGTCGACGAGATTGGTCTCGACCGGGCGCCCGATCATGAGGGCGCTGAAGTTCTCCATCCGCTCCCTCTGCCAACCGGCCCGCAGGTGCTCGCCGAACTGCTCGTCGGTGGGCCGGTTCCCTCGCACCCCGATCGCCGACGGCGTGCGCT
>DATBBL010000191.1:0-36688 GCA_036271015.1 Acidimicrobiia bacterium
TGGACCGGCGGCGAGCTGGTCCGCCTCCAGTGCTACGAGGGCATCGACGCCGCCCAGGCGGTCTACGAGTGGGACTACTCGCGCCAGCTGCTCCACCTCCGCGCGGTCGAGGCCGGTGGCGGCGAGGTGGTGGAGGACGAGCTCTACTCCGAGCGGTTCCTGGTGAAGCGGCCGCTCCTGCGGGCGATCGCCTACGAGGCCGACAGCCTGGGCGCGGTCGCGCCGCCGGTGCTCCTGGTCGACGAGGTCGACCGGGCCGACGACGAGTTCGAGGCCTTCCTGCTCGAGATCCTCTCCGACTACACGATCACCGTGCCCGAGCTGGGGACGTTCAGCGCGTCGGTGCCGCCCTTGGTCGTGGTGACGTCGAACCGCACCCGCGACGTGCACGACGCGCTCAAACGGCGATGCCTCTACCACTGGATCGCGCACCCCGACTTCGAGCGCGAGCTCGCGATCCTGCGCGTGCGCGCCCCCGAGGTGCCCGACCAGCTGGCGCGCGAGGTGGCCGCCGCGGTCGCGACGTTGCGCGATCTCGAGCTCTACAAGCCACCCGGAGTCGCCGAGACCATCGACTGGGCGAACGCGCTCGCCGCGCTCGGGCGCACCAGCATCGACGAGCAGGCCGTCACCGTCACCCTCGGCACGATCCTCAAGTACCGCGAGGACCAGGACCGCACCAAGGCCGCCGGGATCGATCAGCTGGTTCGGTCGGCGGCGGACCGCAGTGGCTGACGCGACCGCAGCCGCGCCGGTACCCGAGGTCGACCGGCTGACCGTGGGCTTCGCCCGCCTGTTGCGGGCCGCGGGCCTCGACGTGCCCGTCGGCGCGACGTTGGTGTTCGCGGAGGCGCTCGGCGCGGTCGGGGCCGGGAGCCGCGATTCGGTGTACTGGGCGGGCCGCGCGACGCTCGTGCGCCGTCCCGAGGACGTCGAGCTCTACGACCGCGCCTTCGCCGCGTGGTGGGAGCACGTGCACGAGATCCCGCTGGCGTCGCCGATCGAGCACGAGGTCGTGCTGGCGTTCGACCACGACGGCGACGACGACGCGAGCGACGACGACGGTGAGCCGTCCGACGCGCCCACGCTCTCGGTGCGCTACAGCCGGGCCGAGGTCCTGCGCCAGCGTGACTTCGCGCACTACAGCCCGCACGAGTTCGCCGAGTCGCGGCGCCTGATGGACGACCTGCGCATGGCGGGCGCGATGCGCCGGTCGCGACGCCTGCGCGCCAGCCGGCGGAGCCGGGGCCGTCCCGACCTGCGCCGCACCGTCCGGCGCGCCATCCGCGCCGGCGGCGAGCCCATCAGCCGCGCCTACGTCGAACCCGCGGTGCGGCCGCGCCGGCTCGTCCTGCTGTGCGACGTGAGTGGCTCGATGGAGGCGTACGCCCGGGGACTGGTCCGCTTCCTCCACGCCGCGGTGGTGGGGCGCGGGAGGGTGGAGGCGTTCGCCATCGGCACCCGACTCACCCGCATCACCCGGGAGCTGTCGTCACGCGATCCCGACGCCGCCATCGCCGCGGCCGCCCGGCGGGTCACCGACTGGTCGGGGGGCACCCGGCTGGGCGAGGGCCTGCAGCAGTTCAACGACGAGTGGGGCGTGCGGGGCATGGCCCGCGGCGCGGTGGTCGTGATCCTGTCCGACGGCTGGGACCGTGGAGACCCGGAGCTGCTCGGCGCGCAGATGGAGCGGCTGCACCGGGTCGCCCATCAGGTGGTGTGGGTCAACCCGCTGAAGTCGTCGCCCAACTTCGCACCGCTCGCCCGCGGAATGGCCGCGGCGCTCCCGCATGTTGACGAGTTCGTCGAGGGCCACAACCTGGCGTCGCTGGAGCAGCTGGCGCGGGTGGTCTCGGGCGAGAGCACCTCTCCGAAGGGAGCTGAGAAGGCATGAAGGAAGTCCTGGACGACATCGAACGCTGGCGGGCGGCCGGCCACCGGGTCGCCGTCGCCCGCGTCGTCGCGCTCGAGGGGTCCGCGCCACGCGACCCGGGCGCGACCATGGCCGTGAGCGACGACGGCGAGGTCGCGGGCTCGGTGTCCGGCGGCTGCGTCGAGGGCGCGGTGGTCGAGGCGTCGCTGGAGGTGCTGGCGGGCACGCGGGAGCGGGGCGTCATCACGTTCGGCTACTCCGACGACGAGGCGTTCGCGGTCGGCCTCACCTGTGGCGGCACCATCCACCTGTACCTCGAGCCCCTCGACTGGTGACCCCCGAGCGGTCGATCTACGAGGCGTTGCGCGACGCGCTGCGGGCGGAGGAGCCGGTGGCGCTGGCCACCGTGACCGCCGGGCCGCACATCGGGGCGAAGCTGCTCGTCCCGCGTGTCGGTGGCGCGCTCGGCAGCCTGGGCGACCCCGACCTCGATCGGGTCGTCGCCCGCGACGCGCGCGGCGAGCTCGAGGCCGGGCTCACGTCGACCCGCCACTACGGCGCGCACGGTGAGGCGCGTGAGGACACGGTGTCCGTGTTCGTCGAGTCGTTCGCACCGCCGCCGCGCATGATCATCTTCGGCGCGGTCGATTTCACCCGTGCCCTCGCCGCGGTCGCCAAGGTGCTCGGTTACCGCGTGGTCGTCTGCGACGCGCGAGCCGTGTTCGCCACTCGCCAGCGCTTTCCCATGGCCGACGAGGTCGTGAACGAGTGGCCCAACCGCTACCTCGAGAAGGTGGGCGACGACCTCGGCCCGCGCGACGCGGTCTGCGTGCTCACCCATGACAGCAAGTTCGACGTGCCCGCGATCGTCGGTTCGCTCGCCACCCGCGTCGGCTACCTCGGCGCGATGGGATCTCGCACGACGCACGCCAAGCGCACCGAGCGGCTACGCGAGGCGGGCGTCACCGACGAGGAGCTCGCGCGCATCCATGCGCCGATCGGCCTGGACATCGGTGCGCGCACGCCCGAGGAGACCGCGGTGTCGATCTGCGCCGAGATCATCAGCGCCAGGACCGGCCGGAAGGCGCAGGCGTTGCGCGACGCGACCGGGCCGATCCACTCGTGAACTTCGGCATCGAGGGCCGCCGCGCCGCGGTCGCGGCCGCGTCGAGCGGGCTCGGGCTCGCCACCGCGCGCGCCCTCGTTGGCGAAGGGGTCGCGGTCGCGATCTGCAGCCGGTCGCCGGAGCGGGTCGAGGCCGCCGCGACCGAGATCGGTCCACGCGCGGTGCCGCTGGTGGCCGACGTCTCGACCGAGGCGGGCGCGGCGCGCTTCGTGCGGGACGCGCGCGACGCGCTGGGTGGGGTCGACATCCTCGTGTGCAACGGTGGCGGTCCGCCCCCTGGCAACTTCGCGTCCACGCCCCCCGAGGCCTACCGCGCCGCGATCGAGCTCAACTGCCTGAGCCACGTCGCGATGTGCCACGAGGCGGTGCCCGCGATGCGCGAGCAACAGTGGGGGAGGGTGATCGCGATCACCTCGGTGGGTGTGCGCCAACCGATCGCGGGGCTGATCCTCTCCAACGTCGCCCGCACCGGCCTCACCGCCTTCCTCAAGACGCTCGCCCGTGAGATCGCGGGCGACGGCGTCACGGTGAACTCGCTCCAGCCGGGCTTCCACGACACCGAACGCCTCCGGAGCCTCTATGGCGGCGACCTCGCGGCGACGCAGGCCGGGATCCCCGCCGGGGTGCTCGGCGACCCGGCGGATTTCGGCCGGGTCGCGGCGTTCCTGTGCTCGGAAGCGGCGTCCTTCGTCACCGGCACCGCCATTCCGGTCGACGGTGGTGCGTACACGGGGCTGTTCTGAATCGAGCGCGTACGATTCGGTGATGGGGACGGACGGCGGGTCGCGGATCGTCACGGTCCCGAACGTGATCTCGCTGGCGCGCCTCGCGTGTGCACCGCTCTTCGTCTGGCTGCTCGTCGACGACGACCTGCTCGCGGCCGCCGCGCTCCTCGCCGTGCTGGGCGCCTCCGACTGGGTCGACGGCTGGATCGCGCGTCACTTCGACCAGGGCAGCGACCTCGGCAAGGTGCTCGACCCGGTCGCCGACCGCATCCTGCTCCTGGTGGCCGCGGTCGCGCTGATCGTGCAGGGCAGCGTGCCGCTCGTGGTCGGCGTGCTCGTGCTCGCCCGGGAGCTCGTCGTGAGCGTCGCGGTGCTCGCGCTCGCGGCCGCCGGGGCGCGCCGCATCGACGTTCAGTGGGTCGGGAAAGCGGGCACGCTCGCCTTGATGTTCGCGTTCCCGTTGTACCTGTGGGCTGATGCCATCCACGGCGACGCCCGCGACGTCGTGCTCGCCGCGGCCTGGTTCATGGCCGTGTGCGGGCTGGTGCTCAGCTACTACGCGGCGCTGACCTACGTCCCGATGGCGCGCCACGCGCTCCGCGAAGCACGCGACCAGCGCGGTGCCCGCGCCTCGGCCGGGAGTGTGTCGTGAAGGCGGTGATCCTCGCCGGCGGGGAGGGGACGCGGCTGCGGCCGCTCACCAGCAACACGCCGAAGCCGATGATGCCGCTCGTCAACAAGCCGATGATGGAGCACATCGTCAACCTGCTGGCGCAGCATGGCTTCGACGAGGTCGTGGTCACCGTCGCCTTCCTCGCCAACCAGATCCGCGACTACTTCGGCGACGGCTCCGACTTCGGCGTCACCATGCGGTACGCCACCGAAGACTCACCCCTCGGCACCGCGGGCTCGGTGCGCAACGCGGCCGACGAGCTCGACGACACCTTCCTCGTCATCTCGGGCGACGTCCTCACCGACATCGACCTCACCACGTTCGTGAAGGCCCATCGCGACGCGGGCGCGTCGGCGTCGATCGCGCTCAAGCACGTCGACAACCCGCTCGAGTTCGGCATCGTGATCACCCAGCCCGACGGCACCATCGAGCGCTTCCTCGAGAAGCCCACCTGGGGCGAGGTGTTCTCCGACACCATCAACACCGGCATCTACGTGCTGGAGCCGGTGGTGTTCGACTTCATCCCCGACGGCGCGGTCGTCGACTTCTCCAGTGACGTCTTCCCGGTCCTCCTCGACAACGGCCACACCCTCCACGGGCACGTGGCCGAGGGGTACTGGGAAGACGTCGGCACGCTCGAGGCCTACAGCCGCGCCCACACCGACGTGCTCGACGGGCGGGTGCGGGTCGAGATCGACGGCTTCCAGCTCGGCGAGCGCCGGTGGATCGGCACCGACGTCGAGCTCAGCCCGGGGGCGCGGGTCGACGAGCCCGTGGTGATCGGCGACAACTGCCGGATCGAGACGGGCGCGCACCTGCGGCCGTACACCGTCCTCGGCACCGACGTGATCGTGAAGTCCGACGCCTTCCTCGAGCGGGCCATCTGCCACGACCACGTGTACGTCGGGCCCCAGGCCAACCTGCGCGGCTGCGTGATCGGCCGCAACACCGACCTGCGCGCGCACGTGCGCGTCGACGAGGGCACCGTGGTGGGCGACGAGTGCTTCATCGGCCAGGACGCGGTGATCAACCCCAACGTCAAGGTGTACCCGTTCAAGACCGTCGAGTCGGGCGCGATGGTCACGTCGTCGATCGTGTGGGAGAGCCGGGGCGCCCGCACCCTGTTCGGCCGCCGCGGCGTGCGCGGGCTCGCCAACGTCGACATCAACCCCGAGGTCGCGGTGCGCCTGGCCATGGCCTACAGCACCGCGGTGCCGAAGGGCTCGATCATCACCACGAGCCGCGACACCAGCCGCATCGCGCGGGCCCTCAAACGCGCGCTGATCGCCGGCATCAACCTCTCCGGCGTCAACGTGGAGGACATCGAGCTGGCCACGGTGCCACTCACGCGCTTCCAGGTGCGCAACAGCCGGTCGCAGGGCGGCATCACCGTGCGCTTGGCGCCCGGCGACCCCGACACCGTCGAGATCCGCTTCTTCGACGACGACGGACGCGACATCGACCCCGGGGTCCAGCGCAAAGTCGAGCGCCTCCTGTACCGCGAGGACTACCGGCGCGCATTCGGCGGCGACATCGGCGACATCGTGTTCCCGCCCCGCTCGCTGGAGTTCTACTCCGCTGCACTCGAGCGCGTCGTCGACATCGACCAGGTGCGCACGCAGGGCTTCAAGCTGGTGCTCGACTACTCGTTCGGCGCGTCGTCGATCGTGATGCCGAGCCTCCTGACCAAGCTCGGTGCCGAGGTGCTGGCGGTCAACCCGTTCGCGAGCACGTCGTCGGCCACGTCGAGCGCCGAGGTGCGCGACGCGCAGGTGGGCCGGTTGGCCGAGCTGGTGCGGGTGTCGGGGAGCGACCTCGGGTTCGTGATCGACCCCGAGGGCGAGCTGGCGGTCGTGGTCGACGACCGCGGCCACGTGCTCGAGCCCGAGGAGCTGCTCCTCAGCGTGGTGACGCTGATCAAGGAGGCGTGCCCGGGTGCCGGCGTCGCGGTGCCGGTGAACGTCACGAACGCGGTGGAACGGATCCTGGGCAGCACCGCCGAGGTGGTGCGCACCCGGCTGTGGGGTGCCAGCCTCATGGAGACGGCGAGCGCCCGCGCGGTGATGTTCGCGGGAACCCCCGACGGCGGGTGCATCTGGCCCGAGTTCCTCCCCGCCTATGACGCCGCGGTCACGCTGGTGAAGCTGCTCGACCTGCTCGCCGCGGTCGACCGCCCCCTCTCGGCGGTGGTCGCCACGCTGCCCGAGATCCACGTGGCGCACGAGACGATCGTCACTCCCTGGGAGCGCAAGGGCACGGTGATGCGGGAGATCGTCGAGCGGGCGGGCTCGCGGGAGCTGGAGCTCATCGACGGCGTGAAGGTGATCGACGACGGCCAGTGGGCCCTGGTGCTGCCCGACCCCGACGAGGCCCTCACCCACGTGTGGGCGGAAGCCGGCAGCGACGTCGACGCCCGCCGGCTGGCCCAGGAGTACGTGCAGCGCATCCGCCAGGTGCTCCAGTAGCTTCTCGGCCCATGGAGATGCGTCGTGGCGGAATCGACCGGGACCGATGAACTACCCCGAGGAGCTGCGGTACAGCGAGGAGCACGAGTGGGTGGCGGTCGACGGGCCCCGCGCCCGCATCGGCATCACCGACTTCGCGCAGGACTCGCTCGGTGACGTCGTGTACGTCGAGCTGCCCGACGTCGGCGTCAACGTGATGGCGCACGCCAGCTGCGCGGAGGTGGAGTCGACGAAATCGGTGTCGGAGATCTTCTCGCCCGTCACCGGCACCGTCGTCGAGGTGAACGAGGCGCTCAATGATGCGCCCGAGCAGGTGAACGCCGACCCCTACGGTGCGGGCTGGATCTTCGTGGTCGAGATGGCCGATCCCGCCGAGGTCGACTCGCTGCTCGACGCGGGCGGGTACCGCGCGCTGGTCGAGGAAGGTTGACCCGGCCCCTCGGCCCGGTGTCCGGGAGCCTTCGGCGGTCCTGGCGCCTGGTCGACCACGTCGACCGCGACCTCGATGCCGCCGCCCAGATGGCGGCCGACGAGGCGCTGCTCGACGAGGTGGCGGCGGGGGCGCCACCGGCCCTGCGGCTCTACCGCTGGTCGCGGCCCGCGCTCTCGCTGGGGCGCTTCCAGCCCGACACCGACGCCGACGCGGACGCCTGCGCCCGGCTCGGGGTCGAGGTCGTCCGCCGTCCCACCGGCGGCAGGGGAGTGCTCCACGGCGGCGACCTCACGTACGCGGTGGCGATGCCGCGCCCAGCCGGGCCCGAGGGCGGCGTCGACCAGGTGTACCGGCAGCTGGCCGCGGGGTTGATCGCCGGCCTCGCCCGCCTCGGCGTCGCAGCCGCGGTGGCCCGCCACGACGGCCCCGCGGGACCGGTGTGCTTCGCCGGTCAGCAGGGGGCGGACCTCCGGGTCGGTGACCGCAAGCTCTGCGGGTCGGCCCAGGTCCGACGCGCCGGGGCGGTCCTCCAGCACGGCTCGGTGCTGCTCCGGCGCCTGCCGTTCGACGAGACGCACCTCCTCGCCGTCCGCCCCGGGGCGCCCGTGGTCAGCTCGGCGCGGCTGCACGCCGCCACGGTGACGCTGGAGGAGCTGGGGGCGCCGTCCCGGGCGCACCAGGTGGCTCGAGCGCTGGTCGAGGGTTTCGCCCAAGCCCTCGACCTCGACCTGAGGGAGAGGGTCGGGTCGACCACACGTCGAGGGTGACGGTCACACCGGCCTCCCGGGCGGGGTACCCTTCGGCCATGCGATGCCGCCAGTGCGGCCACCAGAACGAGTCCGGGGCCAACTTCTGCTCCTCGTGCGGGAGCCCACTGCCGCGCGAGGACGAAGCCACGCTGAGCCTCACCGAGCTCGCCGAGCGGCTCGAGCTCGACGAGGAGCTCGGGGCGGCCCTGGCCGAGCTGCCGGAGGGGATGGGGATGCTGGTGGTCCGCCGGGGGCCCAACGCCGGCAGTCGCTACGTGCTCGACTCCGAGGTCACCGCGCTCGGCCGCCACCCCGACTCCGACATCTTCCTCGACGACATCACGGTGTCGCGCCGCCACGCCGCCGTCCGGCGGGTCGACGGCGGCTACGAGGTCGCCGACGTCGGGTCGCTCAACGGCACCTACGTCGACCACAAGCGCGTCGACACCGCCCCGCTGCACCACCTCGCCGACCTGCAGATCGGGCGGTTCGTGCTCGTGTTCCTGGTCGGGAGCGGCGACGCGTGAGCGCGCGCGAGCCGGAGCACCTCTCGATCGGCGAGGTCCTGGCCGAGCTGAGCGACGAGTTCCCCGACATCACGATCTCGAAGATCCGCTTCCTCGAGAGCCAGGGGCTGGTCAACCCCGAGCGCACCCCGTCGGGGTACCGGAAGTTCTACGCCCAGGACCTGGCGCGGCTCCGGTGGATCCTCTACCAGCAGAAGGAGCACTTCCTCCCGCTGAAGGTGATCAAGGAACGCCTCGACGAGCTGCCGCCGGGCGAGGAGGCGCGCCTGCTCGACCCGGCACCCGCCGTCGGCGCACCGGCAGGCGAGGCGGAGCCCGCGCCGGCGGCCGTCGTCACCACCGGGTCGCCGAAGGTCGCCGCCACCGCGCCGCCGCCCCGCCGACGCCCGCAGGCGTTCGCGCCCACCCTGCCCGCCGACGAGGGCGAGCCCGACGACGACCTGCTCGAGGCGCCGGCTGCCGAGGCGCAGTACTCCCGCGCCGAGCTGGTCGCCGCCGCCGGTCTCGTCGACGCGCAGCTGTCGGAGCTCGAGAGCTACGGGCTCGTGGCCCCGTCACGCGAGGTCGACGGCGTCGCCCAGTACGACGACGACGCGGTCGAGGTCGCCTCCATCGCCGCCGGCTTCTTCCGCCGCGGCATCGAGGCCCGCCACCTCCGCATGTACCGCACGTCGGCCGAGCGGGAGGCGGTGCTGTTCGGGCAGGCCCTGATGCCGTACGTCCGGCAGCGCAATCCCGAGGCCCGTGGCCGGCTGCAGGACGAGCTGGTCGAGCTCTCGACCCTCGGGCGCCGACTGCGCGCCGCGCTGTTGCGCGACGCGGTGCGCGAGACCCTCGCCGAGTGAGCGACCCGCGGTCCGACGGTCCCGACGACCGCCCGGTCCCGGAGACGCTGCTCGACGAGGCGGCGGTCCGGGAGTGCGTCGAGCGCGTGGCGGCCGAGATCGCGGCCGATCACCCCGACGGAGTCGTGCTCGTCGGCGTGCTCAAGGGCGCGCTGATCTTCCTCGCCGACCTCGCCCGCGCGCTGCGCGACGTCGACGTGGAGGTCGGCTTCATCGCCATCTCTCGCTACGCGCCCGACTCGGGCCGGGTCCGGATCCTGCACGACGTCGACGTCGAGCTCGCCGGGCGCGACGTCATCCTGGTCGAGGACCTCGTCGACACCGGCCTGACCCTGGGGTACCTGGTGGAGCACGTGCGCCGCCAGGACCCGCGCCGGGTGGACGTCTGCGCGCTGCTCGACCGGCCGGCCCGCCGGATCCTGCCCCTGACCGTGCGCTACGTCGGGCGCGAGATCCCCGACGTCTTCGTCCTCGGCTACGGGCTGCACCGGGCCGACCTGTACCGGAACGTCCCACGGGTGGTGGTCGCCGACCGGGAGCTGGTGCGGACGCGACCCGACGCCTACGTCCCTGCGCTCTACGGGCTCGGACGAGGGAAGGCCGGGGAGGCCCGGTGCTAGGGTGACTCCCAGTCCGTACCGGAGGCGCCCGTGATCCCGATGTCTCTTGTCGGAGTCCGAGTCGAGGTTCCCTCGAACCAGCCGATCGTGCTCCTCCGTGAGAACGACGGCCAGCGATATCTCCCGATCTTCATCGGGCAGCCCGAGGCGACCGCCATCGTCTATGCGCTCCAAGGCACGGAGACGCCCCGGCCGATGACCCACGACCTCTTCAAGTCGGTGCTCGACGACCTCGGCACCAAGGTGTTGCAGGTCGTCATCACCGAGTTGCACGACGGCACCTTCTTCGCCGAGATCGAGTTCACCCGCGACGGTGGCAGCTACCGGATCTCCTCCCGCCCCTCCGACGCCATCGCCCTGGCCGTCCGCTACGGCGAGCCGGTGCCGATCTTCGCCCACGAAGACGTCCTGGAGGAGGCCGGCGTGCTCTTCGAGCAGGACGAGGACGAGGAGCAGATCGAGCAGTTCCGGGAGTTCCTCGACCAGGTGCGCCCCGAGGACTTCGCCCACGGCGAATAGCGCCGATCCCGGGTGAGACCGCCCGGGACCGTCGTTGACGACGCGCGCTCCAGGCACTAGCCTCACACTCCCGTAACTACGACCCTGTACTTCAGCATGACCCGGGGTCGACGTGAGATCGAGGGTGGAATGGCTGCATCGAAACCGCGCACCGAGCAGCCGATGCTCGACGGCATGGGACCCACGCCGAGAGAGCTGGGGTTCCGGGGGCCGCAGGTGTGCAGCATCGTCGGCATCACCTACCGCCAGCTCGACTACTGGGCGCGCACCGACCTCGTCCGGCCGTCGATCGCCGACGCCAAGGGGAGCGGGACGCAACGCACGTACTCGTTCTCGGACCTCGTACGGCTCAAGGTCGTGAAGAGCCTGCTCTACGCGGGCGTGAAGCTGCAGACCGCGCGCAAGGCGATCGACTACCTGCGCGAGGATCTCGGCGATGACTGGGCCACCGCGAACCTCGTGCTCGACGGCACCAACTCGGTGCTGGCGCGCACCGACGACGCGCTCATCGACCTCGTACGCCGCGGTCAGGGCGTGCTCAACATCGTGCCGTTGGGTCACGTGATGGAGGAGCTCGACGCCGGCGTGCGCGAGCACGTGACCGATCAGCGCGCCGCCCAGGGAGGCTGACATCTCGGAGTCGCTGCCCCACGAGCAGGTGCGCTTCGCGCACAATTCCGAACGACAGTTCGCCAAGCTGCTCGACTTCTACGCGATCAACTGGGAGTACGAGCCGCGGACGTTCGTGCTGCAGCGTGACCACGACGGCAATCCCGAGCAGGCGTTCACCCCCGACTTCTACCTCCCGGCGTACGACCTCTACATCGAGATCACCACGCTGAACCAGAAGTTGGTCACGAAGAAGAACCGCAAGGCGCGCCGGTTGGTCGAGCTCTACCCCGACGTGCAGATCAAGGTGCTCTACCAGCGCGACTACCTGCAGCTCCTGGTGAAGTACGGCCTCGAGCCGCCGTCGCAGCTCATCGGCGCGCCGGGGGACGCGAAGCCCCTCGACCTGTTCCCGGAACCACGCCAGGGGAGCGGGCCGGCCGCCGAGTCCGCGTGAGCGTGAGCGAGCCGGGTATCCCGGCGAGGAGCGAGCGCCCAATGGTGACGGCGTGACGGCCGCGTGAGCGAGAGTCACGGCGCGCTGCACCACTCGGTCCTCGACGCCGAGCACCGGCGGCTCGGCGCGCGCATGGCGCCCTTCGGCGGGTGGGAGATGCCGATCCAGTACACCGGGGTGCTGGAG
The DNA here is from genome assembly GCA_036271015.1 of Acidimicrobiia bacterium. GTDB lineage: Bacteria > Actinomycetota > Acidimicrobiia > IMCC26256 > DASPTH01 > DASUAS01. The sequence continues at coordinate 11,808 of DATBBL010000191.1, forward strand.
GAGCACCGCGCGTGCCGCGAGCACGCAGTGGTCTTCGACGTGTCGCACCTCGGCTCGGTGCGCGTGCACGGTGCCGGCGCCTTCGCCACGCTCCAGTGGGCGTTCACCAACGACCTCGACCGCATCGGCCCCGGTCGCGCGCAGTACACGCACCTGCTCGATCCCTACGACGCCCACGTGGTCGACGACATCATCGTGTGGTGGACCGCACCCGGTGACTTCCTGGTGATGCCGAACGCGTCGAACACCCAACCGCTCATCGAGGCGCTCGGGGAGGCGGCCGTCTTCCAGGGTGGGGGAGAGTGCGAGATCGACGACGTCACCGCCACGCGCGCGGTGTTGGCGGTGCAGGGCCCCGAGGCGCGCGAGTGCCTCGCCGGGATCGCGCCCGACCACGTCGGGCTGGCGCGCTTCGCGGTGGAGCCGCTCGAGTTCGGGGGCGAACGCGGGTGGATCGCGGGCACCGGCTACACCGGTGAGGACGGGGTGGAGCTGCACGTGCCGGCAGCCGCCGCGGTGCGCTGCTGGCGGCTCCTCCTCGACGCCGGCATCACCCCGGCGGGGCTGGGTGCGCGTGACACCCTGCGCCTCGAGGCGGGGCTGCCGCTGCACGGCCACGAGCTGGGCCCGGGGATCACCCCGCTGCAGGCCGGCCTCGCCTGGGTGGTGCGCTTCGACAAGGGCGACTTCCGCGGGCGCGCCCCGCTCGAGGCCGAGCACGACCGCGGCGTCACCCGCCGGCTGCGCGGCCTGAGCGTCGAAGGGCGCCAGATCCCGCGGGAGGGATACGCGGTGGCGCGCGACGGCGAGGTCGTCGGCGTGGTCACCAGCGGGAACTTCTCGCCCACGCTGGGCCACGGCATCGCGCTGGCCTTCCTCCCCCCCGACACCGTCGAGGGGGACGCGGTGACCGTCGACGTGCGGGGCCGCCAGGTTCCCGCCATCGTCACGAAGCTCCCGTTCGTGCGCCGGTAGCCTCGACCCGTGAGCCGGGAGTTCGCCGACCGTCACCTGGGGCCCTCGCCCATCGAGATCGAGACCATGCTCGCGACCGTCGGCGTCGAATCGGTCGCCGAGCTGGTCGACCGCGCGGTGCCCGAGGCGATCCGGGACCGCACCCCGCTCGACCTCCCGACCGGCCTGACCGAGGCCGAGGCGCTGGCCCGCCTCCGGGCCCTCGCCGACCGGAACGAGGTGCTCATCTCGCTCATCGGCGCGGGGTACTCCGGGACCATCACGCCGCCGGTGATCCAGCGCAACGTGCTCGAGGACCCGGCCTGGTACACCGCCTACACGCCGTACCAGCCGGAGATCTCCCAGGGCCGGCTCGAGGCGCTCCTCAACTTCCAGACCATGGTGAGCGACCTCACCGGCATGGACCTCGCCAACGCGTCGATGCTCGATGACGCGACCGCGGCGGCGGAGGCGATGACGCTCCTACGGCGGGTCAACCCGAAAGCGGGCGACACGTTCTTCGTCGACGCCGAGTGCCACCCGCAGACCATCGAGGTGGTGTGCACCCGGGCCGAGCCGCTCGGCATCGACGTGGTGGTGGGGGAGCCCGAGCCCGACCTGGGTGCCGAGGGCGTGTTCGGGGTGCTGCTCCAGTATCCGGGCACCACCGGCGGCATCCGTGACGACCGCGAGCTGGTGGCGAACCTGCACGCGCAGGGCGCGCTGGTGGCCGTGGCGTCCGACCTGCTCGCGCTGGTGCTCCTCGCCCCGCCGGGGGAGTGGGGTGCCGACGTCGTGGTCGGCTCCGCCCAGCGCTTCGGCGTGCCCATGGGCTACGGCGGCCCGCACGCCGGGTTCTTCGCCACCCGCGAGGACTTCAAGCGCAACCTGCCCGGTCGGCTGGTGGGTGTGTCGGTCGACGCCGCCGGGCGTCCCGCGCTGCGGCTGGCGTTGCAGACGCGGGAGCAGCACATCCGGCGGGAGAAGGCCACCAGCAACATCTGCACCGCGCAGGTGCTGTTGGCGAACATCGCCGGCATGTACGCGGTGTACCACGGTCCCGACGGCCTGCGCGCCATCGCCGAGCGCGTGCACGGATTGGCGTCGGGCCTCGCCGCGTCCCTGCCCGGCGTCGTGCACGACTACTTCTTCGACACGGTCACCGTGCGTGTCTCCCGCGCCGACGACGTCGTCGCGCGGGCCCGCGCCGCGGGAATCAACGTGCGCCGCGTCGCCGACGACACCGTCGGCATCGCCCTCGACGAGACCACGACGCCGGAGGTCGTGGCACGCGTGCGCGAGGTCTTCGGCGTCTCCGCGCCGGCCGGCGACCCCCCGTCAGCACTCCCGGCCGGGCTGCGCCGGGCGTCCGACATCCTCGTGCACCCGGTGTTCCGCACGTACCACTCCGAGTCGCAGATGTTGCGGTATCTGCGCACGCTGGCCGACCGCGACCTCGCCCTCGATCGCACGATGATCCCGCTGGGCTCCTGCACCATGAAGCTCAACGCGACGGTCGAGATGATGCCCATCACCTGGCCCGAGTTCGCCGACCTCCACCCCTTCGCGCCCGCCGACCAGGCCGAGGGCTACACCGAGCTGTTCGCCGAGCTCGAGGCCGCGCTGTGCGAGATCACCGGGTACGACGCGGTCTCGCTCCAACCGAACGCCGGATCGCAGGGCGAGTTCGCCGGGCTGCTCGCGATCCGGGGCTACCACGAGAGTCGGGGCCAGGGAGCTCGGACCGTGTGCCTGATCCCCGAGTCCGCGCACGGCACCAATGCCGCCAGCGCGGTGATGGCGGGCATGCGCGTCGTGGTGGTGAAGTGCGACGACGACGGCAACGTCGATTTCGACGACCTCAAGGCGAAGGCCCACGAGCACGCCCACGACCTGGCCGCGCTGATGGTCACGTACCCGTCGACCCACGGCGTCTACGAGTCGAACATCCGCGACGTGTGCGCGGTCGTGCACGAGTGCGGCGGACAGGTGTACCTCGACGGCGCCAACCTCAACGCGCTCGTCGGCCTGGCCAAGCCGGGCACGTTCGGTGCCGACGTCTCGCACCTCAACCTCCACAAGACGTTCTGCATCCCTCACGGTGGCGGAGGGCCGGGCGTCGGTCCCGTCGCCGTGCGCGAGCACCTGACCCCGTTCCTCTCGCCCCACATCGCGGCGGCGCCGCACGGATCGGCCGGCATCCTGCCCATCTCGTACGCCTACGTCCGCCTGATGGGCGGCGACGGCCTGCTGCGCGCCACCGAGATCGCCATCCTCAACGCCAACTACGTGGCCACCCGCCTGCGGCCGCACTACCCGGTGCTCTACAGCGGGCCCGGTGGCGTCGTGGCGCACGAGTGCATCCTCGACCTCCGCCCGATCACGCAGGCCACCGGCGTGACCGCGGACGACGTCACCAAGCGGCTGATCGACTACGGCTTCCACGCGCCGACGGTCTCGTTCCCGGTGGCGGGCACGCTGATGGTGGAGCCCACCGAGTCGGAGGACCTGGCCGAGCTGGACCGCTTCTGCGACGCGATGATCGCCATCCGCGATGAGATCCGGGCCGTGGAGGCAGGGGAGTGGCGGGTGGAGGAGAGTCCCCTGCGGGCGGCTCCCCATCCGGCCGTCGACGTGGTGGTCGACGAGTGGACGCGCGCTTACACACGCGAGCAGGCCGCGTATCCGTCCGGCCCCCGCCGGTCCGGGCCCGACAAGTACTGGCCGCCGGTGAGCCGGATCGACGGCGCGTACGGCGACCGCAACCTGATGTGCTCGTGCCCGCCCCTGTCCGCCTATGAGGAGTCCGAGCCGCACCAGGAGGACTGATCCATTGGCCCGCCCGCAGCCCGGCATCTTCGCCCAGGGCACCCGCTCTCACTACCACCTCGAATTCGACCTGCGGCCCGGCGCCACCGACGATGCCGTCGTCGGGGCGCTGCACGGCCTGCGCGAACCGCCGGTCACGGCCGGCGGGTCGAACATCGTGGTCGGCTTCGGCGCCGACCTCTGGCGCCGCCTGCACCCCGACGACGCGCCGGCGGAGCTGGCCCCGTTTCTGGCGATCGAGGGCGACGGACGCGGTGCGCCGGCGACGCAGCACGACCTCTGGGTGTGGACGCACGGGACCGGCGAGGACGTCGAGCTCGACGTGGCGCGGGCCGTGGCCGCGGGCTTGGCGCCGGTGGTGACCCTCGCCGCCGAGCAACCGTGCTTCGTCTACCGCGACAGCCGCGACCTCACCGGGTTCATCGACGGGACCGAGAACCCGCCGGTAGAGGAGGCGTTCGAGGTCGCGCTCGTCCCCGACGGCGAGCGCGGCGCCGGCGGTGCGTTCGTGCTGGCCCAGAAGTGGGTGCACGACCTCGATCGCTTCCACGCCCAGACGCGTGAGGAGCAGGAGAACACCATCGGGCGCACCAAGCCCGACAGCGTCGAGCTCGACGACAAACCCCCGACCGCCCACATCGCCCGCGTCGTCATCGAGGAGGACGGCGAGGAGCTCGAGCTGTACCGCCGCAGCACGCCCTACGGGCGGGTGGGGGAGCTCGGCCTCTACTTCCTGGCCTTCAGCGCCGACCCGTCGCGCTTCACCAAGATGCTGCACCGGATGTTCGGGGTGGGCGGCGACGGCCTGCACGACCACCTCACCGATTTCACCCGGCCGGTGAGCGGCGCGTTCTACTTCTCGCCCTCCCTCGACGCGCTGGACGGCATCCTGCCCTCCGACTGACTGCGGCGCCTCGTCCTCCGGCACCCGACGACCGCGGGCGTTGATCAGCCGATGAGATCGGCTTTCACCTTCACTCGGTTCGACGCTGTGCAGTCGAAGGTTCCCGCCTTCTTCGGGAAGATGCGCACGAACTTCTTGTTCTCGTACTGTTCGAGCAGGAAGCAGGAGCTGGGGATCTTCTGACCGATGTTCACCGTGGCGATCATGCCCCCCGCGTTGAAGTCACGGAGTCCCTGCAGCGACTCGAGGAGGTTGGCGCGGGTGACGCCGTTCACGCCCTTGCTCTTGACCGTGGCATTCACCGCGTCCGCGAACTCGAGCGTGGAGGTCCAGCCGTACACCGAGAAGCCGTTGGCCTTGGCCTTGCCCACGTACTTCACGAAGTTGGCCAGCATCGGGTTCGACGAGGCTTCCTCGAACGGAAGGTAACCGAGCGTCATGTACGTACCGTTCATCACGTCGGCGTGGTCGGCGATCGCCTTGTCGTAACAGGTGGTGCATTCCCAGACGAAGTTGGGATCGGTGAGACCCTGCAGCTGGGCCTCGCTGCGCAACTCCTCGGCGTTGCTCAGCGCCATCGTGGTGAGCGAGTAGTTGGAACCGTCGCTCTTCATCTGGTTCACGATCGGCGTGTACGCGCTCTGCGGGTCGCGTCCCGAGAGCACCGGCTTCTGGTCGGCCTTGATGCCGGCGTTGACGGCGGTGTCGATGATCGCGGTCGCACCGCGCTGCGCGTCCTTGGTGTCGTTGCTCACCAGCAGCGCGCCGTGGAGATCGTTCTTGTGCGTCTTCAGCAGGTACTTCGCGTCCCCCTGGTTGCCGTAGTACATCTGCGGGTGCTGGTCCTTGGTGCTGCAGATGAGTTGCGGCGGGTTCACCGGGAACGTGACCGGCGAGCACGACTCCGGCACGCCGGTGACGATGGCCGCGACGTCGGGGACGCCGGTCGCGGCGCCCGCTTGATCCTTGCATCCCACCATGTCGTCGACGGTCGAGAGGAACAGGGCCGACGTTCCGACCAGTGCGAAGTCGTTCTGGCAGGCGGTGATCACGCCGTTACGCGCCTCGTTGGGGTTGAGCTTGGAGTCGAGGAAGTCGACGACGACCTTGCGCCCCGCGAGCCCGCCGCCTCCTTCCTTGCTGTTGAGGTACCTGGCGCCGGCGCGCACGCCGTCGACGATGCCCTGGAACAGCCCGGGCGCGAATGGGTTGTCGACGTCGGCCACCACCGCGATGTGGATCTCGGTCGGCGTGACGCCGACCTCCGTCGCCTTCGGCTTCTCCCCGGTCGACTGGGCGCGCGCCGGCAGGGCGTTGATCCCCGCGAGCGCGACGGCGAGTCCGACGACGACGAGCGACGTGCGCAACCTGGTCATGGTCCCCCTCGGGCGATGTGCTTCACGACGACGTGGTGGTGGTGACGGCGGCCACCCACGTGACGAGTTCGTCGAGCGCGCGTCGCGAGATCGCGGTCGGGAACAGGTCGAAGCCGTGGAACGCGCCGGCGAATTGGTGGAGCTCGACGCTCACGCCCGCCTCGAGCAGTCGCGCCGCGTAGCGCAGGCCGTCGTCGCGCAGCGGGTCGAGCTCCGCGGTCATGACGTAGGCGGGTGGGAGCCCGGCCAGGTCGTCCGCCCGTCCGGGGGCCGCGTACGGCGAGGTGTCGCCGCGCTCGGGGCCGAGGTAGTAGTCCCAGCAGCGGGCGACGTCGGAGCCGTCCACCATGGGCGTGCCCACGAAGGCCGCCGACGCGGTCTGCATCCGGTCGTCGAGCGTCGGCTGGACGAGGCACTGGAAGGCCACGGGCGGCCCGCCGCGATCGCGGGCGAGGAGCGCGGTGGCCGCCGCGAGGTTGCCGCCGGAACTCGCCCCGGCCAGGCCGATGCGGCCCGGATCGACGCCGAGCGCCGGCGCGGAGGACGCGGTCCAGGAGAGCGCCGCGTAGCAGTCGTCGAGTGGGGCGGGGTAGCGGTGCTCGGGCGCGAGGCGGTAGTCGACGGACACGACCACGCAGCCGCCGTCATGGGCCAGGCGGACGCAGCGGAGGTCCTCAGTGTCGAGGTCGCCGGCGACGAACCCGCCGCCGTGCACGTACACCACGGCCGGGCGAGCCCCACCGTCACCCGGGGGCCGGTACACGCGCACGGGCACGGGGTCGGCCCCGGCGGGGCCGGGCACGAGCTCCTCGGAGATGTCCAGGGCGTCGCGACCCGGCACGGGCGGCCGGTCGGCCGAGTACGCCTGGGCCCGGGACCGGGCCTCGGCGGGGCCGCCCGGTTCGAACGTCGGCAGCTGGGCGACGACCGCGGCGAGCTCGGGATCCACGACGCGGAACCTAATCGTTCGCCGCCCGAATCGCAACTCTGTTTTGATTCGCTACTGCGTTCTGATCTTGTACGGTAGAGCGGCGTGACCACGACCGAGGCACCCGACGGCGGCCGGCTCCGGCGGTCGCAGGCTGCGCGCCGGGAGCGGGTGATCACCGCCGTCCTCGCGCTCGTGGCCGAGGGGGGCTACGAGGCCATCCAGGTGCGGGCCATCGCGGAGCGCACCGGGATCTCGAGCGACACCATCTACCGGTACTTCGGCTCCCGCGACCTCCTGATCTCGGAGGCGGTGGGGCAGTGGAGCCAACGCGAGTTCTACGAGCCCGCACCCACCTGGCTCGACGGCGACACGCCGGCCGAGCAGCTCCTGGCGTACTGCCGGCAGGTGTGGGCCGTCTGGGAGGCCAATCCCCGCATGCTCGAGACGTACGTGCGGGCGGCACGGCTCGAAGGAGACGTGCCCGGTGGGATCGCCGACACCGGCATCAGCAGCCTGGTACCGGTCACCGAGTACGCGCTGCGCGACGTCGAGCCCGAATACCGCGAGGACGCCCTCACGGCGGTGCGGCACTTCACGCATTCGGCGATGACCTACGTGGTGCGGGGCCAGATGTCGGTCCATGACGTGAACCCGGAGCTCGAGCGCCTCGTGCGCCGCCTCGCGCAGCACCCCGCCATGGCCGACCACCGGCCTCGGTCGTGGGACTGGGTGAGCGCCGAACCGGGGTAGCGGCTCCTCCCGGTGCAGTTGACATAACGAGGATTATGGGCGTTGCCCTCGGAACCAAGGGGAAGGCCGAAGCGGCACCGCCCTTACTCCCGGCCCATCTGCTCGGGACTCTGCAGCTTGTCGACCAGCGAGTCGATCGACATGGCCGGCATGCTCATGACCTTGACCGTGCCGCGGGACCCGAGGTCGACGGACAGGTGCGCGATGGTCTCGTTGTCCGGGGCGTCGACGATGGTCAGGAAGTCGTAAGGACCGAGCAGCGCGTACTGCGAGATGACCCGGCAGCCGAACTGCGTGATCTCGCTGTTGACCTCCTTCAGGCGGTGCGGATGGGTGTGCAGCGTCGAGCCCCCGGAGGGCGTCAGGGTGCTGAGCAGGACGTAGGTCGCCATGTGGCCTCCTCACGTTGGGATCTGAGTGAACGGTCGATCGGGAGGCGCGGCCGGTGCCGTGGCGCAAGGAGTGCGGGGTGGCGGGGCCCCACCTGACGGAGGCTCGGTGTCAGCTCGACCGTGCGGCGGCGCGGACCTTCTTCGCGCCTTCGTAGACGGCCGGAGGTGCCCAGTTCCGCAGGAACCGCTTCGACTTCGTCTTCCAGGTCGCGGCCTCGTCGTCGGTGAGCGCATGGTCCGAGACGAGCAGGGCTTCGAAGTCGGCGAGCTGGCAGCGATCGGTGCCGACGTCGGGCTCCGCTTCCATGAGCCGTAGCAGCGCATCGGCGACGGGGGTGTCGACGTCCCACGTCGCGTAGAGCTTCTGCCCCACCATCAACGGCCGTAGCCGACCGGCCTTCACCTCGGGCCAGATCGCCGCACCGATGCCCGGGAACGCCGGCTGCGAGATGTCGTCGAAGGCGATGACCGCGCCCGCGGCCGCGAGCTCACGGGTCAACGAGAGGTCGTGGACGACGTTCTCGTAGTCGTGGGCGCCATCGACGTGGAGCAGCCGGAACGACTTCCGGCCGAGCTCGCCGGCGTCGAGCGACGACGACGGTCCCACCCGGATCTCAGGGAGCGTCGAGTGGAAACGGAGGTAGTTGGCGCTGAACTGGTCGACGCTCGGCTTCTGCACCTCGCAGCTGGTGCGCCACAGCACGCTCTCTTCGTTGTTCTCGGCCTCGCCGAAGATGTCGGAGACGATGAACCGCTCGCCGTGACGCGGGAGTTGTCCGAGCACCACCGCGCTGCGACCCATGTAGGCGCCGATCTCCAGCAGATCGCCCTCTACCCCGGCGGTGCGCTGCGCCGCATCGGCGAGGAGGAACATCTTGGCGTCGAGCGGGCTGAACCAGCCCGGCAGGGACAGGAATCCGAGGTCGAGCTCGCCCGGTGCACCGCTCATCGACGTCCTCACTGCTGGCTGGCGGGTCCACTGGCCCGCGCGGAGGCGCCCATTCTGCTTCACCGTGAGCGGCCGTGCTCGGCCACCCGTGGACACGGCGGCGCGGTCCGCGGTACCGAGGCACACGCCGGCCGGGCCCACGGAACCGCGGGGGCTCCGTGGGCCAGTCGGCGTCGGTTCGTGGGTGGGTCAGCCCGTGAACGCGGGGCTGGCGACGACGGCCTCCGGCGCGACCGCGGCCGCAGGCGCGGTGCGGGTGACGACGGCCGGCGACACGTTCGTCGGGATGGTCGTCGGCGTCGTCGTCGGCACCGTGACGACGGCCGGGGCCGCGCACGAGTCGGCCGGGAACGTGGCCGAGCTACCGCCCGTGTTGCCGTCCAGGCCGTGGAACGCGACCTTGACGACGACGGGGGCATCGCCGCTGTGGCTGACGAACGGCACCGTGGCCACGAAGTCCTTGGTCGTCCAGGAGAAGTTGTGGTCCACGCCGTTCACGGTGACGGTGGCGGTGTTGGCGCCGGTCCCGGGCGGGTTCGTCGCAAAGTTCGTGAACGTCGTGGTGACGGTGAAGCAGTCGTACTTGATGGCGGCATCGTGGGCGCTGGCGCTGCCGATCGTCAGCCCGATGGTGCCGAGCGCGACGGCCACGATCAACGCGAGCGCGGAGACGGTCTTCTTCATCTTGCAGCCCCTCCGAGGGATAGAGACCCGACGAGACGCCGCCAAGCAACGACGCCTCCGAACTTTCGCCGCCCCCGGCGTGGCCGCCCCCGACCTGGTTCGGCCGGTGCAACCTCGGAAGCGTCGCGGACCGACCCGCTGGCCCGAAGCGAGGAACATACACCCGCTGGCCGGAGGGCCCGAGGATTTCTTGGGCGAGGATTCTTCGGCCGGTGTTGTACTCCGCGCGGATATACAGTCGGGAGACCACGAGCCCCCGGGGGGTGCCGGATGCGCACGGAAGATCTCATCCTCGTCAGCGTCGACGACCACGTCGTGGAGCCGCCGTCCCTGGCCGAGTACCTCGAGGACCACGTACCGGCGAAGTTCAAGGCGCGGGTCCCCCGGGTCGTCCGGCGGGAGAACGGGACCGACGCCTGGCTGATCGAGGGGCAGGAGATCGCCAGCTTCGGCCTCAACGCGGTGCAGGGCCGCCCCCGCGAGAGCTGGGGTGCCGATCCCGCGAGCTTCGACCAGGTGCGGCCGGGCACCTTCGACGTGCACGAGCGCATCCGCGACATGAACGTCAACGGCGTCCTCGCCTCGCTGAACTTCCCGTCGTGGCCCGGCCTCGGCGGCCAGTTCTTCGTGCAGAACGACGACACCGAGTTCGTCGAGGTGATGATCCGGGCCTACAACGACTGGCACATCGACGAGTGGTGCGGCGCGTACCCGGGTCGCTTCATCCCCCTCGCGCTCTCCGGCTTCGTGCTGGGCGACGAGTGGATGGCCGGCGAGATCCACCGGGTCGCCGAGAAGGGCTGCCACGCGGTGTCGTTCCACTCGGAGCCGCACCGCTTCGGCACCGCGGACATCCACGGCCCGGAATGGGATCACGCGTGGCAAGCGTGCAACGACCTCGGCACGGTGGCCGTGTTCCACTTCGGCGGGTTCCCGAGCTTCATGCCGCGGACGCCGTTCTCGGTCATCCCGCACGCGATGCCGTTCCAGACGTCGATCTTCGCCGCCGAGCTGCTCTGGTCGCCGATCATGCAGAAGTTCCCGAAGATCAAGATGGCGCTGGCCGAGGGCGGGATCGGCTGGGTGCCCTACTTCCTGGAGAAGGCCGACTTCGTCTACGACCACCACCGGGCGTGGACCGGCGCCGACTTCGGCGACAAGCTCCCGAGCGAGGTGTTTCGTGAGCACGTGCAGACGTGCTTCATCGACGACTCGACCGGGCTGCGCAACCGGCACCAGATCGGGGTCGAGACGATCACGTGGGAGGCCGACTACCCGCACTCCGACAGCACGTGGCCGGAGTCGCCCGAGACGGTGATGAAGTCGCTGGTGGAGGTGGGCGTCCCCGACGAGGAGATCGACCTGGTCACGTGGGCGAACGCCTGCCGCTGGTACCAGTTCGATCCGTTCGAGCACCGCACGCGCGAGGAGTGCACCGTGGGCGCGCTGCGGGCCCAGGCCACCGACGTCGACACGACGCCCCGCGAGTACGGCGGCTTCTCGGTCGCGGCGGCGGTGCAGGAGCTCGACAAGGAGAACGCGACCAACTTCCTGTCGAAGAACAACACGACGTCGGCGCCGATCGAGCCGGCCGAGGCGTAACCAGCCGCGCTAGAGGCCGAGCGCGCCGGCCACCCGCTCGAGGTGCCAGGCGGCGCCGCCACCGGTCAACTCGTAGCTCTTGGCCCGCCGGCTGAACAGCTGCAGGTCGTACTCCAAGGTGAAGCCCATCGCGCCGTGCACTTGGTGGGCGCGGGCGAACACGGCCGGGATCACGTCGCGGGCGTACGCGTTCGCCAACGCGACCGCCCGCGTGGCGGCGGGATCCTCACCACCGGCGGCCCGGTCGAGTCGCCACGCGGCCTGGTGCACCAGGACCCGCATGGCGTCGATGTCGACGCGCATGTCGACGCACTGGTGGGACACCGCCTGGTTCACGCCGATGGGGCGCCCGAACTGCTCGCGGTTCGACGCGTGGTCGACCGCGAGCGCGAGCGCGGCGTCGCACAGACCGACGGCGTAGGCCGTGTCGAGCACCCCGAGGTGGTCGAGCGCGTGCTCGATCACGGCCGCCGCGCCCCCCGGCTCCCCCACCACGTCATCGGGCGCGACGGCGACGTCGGTGAACGTGACCGCGGCGAGCGGCTCGGGCGAGAACGTCACGTGGGTGCGCCGGTCGATGCCGGCGGCATCGGTGGGCACCAGGAGGACCGACGGGCGGCCGTCGCCGAGGTCGGCGCTCACCACCAGGACGTCGGCCCGGGCGCCGAAGCGGACCGCGAGCTTGGTGCCCGACAGCGCCCAGCCGCCGTCGGTGGGCGTCGCCCGGACCGTGGCGGCGGCCCGCTCGCTGCGGCCGTCCCGCTCCAGCAGGGCGAGGGCGCCGACCACCTCGCCGGTGGCGAGGGGGCCGAGCCACCGCTCCCGCGCCGGGGCGCCGCCGGCTCGGAGGACCGTCAGCGCCGCCGCGTACGACGTCAGGAGGGGCAGGGTGACCGCGGCCCGCCCGAGCTCCTCCGCGAGCACCGCGAGCTCCAGGACCCCGTAGCCGGCGCCCCCGACGTCCTCGGGCAACGCGATGCCGGGCCAGCCCAGCTCGCCCGCCTGGGCCCACAGCTCGGTGGAGAAGTGCTCGGGCCGCGCCTCGGCCCGGCGGGCCTCGCTGGTCGGGTACGTGCGCTCGAACAGCTGGCGGGCGGACTCCGCGAGCAGGCGCTGGTCGTCGTCGAGGGTGAGGTCCACTAGGAGGTTCGATTCCGTTCCGGCGTCCCGGCCATCCGGCCACGCCTCCACTGCATCTCCATCACGACGGTCGATTCCGTTCCGACGTCCCGGCCATCCGGCCACGCCTCCACTGCATCTCCATCACGCGCTCCGCGGGAGGCCCAGGCCCCGCTGGGCGATGATGTTCTTCTGCACTTCGGTGGTGCCGGCGGCGACGGTGACCGGGATGCTCTCGACCCACTGGCGCGGCATCTCCCCGTCGAGGAGGCACCACGCGTCGTCGTCGAGCAGCAGTCCCCGGGGCCCGAGCAGCTCCAGCCCGACCTGGCCCGCGAGCTGCTCGACCTGGGTGTTGTGGATGCGGGCGATCGACGATTCGATCGCGGGCACCTCCCCCGCCGCCTGGATGGAGATCGCGCCGTAGTTGAGGAGCTTGGCCGCTTCGATGCGCACCGCCAGCGTGGCGAGCCGGGCCCGGACCGCCGGCTCCCGAGCGAGGGGACGTCCGTCGACCACGGTCTCGCGCGCGTACGCGACCAGGTGCTCGAGCACCCGGTTGGCGCGCGCGTAGCGGGCGATGCCGATGCGCTCGAACGCGAGCCCCTCCCCCACCAGCGTCCACCCCTGGTCCTCGTCCCCCAGGCGGTCGGTGACCGGGATCGCGGCGTCGTCGAAGAAGATCTCACTGAACTCGCTCTTCCCCGCCATGCTCGGGATCGCTCGCACCGTGATGCCCGGGGTGCGCATGTCGACGAGGAACATCGAGATGCCCTGCTGCTTCTTCACCTCGGCGTTGGTGCGGGCGAGCAGCAAGCAGTGGTCGGCGGGCGCGTCGGCGTAGCTGTTCCAGATCTTCTGGCCGTTCACGACGTAGTGGTCGCCGTCGCGCACCGCACGCGTCTTCAGCGAAGCGAGGTCGGAGCCCGCCTCGGGCTCGGAGAAGCCCTGGCACCAGAGGACGTCACCGGCCGCCATGCGCGGGAGGTGGCGGGCCTGCTGCTCGGGGCTGCCGAAACGCATGATGAGCGGCCCGATGTAGTTGAGGTTCATGTACTGCGGACCGCGGGGCTCGCCCGCCGCCCACATCTCCTCGCGCACGACGGCCTGCTGCCACACCGACCCGTCGGCGCCCCCGTGCTCCTTCGGCCAGCTCAGGGTGAGCCACCCGCGCGCCGCGAGCTTCTTGCACAGCTCGCGCGTGAACGGCATGGCGCGGTCGTCGTCGACGAACACGGTCTTCCACCACGACGGGAGCTCCTCGTCGAGGAACGCGCGTAGCTCGGCGCGGAATGCCTCGTCCTCGGCGCTGAATTCGAAGTCCATCCTTCACCACACTCCCACGTCGCGCAGGAACTCGTGGAGGCCACCGACGAGGCGCAGGTCCGACAGCTCGGGCACCGGGACCCACGCGGCTTCGGCCGCGTCGTCGCCGGCCACGAGCGGCCGGGCGGGATCGAGGGCGGTGACCCCGAAGTCGAGGATCACGTAGTGGTAGGTCTCACCCAGCCGCTCGACCCAGCCCAGGAACCGGTCGACGACCACCTCGAGCCCGGTCTCCTCGGCGGTCTCGCGCACGACCGCCTCGTGCAGCGTCTCGCCCCACTCGACCCGCCCGCCCGGCACTGCCCACTCCCCCGCCGCCGGGCCCCGGCCCCGCCGTACCAGGAGCAGGGCGTCGGCGTGCACGCACACCGCCCCGACCGCGACTTCCGGCCTGCTCACTCGGGGGCCGGGTCGAGACGCCGGTGCATGACCAGCGCCCGGGCGGTGAAGCCGTGCGCCTCGAAGAAGTTCTTCGCCGCGCGGTGGCCCGGGAGCGCGGGCGCGTCGATGCCGATGCACCGGCGGTCCTCGCAGTGCGCGACGAGCGCGTCGGCCATCGCCTCGCCCACCCCGACCTCCCTCGCCTCGGGCTCCACGTACAGGTCGGTGACCACTCCGAGGCGTGCCCCGGAGCGCAGGAGCTCCACCACCACCGCCCCGTGACCGACGACGACGTCGTCGATGGTGCCCACCACGAGCAGCGCATCGTCGCGCGTCAGCAACGCGTCGTATGCGTCCTCGAGCGGCTCGGGCCATGCCTCCCGGACCGCCCACAGCTCGCCGCCACGCATGGCCGAGAGCTCGGCCCGCATCAGGCGCGCGAGCTCCACGACGCGAGGGATGTCCGCGGCCGTCGCCGGCCGGCTCGACTCCACGTCAGGAGAGCTGCGCGATCTTGCCGAGAATCGTGTTGCGGCCGCGGTGGTCGGTCTCGTAGCGGCGGATCGCTTCGAGTGAGTCGTGGTCGAGACCTTCGAGTCGCTCGACCACCTGCGACGCCGAGAGCTCGTCATAGTCGGGGATGGGCAGCGCGTCCGATGCCGGGACCTCGGTGCGCCACCCGGCGTCGGGCGGACCTGCCGCGGGCGTCGCCGGCGCCGGCGTCACGACGGGCGCCGGCGCGCTCGCCGCGGGCTCTGGTGCGGCGTCGCGTGGAGGCGGCGGCGGGGGCGGCGCGGGTTCGGTGCCGTTGGCGCGCATGGCGAGGAACTGGGCCAGGGCGGAGCCGGCGACGTCGCGCGCCACCCCGAGGCCGCTGCCAGCGACGTCGCGCGCGACACCGAAGCCACCTTCGGCGACGACCTTGGCCATGCCGACCGACTCGTCGATCCGGCGCTTCACCTCCGGCGGGACGGGCGGGACGGGCGGCGCGGGCGGCGGAGGCGGCGTGCGGTGCGACTGCACCTCGCGCTTGCCGCGCGCGACGAAGATGCCCACCATGCTCGGCAACATGTCGCGCACGTAGAGGGCCATGCCGACCGGCGCGTACACGAACAGCTCGACGGCCTTCTCGACCGGTGCCTTCTCGTCCGACACAGTTCCGCTCCCACACCACACGGGTCGATTGCGCCGCGCCGTCCCGCTCTCCGAGCACGGCTCCGCTTCATCTCCCACACCACGGGTCGATTGCGCTGCGCCGTCCCGCTCTCCGAGCACGGCTCCGCTTCATCTCCCAAGCTCTCCTGTCGTCCGAGTCTACGGTGCCGGGCACCATGTCGGTCTTCGAAGCAGCGCTGTTGATGGTCGCGGCCTTCCTCGCCGGGACCATCAACACCATCGTGGGGTCGGGCTCGCTCATCACCTTCCCCACGCTGCTCGCCATCGGGTACTCGCCGGTGATCGCCAACGTGAGCAACACCGTGGGCATCTCCTTCGGCAGCCTCAGCGGCGCGGTCGGCTACCGGCGAGAGCTCGTCGGCCAGCGCCGGCGCGTGCTGGTCCTCGGCTCCGCCTCGCTGATCGGCGGCATCACCGGGGGCGTCCTGCTCCTCACGCTGCCGAGCTCGGTCTTCGACGACGTCGTGCCGGTGCTCATCCTTGTCGCGGTGGCGCTGGTGCTGCTGCAACCCCGGCTGAGCCGGCTCGTGGCCGAACGGCGAAACCGCGTGGTCGAACACGGCGGCGTCGAGCTGTGGACCGGGATCTTCCTCACCGGCATCTACGGCGGCTACTTCGGCGCCGCGCAGGGTGTGATCCTCCTCTCGCTGCTCGGCATCTTCATCGCCGACAACCTGCAGCGCCTCAACGGCGTGAAGAACGTCCTCGCGCTCGTGGCCAACGGCGTCGCCGCGGTGCTCTTCGTGTTCTTCGCCGACGTGGCGTGGCTGGTCGTGGTCGTGATCGCAGTGGGCTCGGTGCTCGGTGCGCAGCTCGGCGCGAAGGTGGGCCGGCGTCTGCCGGAGCCCGCGTTGCGCGCGCTCATCGTCGTGGTCGGCCTCGTGGCCGCGATCAAGCTCCTGGTGTCGTGACCGGCCGGCGGATGGCGACGACCGTCACCAGCACGACCGCGATCGCACTGAGCAACACCAGCCAGTCCCCGAAGCGCACGTAGAGCGTGTCGCCCGTCGACGTCGGCACCGACGCGGTCACGACCGCGGACTCGAACAGCTTCGTGCGGTCGTGCACCGAGCCGTCCGGATCGATCACTGCGCTGATGCCCGACACCGACGCCTGCAGCACCGCGCGTCCGGTCTCCGCGGCGCGCATCTGTCCGAGCGCCAGGTGCTGCTCGCTGTTGCCCGAGCGTTGGTACGAACGGTTGTTGGTGCTGACGACGATCGCCTGCGCACCGTCGCGCACGAAGTCGCGCACGAGCGGACCGAAGGCGGACTCGAAGCAGATCACCGACGCGAGCGGGTGCCCGGCGACGTGGAACATGGTGCGCGTGTCGCCGGGCTCGAAGTCGTACGGCACCTGGCGCAGCTGGGGCAGGAAGCTCAACTCCCCGCGCCAGGGCACGTACTCGCCGAACGGCACGAGGTGCTGCTTCGAGTACACCCCCTGCAATTTCCCGTCCGGCGTGTACATGAGGTTGGTGTTGCGCGAGTTGTCGTCACTGCCGGGCGTGCGCGCGTTCACGAGCACGTACGCGCCGTGGCGCGCCGCGAGGTCCGTGATCCGCGCCCGCAGCGCCGGATCCTGCTCCGGATCGGTGTCGAGCGACGACTCGGGGAACACGATGAGGTCGTAGTGCCCGCGCAGGCTGTCGGCGAGCGCGAAGTGCTTCTCGGTGAGGGGCTGGTCGGTCTGCTGCGCCAGCGGCAGCTGTTCGTCGTCGCCCTGGAGCATCGCGACGTGGAGGTGCCCGGTGGTCGTCGGCTGGAAGCGGGTGACGTCGGTGACCGCGGTCGCCACCACGACCCCGGCGATGCCGATCCCCGCGAGCAGCGCGGCCCGCCCGGCGTGGGAGCGCAACGCGAGGGCGAGGTCCAGGACCAGGCCGTTGACGGTCACGATCACGAACGTCACCAGCAAGGTGCCACCCACGCTGGCGAGGGCCCGCGCCGCGGCGACGTCGTGCAGGGCGACACCGAGGTCGGCCCAGGGGAAGCCGCCGAACGGCCACCGCCCGCGCAGCGCCTCGAGCAGCACCCACACCGCGGCGGTGAGGAACGGTGACGCGATCCCCCGCCGTGCGTACGCCGCCACCAGCGCGCCGACGATCGCGATCGCCGCGGCCATGACCGCGACCAGCGGCACGAACGCGACGTACCCGAAGTACCGGATCCACGGGATCACGACGGCATACGCGGCGATGCCGAAGCCGAACCCGTAGAGCGCGGCGTGGGAGGGGCGCGCGTCGCGCCACGTCCAGAGCAACGGCACGAGCGCGACCAGGATCAGTGGCCCGAGGTCGACCGGCGCGAAGCACAGACCCGTGACGACGCCGGCGCCGACCGCGGCGGCGAGCCGCGGCCAGCTCGGATGCGCCCGAGGCACGCGGGCCGGCGCGGCCGCCGGCGTCACGCGGTCAGGCGCAGTCGTCGCAGAACTGGCGTTCAGGATCAGCGAGCCGCCGTAGGGGCAGGAGCAGGAAGCACGACTGGCAGAGGAACTCGTCGGGGCGACGCGGGACGATCCTCGTGGGACCGTCGGCGCGGTCGTCGCCGTCGGCCTCTTCCTCCTCGAGGTCCTCCTCGTCGTCCTCGAGGGTGGCGCTGGCGGTGCGTTCCTGGAGCAGGACGTCGAGCGGCTCCTCCACGTCGTCCGGGTGCAGCTCCTCGTCGAGGTCGACGACGCCGTCGTCGTCCTCCTCCTCCGAGGTCTCGATGGTGGTGGCGGTGGTCTCGTCGGTGACGACCGGTACGGGGACCTCGGGGCTCACCTCGAGCTCGTCGTCGAGCAGGTCGATGTCGTCACCCTCGTCCTCGTCGACCAGGTCCTCGTCGACGAGGTCGTCGTCCGCGATGTCTTCGTCGTCGATCTCGGGTTCGTCGTCGAATTCTTCGTCGCTCATCGTGGCTCCGAGCGGTCGGCCGACCGGGATCGGCCACGCGGGGGTCGAGTGGTCAGTGGGGCGGTCGGCGGGTTGAGGGGCGCGGAATATAACACCCGCACCTGTGTGCAGTCGCGACCCAAACCGGCAGGGTCGTACACCTATTCCCTGGTGTACGACGGGCCGGGATGCCCGGATGGAGAAGAGGGGGCCCAGGAGACCGTTGGGGCCACTGGCTGGCCCGACGTGCCCTGCAGGTCGGGTTATTGCAGCGTTCTCTACTTGGTCTCCTGAGCCCCCGTGCCCATCTCTCACCCGGCGCCTTCGCCTCGCTGGGCGACGCGACCCACGACCGAGCGGTGAGGACGCCACGTAGTACGCCCGACGAAGGGGGTCCGTGTCAAGCGGGAGCCGATCGGCATGCAGCGCCGTGACCTGCACCGACGCGCGTCGACGCTGGTCAGCGTGCCTGTGAATTTTTTCCTGCTGTCAGCCTGCCGGCAAGGCTCTGGTCACACGGTCCCGGCGGCGCGCCGGGCCTCCGCCGCCCGCTCCGCGGCGAGGCGCTCGAGCTCGTACGTCGTGTGGTCGACGTGCGACATGGCGGCCGCGATCGCGCGGTGGCCGGCCTGCTCCGCGATCAGGCGGTGCATCTCCTGGCCGATCTGCCGGTATGACGGATGACCGGAAGGTGCGGTCCGCAGCTCGAGCATGTGCATCGCCTCGCGCGCGTTGAGCTGCATGGTGAACCGGAGGCCGTACGCGAGCGACACCGCGTACGGCGCCTGCTCCGGGAACGGGTCGAGCAACGCGTCGTAGAGCGCAGCCGAGCGCTCCATCGCGTCGTCGAACTCGTCGCGCAGTCCTGCTTCCTCGACCGCCTCCGGGATCTCGTACCCGTGACGCGTCGACAGCGGTTGCCACTCGATGGTGAGCATGCGGTGACGCTGCAGATCGCGGAACGCGCCGTAGTCGGCGACGATGTCGAAGCGGTAGTCGACGCGCTCGAACGCGCGCCCGGGCTTGTGCCGGCGATTGCGACGATCACCGACGTACGCGCGCAGGAGCGCGGCGCGGTCGTCGTCGCCCAGCGTGCGCACCTTTGCCAGCACCTGGTCCTCGGGGAGGTGCGTCTGCGGGTAGCAGATGGCGGCGAGCAGCTTGTCCTCGGCCGCGGGGTCGAAGTCGGTGAGGGTGACCGCGGGCCTCGGTTCAGCCCGCTCACCTGCGAAGATGCGCTCGACCAGCTCCCGGGTGTCGTGGCGGGTCTCGGCCAGGTAGGCGCTCCAGGCGATCCCGCGGTCCTCGCGGTCGACCCGGGTGAGGAAGCTCGGGATCACCTTGCGGAGCTCCTCCAACATCATCGCCGAGTACGCGCGCGCTTCGGGCAACGGGTGCGCGCGCATGCGCAGGAGCAACGCCTCGTAGCCCTGACCGGTGCCGTAGATGCCGACGTTCGACAGCGTGGCCGCGGGCAGCACGCCCCGGACCGCGTCGCACGCCTTCGCCTTGATCGTCTGCTTGTAGACGAAGTCGGAGTCGCGCGGATCCTTCGGGTAGCGCTCGCGCGCCCAGTCGGTGAGGCGCGGCAGCATCGTGGCGTAGGTGGTGAACTGCGCGTCCATGTCGGCGATGTAGCGCCACGCGTGCTCGCGTGACGCGAGCACCGCGCTGTCGCGGTAGTAGCGGAAGCGGCCGTCGAGCTTCTTGTCGTACTCGATGTAGCGCGTCGACTGCTCGAGGTACGCCATGAGGCGACCCCACTCGAGGATCTTGGTGAGCAGGTTCGACGACTGCTCACACGCGAGGTGCACCCCACCGAGCTGCGCGACAGAGTCGTCGCCGTACTCGAGGAACACGCGGTCGTACAGCTCCTCCGCCCGCCGCAGCCCGATGGTCGCGTCGACGGTGAGGTCGCCGGTGAGGTCGAGGTCGTTCACGAACTCGTCGAGGAAGAGTCGGCGCAGGCTCTTGTGCGTGCGCGAGTACCGCGCGAACAACGCACCCTTCACGACCTCGGGCAGGTTGACGAGCGCGAACACCGGACGGTCGAGGTTGGTGAAGTACGGCCGGAGGACCGCCGCCTCGTCGTCGGTGAAGTTCTCGGACGGGTACACGCCCACAGTCTCGCCTCCAGCGCGCTGGCCCACCGGCCAGGGCTGGCGATGGTATCGGCGGCACCTCCGGCCGACGCGGACTTCGCCGTCTCCGGAGAAAGATTCCGCTCAGAGCACCAGCACGAAGGCGCCGGGCACGACGTCGACGGTGACGAGCGCGGCGGGGGGCACCGCGACGCCGTCGACCTCGAGCGGGACCGGGCCCCGGTCGGCCCGCACCTCGACGTGGCGGCCGCGGGTCTGGGTGATGTCGGGGTGCGGCAGGTGGACGCCCTGCGGCAGCCGGGCCCGGACCCCCGCCCGCTCGCCCCGCCCCACCGCGTACACCTGGACCTCGATCAGCCCATCCCCCGGGTGGCCCCGCGGGACGACGTCGGCGCCACGCAGGTGCTGACCGCTGGCCACCACGACGCCGGTGGCGCGCCCGTCGTGGGCGACCCGCTCGTCGACCCGGACCCGGACCTCCGGGGCCCGGGTGAACCGGCCCGTCCGGTCCGGGGCGGCACCGACCACGACCATGTTCACCGCGAACAGCTCCCGGTCGTCGGCGAGCACTCGCAGCGCGTCGAGGCCGAGCTCCAGCGCCGTCCCTCCGCCGGCGTGGAGCCCGAGCGCCCGCGCCAGGTCGGAGCCCGCCCCGGGTCGGAACTCGATCCGGGCGCCGGGGTGGTCCCGCACCGCCGCGGCCAGGGTGGCGTCGTCGCCCTCGACCTGCCACTCGGCCGGGCCCGACGCCGGGCGCTCCCACGGCCTGCCCTTCTCGATCACCGGGTCAGCCCGAGGCCACGCCCGACGCCGCCACGACCCCGCGGTGGCACGCGTCGGCGGCCTCGCGGGCCCGCAGCCGGGTGTCGGGGTCGGCGGCGACGTCCGCCACCTGGCGCAGCAGGTCGATGCACTGCTTCACATGGCGGACGAAGTCACCGCCGGTCATCTCGTCGTCGTCGAGCACCTCGGCGAGGGTGTCGCCCGTGGCCCAGTCGTGGACGTAGGGCGTGAAGCCGGGGTCGGGGGTCCGGGTCTCGGGCAGCCCGGCATCGTCCTCGTTGGCCCGCAGCTGCTCGCCGAGCCGCTCGACGGCGCGTGCCCGCTTGGCCACCGTCTTGGTGGGCCAGCGCGCCGGTGGCATCGGGTGCTGCCCGTCGGGCCCCCGGCGCTCGTAGGTGAAGCAGGAGACCACCGCGGCGAGCTCGGGCGGCCGCAGGCCGTCGAGGAGGCCCTCGCGCAGCGCCTCCGCGAGCAGCAGGTCGGTCTCGGTGTACAGGCGGGCCAGCTGCTCGCCGGGGTCGGTGAGCTTCCAGCCGTCGACGTAGCCCCACGCCTCCAGCACCCGCAGGACGCGGTCGAACTGGCGGGCGAGGCTCTCGCTGCGGCCCCGCACCCGCCGCTCGGTGCGCTGCACGTCGCGCTCGAAGCGCTCGAGCGCGGCGGCGGCCCGCAGCTTCTGCTCCCGTTGCGGGTCGCGGCTCAGCGGGTGCGCGGCGAGGGCGTCCTCCAGCTCGGCCCGGCGCCGCTCCTCGCGGCGCGTCCGTCCACCGTCGTCGTGCAGCTTCACCCGCCGCAGCCGGTCGGCGGCTTGACGGCGGAACGCGGGGTTGCGCGGCGCGAACGGCGTGGGGAGGTCGATGGTGGCGGCGCGCCGGGGCGGCCCGTCGAAGTCCTGCGGACCCAGGCGGACGACGTCGCGACCCGGCGTGACCGCGACCAGGCGGCTCCCGCCGCCCCGCCGGTGCTCGTGGTTGAGCACCGCGACGCGCCCGCCGCGGCGGCGGACGACGACGACGTCGCCCGGACGGAGCGCCTCCATCGCCTCGGTGATGCGCCGGCCCGCCGACGCCCCGTTGCGGCGCAGCGCCTCCAGCTCGGTGGCCAGCACGCGGTACTCCTCGACCAGCCCGACGTCGGTTCCGATGAGCTCGCGCTGGCGCCCGACCTGTTGCTTGATGCGGTCGAGCTGGCGCTCGAGGGTCACGACGTCGCGGTCGGCGTGGAACTGCGCGAACGAGAGGTTCAGCAGGTGATGGGCCTCGAACTTCGTGTACCGCCGCACGAGGTTGGCCGCCATGTTGTAGGTCGGCCGGAAGGACGAGCGCAGTGCATCGCTGCGCCGCGACGCCAAGGAGGCCACCTGGTCGAAGGGCACGAACGGGCTCCAGCACACGATCGCGTAGCCCCGCTCGTCGATGCCGCGCCGGCCCGCACGCCCGGTCAGCTGCGTGTACTCCCCCGGCGTGAGGAACTCGTGGCGCTCCCCGGTGAACTTCGACAGCTTCTCGATCACGACCGAGCGCGCCGGCATGTTGATCCCGAGCGCGAGGGTCTCGGTGGCGAACACCACCTTCACCAGACCCTCGGCGAAGGCCTCCTCCACCGCCTCCTTCATCGGCGGCACCATCCCCGCGTGGTGGGCGGCGAAGCCCGCCTCCAACCCGGCCAGCCACTGGTCGTAGCGGAGCACGTCGAGGTCGTCGTCGGCGAGGCCGGCGGTCTTGGCGTCGGCGATCTCGCGGATGAGGGCCCGTTCGTGCGACTCGGTGAGGCGCAGCCCGGCGGCCAGGCACTGCTCCACCGCCTGGTCGCAGCCCTTGCGGCTGAAGATGAACGCAATGGCGGGCAGCATCGACTCGGCGGCGAGGAGCTCGGCGGTCTCGACCCTGCTCGGGGTACGCAGCCGGGTGCGCGGCCGGCCGCGCCAGCCGGGGTCGCGCGCGTTGCGGGCGTCGAGGCGGGCGGCGTCGGGGTTGGGGCGGAGCTCGCCGTCGGGCCCGGCCACGAACGTCGGCAGCAGCTGCAGTTGGTCGGCGCCCCGCTCGCCGACGAGGTAGCGGTGCTCGAGCGACACCGGGCGGTGCTCCTCGATGATGGCGGCGGTGCTCCCCCGCACCGTCTCGATCCAGGCCGCGACCTCCTCGGCGTTCGACACCGTCGCCGAGAGGCACACGAGGGTCACCTCGGGCGGCAGGTGGACGATGACCTCCTCCCACACCGGCCCCCGATAGCGGTCCTGCAGGTAGTGCACCTCGTCGAGCACCACGTACTGCAGGGAGTCGAGCGCGGGCGACGCCGCGTAGATCATGTTGCGCAGCACCTCGGTGGTCATCACCACGATGGGTGCGTCGCCGTTGACCGAGTTGTCGCCGGTCAGCAGACCCACGGTGCGCGCTCCGTGGACGCGCGCGAGATCGCCGTACTTCTGGTTCGACAGCGCCTTCAGCGGCGTGGTGTAGAAGATCTTGCCGCCCGCGGCGAGCGCCAGGTCGACCGCGTACTCCGCCACCAGCGTCTTGCCCGAGCCCGTCGGCGCCGCCACCAGGACGCTGTCGCCGGCGTCGAGCGCGTCGAGCGCGTCCTCCTGGAACCGGTCGAGGGGGAACCCGCGCTCGGCTTCGAAGGTGGCGCGCACGCGGACCGTCCCCTCAGGGCGTCGAGGACGCCGGTGCGCTCGTGACCGGCGCGGTGGTGGGCTCGCCGGGCACGGTCGTGGTGGCCCCGCCGGGCGTGGTCGTCGAGGTCGCCACCGTGGAGGGCACGGACGAGGTGCCCGAGTCGCGGTTGGGCCGGAGGAACCACACCAGCGAGGCGGTGACGACGATCACCGCCAGGGAGGCGAGCACCGCGATGACGACCTCCCGGCGGTCGCGCGGCGGCTTCCACCCCGTCCCTCGGCGGCTGCCCTTGCGTTGTGGGCTCATGCAGCGGCTCTCATCGCTTCAGCACTCTCCCGATGATGATCGATCCCTCGTAGAAGATGTACATGGGGATGGCCATCGCGAACAGCGAGTATGGATCCTGGCTGGGCGTGATGATGGCCGCGAACGCCACGATGATCACGGCCGCGTAGCGGCGCCAGCTCCGGAGCTGTCGGGTGGTCAGCACCCGGGCGATCAGCAGGAACACCAGGATCACCGGGAACTCGAACGACAGCCCGAAGGCGAGGATCATCAGCGAGACGAGCGAGATGTACTTGTCGGCCGTCAGCAGGGGGCGGAGGTCGGACCCGCCGATGTTCAACAGGAACTGGAGGGCGGGCTGGAGGGTCAGGAGCGCCACGACCGCGCCCAGCGCGAACAGGACGATCGAGGCCAGGATGAACGGGACCGCGAACCGCTTCTCGGTGGGGTTCAGACCGGGCGTGATGAACCGCCACAGCTGCCAGAGCCAGACCGGCAGCGCGAGGACGATGCCGCCGTAGGTGGCGATCTTCAACCGGGTGGCGAAGGCGTCGAGGGGGCCGGTGAAGATGAACTTCTGCCCGTGTCCCCGGGGCACGGCGTTGTTGTAGAACGTGATCAGCCAGCTGATGATCTCCGGGGCGAAGATGAACACGATCGTCCCGGTGACCGCCACCGCCACGATGGAGATGATCAGCCGTCGGCGCAGTTCGCCGAGGTGCTCGAAGACCGTCATCCGGCCTTCGGGATTGCGCGCTTTGCGGAGGGGCACGGGGCGGGTCAGGCAGGATCGGCCGGGCCACCGGGTGCGGGCGTGCCGGGCTCAGCGGTTGCCGGCTCGA
>DATBBL010000192.1:0-5176 GCA_036271015.1 Acidimicrobiia bacterium
CGACCGCGGCGAAGATCTCCGCCGCGGTGAAGTGGTGTCCTCCGGTATCGAGGATCGCGGCCAGCACCGCTCGGCGTGCGGGCGTGACCCGTCCGCCGCCGGCTCGGATCTCCGCCAGGGTCCGCTCGACGAGGGACGCGGCCACGTCAGTGGTGCCCCGAATCGTGCGCGTGCGCGTGCGGCGCGGTCGCGCCGGCGTGCAGGTGCGCGTGGGCGTGGACGAGATTCGTGGACTGCAGCAGGGTGACGTCCTCGAGCACCGCGCGGGTCGGGCCGTCGCGGGCGACCCGGTGGTCCTCGCCGAGCACCACGCAGCGGTCGGCGACCAGTGGGACCGCCTCGAGATCGTGGGTCGCGAGCACGATCGTCTTGCCGACGTCGTGGAGCTCGGCGATGAGCTCCACCATCCAGTGTTGGGTGCGGGGGTCGAGGGCGGCGGTCGGCTCGTCGAAGAGAAGCACCTCCGGGTTCATCGCCAGGACGGAGGCGATGGCGACCCGCTTCTTCTCACCTCCCGAGAGCTGGTAGGGCGCGCGGTCGGCGAGCCCGGTGATGTCGAGCATGGCGAGGGTGTCGTCGACCCGCGCCACCGCCGCGGCGTGCTCGAGGCCCATGTTCAGAGGTCCGAACGCGACCTCGTCGCGCACCGTCGGCGAGAACACCTGGGCGTCGGAGTTCTGGAAGATGAAGCCGACGCGACCCCGGAACGCGCGCGAGAACTGGTCGTCCTCCAGGTGATCCTCGGTCACGTCGGTCCCGAACGCGCGGTACGAGCCGGCTGCGGGGAACAGGAGACCATCGAGCAGCTTGAGCAGCGTCGACTTCCCGCAGCCGTTCGCTCCCAGGAGGGCGACGCTCTCCCCCCGTTCGACCGTCAACGAGACGCGGTCGAGTGCAGGGAAGCGCCCGAGGTAGGCGTACTCGAGGTCGCGGCACTCCAGGAGCGACGCCGACCGCGGCTCAGCCGAGGACACGGTCACCCCACAGCAGGACAAGACCCAGGCCACCGCACGCGACGCACCACGCCAGGTCGCGCCGCTTCACTCGGTCGGGGGCCAGCAGCCGCACGTCCCCGGTGAACCCCCGTGCCACCATCGCCAGGTACACCTCTTCCGAGAGCCCGTACGCCTTTCCGAAGAGTGCCCCCGCCGACGCCGCCACGAACCTCCGCCCGTTCCGCAGGTCGCGGTCGGGGACGACGGTGCGGGCGCGGCGGGCCGTGTACATGTCCTCGACCGCAGCGAGCAGGTGGAACAGGTACCGGTACGCCATCGCCAGCACGAGGATGACCGTCGCCGGCAACCGCAACGACCGCAGCGCGTGCAACAACCGCGTCCACGGCGTGGTGAGGGTGAGGAGCACGACGAGGGAGATCGACACCGCGACCCGCATGACGATGAGCCCCGCCGACTCCAAGCCCTCGGCGGTCAGCCCGACGGGGCCGCCGAACCAGTGACCCAAAGGGACGACGATCGTGCCCGGCGTGACCAGGTTCAGCGTGGCGGGGAGCACGACGATCCCCGTGAAGACGGGCACGAAGAGCCACACGCGGGCGACGAAGAACCGGACGGAGAGGCGGCTCGCCGACGCAACGACGAGGGCGACGACGTACATGGTCGCGAGCGCGGCGATCGAGTGCAGGAACGCCGCCACCACCAGGAGACCGAGCAGCGTGACCACCTTCACCCGGGCGTCGATCCGCTGCAGCAGCCCCGGCGTCGCGGCGACGTCCTCGGAGAACATCGCGCCGCGGACGAGGCCGGACACGCCGCTGAGGGTCTTCTCCACGAACCCACCTCGTCGCCGCTTCCCCACGCAGCCACACGGACACAATCCGATCTCGTCCCGCAACAGCCAGTCGGGCGAGAGCCGCCTCGTCGTCGCGGTCGTCGCGCTCTCGTCGGTACCCATCAGCGCCCGACCGGCTCGCGTTCGGCGCCGGCGTCCGCTCGATCACGGTCGCGGCCGCCGCGTCGGTCGCGGCGACGCCGGGACACGGCCGCGACGCGGAACCCCGCGACCACCACTCCGGCGATGAGGACGGTGCCGAGGACGGCGGACGCGTAGTACCCGAGGTTCGGATGCGAGCCGTGCTCGAAGTCGTAGCCCGGGAACAGCGCGCTCGACCAGAAGTCGCCGTACCTCTGCAGTCCGGTCGGCACCGCGTCGAGGCCGTACTTCCTCAGGTCGAGCGCTGAAGGACTGTCCTCGCCGAATGCGCCGCCGCTCGCCAACAGACCGAGGGGAACCAGGGCGACCAGGCCCGCGAGCCCGATGAAGATGCCCCGGAGCCGAGGGCGGCGCTCGACGGCACGGCCGTCGTCGGCGACGCGCTGGCCGGCCGCGTCGGGCAGTCCCGGGTGGTTGATCCGGAGGATCGGGAGGTTCGCCCGTTGGAGGTATGCGATCACTCCGACGGTCAACACGAACTCGACGACGCCCGCGACCAGGAGGTGCGCGCCGAGCATCGCCGGGATGGTTTGCGACAGGTGGAACGGCGCGTACAACGGCACGTGTCCACCGGTCGCCGTCGTCTTGTAGAAGAGGTCCGGCTGCAGTCCGAACTCGATCGCGGCGCAGAGCGCAGCCGCGTTGATGCCGACGTAGGCACCGACACCCGCCGCGAGGGCGCGCCGAGGCGACGTTAGGAAGGCCCGACCGGCGATGGCGCGGTAGAGCGCGTAGCCCACGAAGGGCATGACCACCGCCATGTTGAAGCAGTTGGCGCCGAACGCCAGGACGCCGCCGTCGCCGAAGAACAGCGCCTGGATGGCCAGCGCGACGCTGACCGCGATCACCGCCGCCCAGGGTCCGAGCAGCACCGCAACCAGCACCGCGCCGACCGCGTGCGCGGTGGTGCCGTCGGGCACCGGCACGTTGAACATCATCACGAGGAAGCAGTACGCGGCGCCCAGTGCGAGGAGCGGGACGTAGCGCGTCTTCACCACCCGGCGCACCCGCCGCGCCGCAACCACCCAGAACGGCGCGGTGGCGCCGTACATCACCGCACAGGTCTCGGGGCTGAGGTAGCCGTCGGGAATGTGCACTCCGCCCCCCGAGTCGCCACCCGCCAAATGCGACGGGGTTGCAATCAGGCGACGGTACGGCGCACCGCACCGGGCGGCAATGGGTGCATTCCGCACCCATGTGGGCGGCAGGTCAGGCGGGGGCGAACACCAGCTGCTCGGAGTGCACCGTGCGCAGCGCCAGCGAGATCGTGATGACCACTGCGGCCACCGAGATCCCGAGCGCGGCCACGGTCTTGAGCGCCACGAACATGGCGACCGGCATGCTCACGAGCATCGCCAGCGTCATCCCGGCAGTGAGGAGCTGGGCGCCGGCCCAGACCATGGTGAGGTTCCCGAAGAGACGGGTCACCGCGGGACGGTCGGCGACTTCGGCTGCGAACGGGCAGAAGTCGTGCGCGACCCGGGCGATCACCGGACGCCGGATGGCGGCCGAGCCGAGGAACACCGCGGCGATGACGACGGTGGTGGCGACCGGCTGGACGAAGTAGGCGAACGTGCTCCCGCTGAGCAGCCCGACCACCGTGCGTACGGTGAGGCCCACGGTGGCGAGCATCAGCAGCGCAGGGATGCGGTCCTTCCGGACGATCCGGCGCAGCAGCGCGCCGTACGCCCAGACGAGCACCGCCGCCATGGCCACCGCGGCATTCAGCGTGGTCACCAGGACGAAGAAGAGGATGGCGGGGACGATGGTCGACTCGAGCAGATCAGGGATGCCCCGGCGCGCCACCGCGAGGAGCAGTGGGATGCGGGACGGGCGGGCGGCGTGCGGGTCGTGGTGGGCGCGCCCCGCGGGCACGAGCATCCAATGCGCCGGCTGGTCGGCGACCTTCTCGCCCATTGCTGACAACCCATCCGAACTCGATCGGCGGACCATCTGCCCGGCGAGCAAGCACCAACGAGAGAGCGTAGACGCCCCGGGAGCCCGTCCTGTCACCAGGCCGCTCAGCGGGCGCTCAGGAGTACGTTCGCCGGGCAAGAGCGGCGGTCGACAAGGAGCGGGCCGATGGCGACGACGGCGACGGTCGGGGTGGGAGTGATCGGCCGGGGCTTCGGCCGGCGGGTGGTGGCGCCGGTGTTCGCCGCGACCGAGGGGTGCGAGGTCGTCGACGTCGTCTCACCCCGGGACGAGGAGGCGTGGCGCGCCCTCGTGGCGCGTGACGACGTGGATGTCGTCGCGGTGCACTCGCCGCCGTTCTGCCACCGCGAGCTGGTCCTCGCCGCGCTCGAGGTGGGCAAGGCGGTGTTGTGCGACAAGCCGTTCGGATGCAACGAGGACGACGCGCTCGCGATGGACGCGGCCGCGCGCGAGGCGGGTGTGGTCGCGTTGCTGAACTTCGAGTTCCGTCACCACCCGGGACGCGCCCGGCTCCGCGAGCTCGTGCAGGAAGGTGTGGTGGGAACGGTCGAGCACGTGCAGTGGAGCGCGTTCGCGGCCGGCTCCCGCGTCCCGTTGCGCTGGTACGGGTGGCTCTTCGACGCTTCCCGTGGCGGCGGCTGGATCGGCGCCTGGGGTTCGCACGCGATCGACTTCCTGCGCTGGACCTTCGGCGACCTGACCGACGCGGGCGCGCACACCCGGGTGACCGTCCGCGAACGGCCGGACCGCGAGGGCAATCGATTCGAGTGCACCGCCGAGGACGCATTCACCGCGTGGATGCGCACCGCGGACGGCGCCAGCATCACCATCGACACATCGTTCGTCACGCCCGCGCCGGTCCCGACGCGCATCACGGTGCTCGGCTCGGATGGCGTCCTCGAGTCGGTCGGCGACCAGCGCATCACCCTGCGCACGCACGAAGGCTCGACCCAGGTCTTCGCGTTCGACGCGCCGGTCGAAGATCCGCACCTGGTGCCGATGAGGGCCTGGGCGGAGGTCGTGCGCGACGCGGTGCGCGCCGGGAAGGTCCCCGACGGCGAACCGACCTTCCGCGACGGCGTCGAGTGTGCCCGGGTGATGGACCGGCTCAGAGCTTGAAGATCGACACGTACGTGGCGCCGTCGTCGGTACGGAACTCATCGTGCCTCGAACCGGTCGCGGCCACATAGGCATCCCCCGCCGTCATCGCGCGACCCTGGCTCCGCAGTGCGCCGCGGACGACGTAGAGGAATTCGGTGTGCTCGTGCTCGTGGGCGTCTCCGTGATACCC
>DATBBL010000193.1:0-5815 GCA_036271015.1 Acidimicrobiia bacterium
CACGATCTTGGGGGACAACACGCTGAAGCGTTTCCCGATCGCGAGCGGGGTGCCGTCGTCGTCGACCAGCACCGGTTCGATGCTGGCGTTGGCCCGCAGCTGTTCCAGCCGCGAGTCGGCGATGGGGACCCCGGCGATCTCCGCCGGGCCCGACAACGGGATCAGCGTCTGCACCACCGGGCGGGGCGCCAACGTCGGCGTCTCGTCCTTCGTGTCGGGTTGCTCGCACAGGTGCACCAGGGCGTCGGCGGCCCGGTGCTCGAAGCGGTCCCACACCTGACCCTTCGCCGGCTTGGCCTGCTCGGTGAGCTGCTGGATGGTCGCTTCGAACGTCGCGCCCAGCACATCCGGCAACTGGCCGTGGAGATGCAACATCCCCTTGTCGGGCGTCCACCACATCCGCAGGCTGCGCGCCTCGTACCGGGCCCGCGAATCCTCCGTCGACGGCTTCACCGCGTTCCGCGCCAGGCGGGCCAGCTCCACCGGCGCGGTGTTCGGGGCCCGCCGGGCCCACTCCGCATCCGACTCCTCGTCCGCCAGCCTGGTGACCGCGCTCAACTGCTCCGGACTCAACGCCCCCTCGTGCGCCGCGGCCGCGATCTCAGGCAACGACTCCAACCGCCGCGCCGTCTCCACCATGTCCCGCACCGTGCGCGCCGACTCGCCGTGATCGTCCACGGTCGGATCGATCCGTCCCCGCTCGTCGAGCACCCGCACGATCGCCAGCTCCTCGACCCGCGCCTGACGCTGCACCCCGATCAACTCGTCGCGCCGCGCCACCAACCGATCCGTCGGCCAGCACCGCAGCTCATCGAGATGATCGACCACGTCGAACATGCACCGATCAAAACACGGGGGTATGACACTCATCGGCCCGAAATGGACCCTCCGCGATGTGACAGCATGCCGCCATGAGATGGGCGACGGTCAGGGCCGCCGACGGCACGCACGCCGCGGTCGTCGAGGGTGACGCGCTGCTCGAGCTCGACGTCCCCGACGTCGGCGCACTGCTGGCGCGCGGCGACGCGCAGGAGACGGGCATCGTGCACGACCTCGCCACCGCCGACCTCGCGCCCGTCGTCACCTTCCCCGGGAAGATCATCTGCCAGGGCCTCAACTACCGGAGCCACATCCTCGAGATGGGCCACGAGCTGCCCACGCACCCCACGCTGTTCGCCAAGTTCCGGGAGGCCCTGATCGGCGCACGCGACGACATCGTGCTGCCGGCGGCCTCGCACCAGGTCGACTGGGAGGCCGAGCTGGCGCTGGTGGTCGGCCGCCGCGTCCGGCACGCGTCCGGCACCGAGGCGGCCGACGCCATCGCCGGGTTCACCGTCGCCAACGACGTCTCCATGCGCGACTGGCAGAACCGCTCCCTCGAATGGTTGCAGGGCAAGACCTGGGACCACGCCACCCCGGTCGGGCCGTGGCTGGTCACTCCCGACGAGGTCGGCGGTCCCGACCCCGATCTGGAGATCCGGTGCGAGGTCGACGGCGTGGCCCGCCAGGCCAGCCGTACGTCGGAGCTGGTCTTCTCGTCGGCCGACCTGGTCGCCTACGCCAGCGAGTTCGTCACCCTGGAGCCCGGCGATCTGCTGCTGACCGGCACGCCCGCCGGCGTCGGCCACGGCATGCAACCCCCCACCTACCTCGCGCCCGGCCAGGTGGTCCGCACGGTCATCGGGCACATCGGGGAGCTCGAGAACCGTTGCGTACCGGAGGCGCCCTGACCCGGCGGCGTGGCGGTCGTCACGTCGGGTCAAGTCGGCGCGGCCCCCGCCCGATATCCCCTGCGTGACCGAGCCGAGCCAGGACATCCGCCCGGAAGACATCGGAACCCGGCTCCGCACGGTGCGTGAGCTGACGGGAGCGCGGACGGGCGACGTCGCCAAGTCGGCAGGTCTGAGTCGTCGGGAATTGCAAGCGGCGGAACGCGGCGCCAAGCGCCTGTCGGCCGACCAGCTGCACGCGCTCGCGGGGGCGCTGAGCGTGGATCCCGACGTACTGGTCGGTGTGGGGTTCGAAGGCGACCTCGTGCGAGCGGGAACCGCCGACGACCGCACCGGCCAGGTCGTCGGTCGCGACCCGGAGCGGTGGGAGGACCCGCCGAATCCGGTCGACGACCTCCCGCAACCGCTCCCGGTGAACCTGCTCAACGCGGACCGTCGGTCGGACCACGCGACCCGGCACCGGATCGAGCAGTCGTGGCTGGACGTCCGCGACGGGATGCACGAGACGCTCGCGACTTGCGCCCGGCTGGTCGGCGCCGGCGCCGGCGACGACGTGCGTCGGCTCATCGAGCGCCTGGAGTACGACCTGCAGGTGCTCAAGACGTCGCACGCGTTTCAGCGCACCCTTGCCGATCACGAGCAGGCAGTGAACAGGGTGCGCGGCGCCGGAACCGACGGGGCGAGCGTGACGCTCGCGTCGTCCGCGCTCGAGACCCGTTAGCCGACGGCGCCGTCCTCCACCGCGGCGCGCAGGACCTTCAGCAGGCGGTCGTTCTCCTCGGCGGTGCCGACGGTGACCCGCACCCCGGCTCCCGGGAACGGCCGCAGCACCACACCGGCCCGTTCGCTGTACTCGCCGAGGATCGCGGCCTGCTCGGGGAGGGCGAGCCACAGGAAGTTCGCGTCCGATGACACGACGGGCAGGCCGAGGTCGGCCATGGCATCGGTGAGTCGCGCGCGCTCGCGGATCACGTCGTCGACTCGGGCGCGCATCTCCTCGTCGGCGGCGAGCGATGCCGAGGCCGCGACTTGCGCCAGCGCGTTCACCTCGAACGGCACCCGCATCTTCCGCAACGCGTCGATCACCCCTTCGGGCGCGATCGCATAGCCGACGCGTAGGGCAGCGAGTCCGTACGCCTTGGAGAAGGTGCGCAACACCGCGATGTTGTCGTGCCCCTCGAGGAAGTCGAGACCGTCGGCGTAGTTCGGCGCGGTCACGAACTCGCGATACGCCTCGTCGAACACGACCAGGAGGTCGTCGGGCACACGGGCGAGGAAGCGCTCGACCGTGTCGCGGTCGACGCTGGTCCCGGTCGGGTTGTTCGGGTTGCAGACGAACACGAGACGCGTGCGGTCGGTGACAGCATCCACCATCGCGTCGAGGTCGTACCGGTGCGCGGCGGAGAGCGGCACCTGCACCATGGCCGCGCCCACCTGCATGGCGAGGATCGGGTACGCCTCGAACGACGGCCGACCGAACACCACCTCGTCACCCGGGTCGCAGGTGGCGGCGAGGGCCATGCGGCAGAGCTCGACCGAACCGTTCCCCAGCAGCACCTGCTCCGGGACCACGCCGTAGTGCTTGGCCAGCTGCTCCCGAAGGGCGACGGTGGCGTCGTCGGGATACCGGTTGACGCCACTGGCGGCGTCGGCGATCGCGGCCAGCGCCGACGGCAGCGGCGGGAACGGCGCCTCGTTGGACGCGAGCTTGATGACATCGCCGAGGGCGTACTTGGCGGCCACCGACTCCGCCGAGCGTCCCGGCACGTATTCGGGCATGGCCGCGAGCGCCGCGCGGATGCGAATCATGCGCCCACTCTCGCGCGTGGCCCCGCCGGGTCGGGCGGGAATGCGGCGGTCGGCTCAGATGCCGATGAGCACGAGCATGGTCGCCGCGACGCCCACCGCCACGCATCCGGACACGAGCTCGACCAGCGGATAGCGGGCCGGGATGGCCCAGCCGCAGTCGCGGCAGCGGCCGCGCAGCACGACCCAGGACACGACGGGGATGTTGTCGTAGGCCCGGACCGGCGCGGTGCAGCTCGGGCAGTGCGAGCCCGGGTGGACGATGGACTCCCCGCGAGGCACGCGAGCGATGACGACGTTCGCGAACGACCCGAACACGAGACCCACCGCGAACGCGACCAGGGTCAGGGTCACCAGCCCGGTCGACGACAGCGTGGTCGCGACGATCGCCGTCATCGGTGAATGGGGACGACGACGTGAGCCGACTCACCGAACTCGTGGCACGCGCGGACTCGCTCGACCGCGGTCGTGATCTCGGCGGCGAGCGCGACCGGCTCGTCGGCGCCCTCGGCGGTGACGAACCGCACGCACAAGTTGTCGAGCGCGGCGAGCCGGAGCCGGAACTCGTTCGATGCACAGTACGAGTTCCGGCGTGGTTCGTGGGTCGCCGTCGCCGGGCGCGACGCGACGCCCGCGTCCTCGATGTCGAGCGACGCGAGTGCTTCGCTCAGGACCACGTCCTGACCGGAGAGGTCGTCGCGCACGCGCCCCACGAAGAGCTCGAGCTCCAGGTCGACCATGTCCAACGGGACTTCGTCCTCGCCGCCTTCGGGCGTGGACGTGAGCACGGCGCCCGACGGCTCCACGTCGGCGGGCACGACCTCACTCACGTCCACGCCCAGACCACCGGCCAGCGCCCGCCAGTCGTCGAAGGTCAGCGTGCGCCGACCGCGCTCGAGGCGCAGGATCTCACGGATGCTGAACCCCGACGCACGGGCCACCTCCGCCCGGGAGAGTCCGCGCTCGAGCCGGAGCTTCCGGATCCGGCGCCCGGGTCGATCGGACGCCGCGGTCGGGGGTGTCGCCTCGGCCGCCACTTCCTCGGCGGCCTCGTTCCATTGGGTGTTCACGGGACAGTGCATTGGTGTCGACGCCATCGAGCTACTTCTTCACCGCGCAGCTCACGGAGGTGAGCCCGCTCGAGCTGGCGGTCACCGTGTACGTGGTGTTCCCGCTCGTTCGACTCTGCGAGAACGAGCCCGAGGACTCCGAACTGGCTGCTGCGATGCTCAGTGACGTTGGCGCGAGCAGGCTGTTGGACTGGTCGTTCGCCAAGGAGACTGGCGTCGTGGCGCCAGCCGACGTCGGATTCCCGGACACGTCGGTGATGCTCACCTTCGAGGTCCAGGTTCCGCCGTTGCCCACCGAGATCGACCCGCTCGAGCAATCACCCGAGGAGCTCGTGAACGCCAACTTCGCTGCGGGACCCGCCACGATGTTGAACGGCAAGCTCGTGGCACCGGTCAGACCAGACGCGGCGGCGGCCAACGTGTAGCCGGTACCCGCTTTGTCGATCTTGCAGCCCGCGAAGGTCGCCACACCGGAAGCGGCCGCCTTCGGGTTCGCGGTACACGTCAGGGTGCCGCCACCGGGGTTCGTCCCGATCGTCAAGGTGATCGACGCCGAGCTCCCGGTCACCGTGTTTCCACCCGCGTCCTGCACCGTCACCACCGGCTGCTGGGCCCACGCCGACGCCGCCGTGCCACCGCCGGGCTGCGTCGTAAACGCCAGCTTCGCCGCAGAACCCACCGTGATGTTGAAGGTGTTGCTCGTGGCCCCGGTGAGCCCACCATCGGTCGCGGCCAACCGGTACCCGTTCCCGGCCTGGTCGATCGAGAGACCCGAGAAGGTGGCGACGCCATTGACGGCGCTGACGGTCTTGGTTCCCGACAGTGTGCCGGTACCCGGGTTCGTTCCGATGGCCAGCGTCACCGACGACGTATCCGAGGTCACGGTGTTCCCGAAGGCGTCCTGCACCGTCACCTTCGGCTGCGTACCGAACGCCACGCCACCCGTCGAGTTGCTCGGCTGCTGCGTGAACGCCAGCTTCGACGCGCCGGCCGCGTTCACGGTCTCCTGTTGCGTCGCCGACGTGAGCCCGCTCGCCGCAGCGGTGACCGTCGGGGTCCCAGCCTTGGCGTCGCCGTAGAAGAACGAGACCGTCGACGACCCGCCGGGAATGGACACCGATGTGGTCGTCGGGCCGTTCAACGTCGACGAGAACAATGGTGCACCGGTCGAGTTCGACGAGAGGATCACGGTGGTCGCCGTCGTGGTCG
>DATBBL010000194.1:0-2589 GCA_036271015.1 Acidimicrobiia bacterium
GTCGCGGGCCACGCTCGTGATGACCGCGTGCTCGAGGCCGAGCTTCGTGACCGCGTCGGCGACCCGGCGCGGCTCGTCGGGATCGAGTGGCAGGGGCTTGCGGGTGTCGACGAGGCAGAAGCCGCACGCCCGCGTGCACCGGTCGCCGAGGATCATGAACGTGGCGGTGTGGTCGGCCCAGCACTCGTAGATGTTGGGGCACCCGGCCTCCTCGCAGACCGTGTGCAGCTCGAGCTGCTGCACCAGCCGCTTGGTCTCGCGGAAGTTCGCCCCGAGATCGGCGCGCACCCGCATCCACTCCGGCCGACGGGTGCCGGGCTCGTCGACCGCTTCGGTCACACCGGCCTCCGCGAGGCGGCCGAGCAGGCGCACCGGGGCGTCGCCGGGACGCGTCGCGGTCCCGAGCATGGCGGCGCGGGAGAACGCGCTGAGGTCGTCGGGGTGCTCGCGCCACACGACGTCCTGCCGCTCGACCGTGCCGGCACCTCTGCTCGTGAAGCGCGCGGTGAACTGCGCCACGATCCCGTCGACGACCTCGCGCATCACGGGCGCGGCGCCGAGCAGGGCCGCCATGGACGTGACGCCGCGGTCGCGGATCCCGCACGGGACGATGTGGTCGAACATGGTGAGGTCGGGGTCGACGTTGAGCGCGAAGCCGTGACGGGTACGCCCCTGCGCGACCTTCACACCGATGGCAGCGATCTTCTCGTCGCCCACCCAGACCCCCGTGTACCGCGGGACCCGGTGCGCGACGATCCCGAAGCCCGCGAGCGCGGCGATGACCACGTCCTCGAGCTGCCGCACGTAGGCCACGACGTCCCGCACACCGTCGCGCCATTCCGGGAGTGTGACGATCGGGTACCCGACGAGCTGGCCGGGACCGTGGTAGGTCACGTCGCCCCCGCGGTCGGCCCGGACCAGCTCGGCACCGACGGTGGCGGGCGGCACGAGGACGTGGGCCGGATCGGCGGTCGTGCCGAGCGTGTACACGTGCGGGTGCTCGAGCAGCAGCAGGTAGTCGTCGGTGGCGCGCTGGTGCAGCGCGCGCTGCAACTGGTCGGCTTCCCCGTAGGGCACCCGACCGAGCCAGCGCGTCCGGAGCATCAGTCGAGCTCGTCTTCCCAGTTGTGCTGCTCCAGCACCGTGCGCATGCCCTGCAGGAACGCGGCGGCGTACGCACCGTCGAAGGCGCGGTGGTCCCACGTCAGCACGAGCAACCCCGTGTGGTGGATGGCGATGGTGTCGTCGCCGTCGGGTCCGGTGACGACGACCGGACGCTTCTTGATGCCGTCGGTCGAGAGGATCGCGACCTGCGGCTGGTTGATGATCGGCAGCGTGGCGTAGGTGCCGAACGGACCGGGGTTGGTGATGGTGAACGTGCCGCCGAGCACGTCGTCGGGGGTCAGCTTCTTGGTGCGCGCCCGGTCGGCGAGCTCGTGGATCTCGCGGGCGATGAGGCGCAGGCGCTTGCCGTCGACGTTGCGCACCACCGGCGCCACGAGGCCCTGGAAGTCGAGATCGACCGCGATCGACAGGTGCACGTCGTGGTGCACGACCAGCGCGTCGTCGCCCACGCTGGCGTTGACCCGCGGGAAGTCGCGCACGGTGTCGGAGAACGCACGCGCGATGAAGGGCAGGTACGTGAGGCTGAAGCCCTCGACGGCCTTCCATTCGGCCTGGTGCGCGTTGCGCACGCGCTCGACGCGCTCGTAGTCGACCTCGATCGACGTGTAGACGTGCGCGCTGGTCGCCTTCGACCTGACCATGTGCTCGGCGGTCCGCCGGCGGATGTTGTCGAAGGGGATCACCTCGTCGCGGTTCGCCGTGACCCCGCTCGTCACCGGGACCGGCGCGGGCGACGGCTGCGGCGCAGGCTCCGGCTCGGGGACCGGGAACGGCGACGGCGCGGGCTCGGGTTCGGGCGCGGGGACCGGCTCCGGGCCGGGGACCGGCTCGGGGACCGGCGGCGGTTCCGGCGGCGGGGTGGGCTCGGGGGTGAAGGTGAGCGCAGGCGACGACGGGGCCGCCGGCGCCGGTTCCGGGGCGCGGGTCGCCTGGGCGGCGTCGAGGACGTCCTTGCGGGTGATGCGCCCGCCCGGGCCACTTCCCCGGATGGTGTTGACGTCGAGGCCCCGCTCGGCCACCAGCCGGCGCACGATCGGCGACGTGAGCGCGGCGTCGGAGCCCGCGGGCTCGGCCGCCGGGGAGGGGCTGGTCGCCACCGGCTCGGGCGCGGGCTCGGGCGCGGGCTCGGGCGCCGCGGGTGGCGGCGGCGCGTACGAGACCGCGGGGGCGGGCGCTTCCGGCGGGGCCGCCGGGGCGGGCCGCGGCTCGGGCTCGGGCTCGGGCCTCGGCTCGGGTTCGGGTGCGGGTGCGGGCGGAGCCGCGGTGGCCGCCGCCGGGGCCGCGGCGGCGGAGGCGGCGTCGCCCAGCACCGCGAGGCGCGTGCCGACCTCGACCGTCTCGCCCTCGGGCACCAGGATCTCCGAGATCACGCCGGCGACCGGCGCCGGCACCTCGGAGTCGACCTTGTCGGTGGAGACCTCGAACAGGGGCTCGTCGGCGTCGACGTGCTCGCCGACGTTCTTC
>DATBBL010000195.1:0-4369 GCA_036271015.1 Acidimicrobiia bacterium
CGTCTGCGGCAACGTGACCGCGGCGGGCGAGGGCGCCGAGGCGTGGCTCGGCAAGCGGGTGGTCGCCAGCACGAACCAGTCCTTCGGCGGCGTCGCCGACTTCGCGCTCGCCGGGGTCAACGGCGTGTTCGACGCGCCCCCCGAGCTCGACGACGTCGAGGCCGCCGCGTTCACGCTTCCCTTCCACACCGGGTATCTCGCGGTGCACAAGCGGGCGCAGCTGCAGGCGGGAGAGACGCTGCTCGTCGTCGGCGGGGCCACCGCAGTGGGGACGGCGATGATCCAGCTCGGGAACGCGGCCGGCGCCGACGTGATCGCCGTCGCCGGCGGCCTCGACAAGGGCAAGCTGTGCCGGGATCTCGGCGCCGAGCCGATCGACTACCGGACCGAGGACCTGTTCGACCGGGTGATGACGCTGACCGCGACACGGGGCGCCGACGTGGCCGTCGACATGGTGGGTGGCGACGGGACCGAGACCATCTGGACGTGCATGGCACGTGAAGGCCGGTACGTGCCGGTCGGCTTCAACGACGACCCGGAGTCGGGGCTCACCGGCCGTCCGTTGCGCCGCGTGTCGATGGGCAACATCACGGTCATGGGCGTGATGATGGGATACAACGACATGCCGGTCGAGATGCGCCGCTTCGGCATCAACACGTTCCCGCCGTCGGTCGGACGCGAGGTGCACGCGGCGCTGCTGGAGCTCGTCAGTGCCGGCAAGATCCGTCCGTACATCGGCCGCGTGATCGTGATGGAAGAGGTCGCGCAGGCGCTCGACGA
Organism: Acidimicrobiia bacterium; assembly: GCA_036271015.1. GTDB lineage: Bacteria > Actinomycetota > Acidimicrobiia > IMCC26256 > DASPTH01 > DASUAS01. Next base: position 781 of record DATBBL010000195.1, read on the forward strand.
TCACGAGCAGCGGAAGACCAGCGGGCGCACGGTGGTGAGCGTGCAGGCGCGATGACCGAGCTGCGCGCCGAGGCGCTGGTCGCCGACGCGTGCGCCGCGACCGGGCTGGACGACTTCGGGACCGACTCGTTCCGCGACGGGTTGACGGCGCTGTGCGACTCGCTGAACTCGGACGCGCAGCTCAACGAGCTCGGTGATGCCGCCTTCCCGGGCATGCTCACCGGCTCGTTGGCGAACCGGTTGCGGGTCGTCGACTGGACCGCGCGGCACCCCGAGGTCGCCGCTGAGATGATCGAGCGACCGTTGATCGTGATCGGCATGTTCCGCGCCGGCACCACGCTGCTCAGCCGGCTCCTCGACCAGGATCCCCGCAACCGCGCCCTCCTGATGTGGGAAGCGGGCGACAGCGTTCCGCCGCCCACTCCGGAGAACCATCGCGCAGGGCCACGCGTCGACGCGGTGCATGCCAGCAACGCGATGTTGGCGCAGATCAACCCGATGATCGAGGTGGTGCACCACGAGCAGGCCGACGAGGCCACTGAGTGCATCACCGTGATGGGCCAGGACTTCAAGAGCCTCACCTACGAAGCGATCGCCAACGTGCCCGGTTACGACGAGTGGCTGATGGGTGTCGACCAGCGCTCGGCCTACGAGTACCACCGCTCGGTGCTCCAGGTCCTCCAGAGCGGCGGCGTGCGCGGGCGATGGACGCTGAAGAGCCCGCACCACGCGATCGCGCTCGAGCACCTCACCGCGGTGTACCCCGACGCCCGGCTGGTGCTCCTGCACCGCGACCCCGTCGTCCTCACCGCGTCGGTCTGCAGTCTCATCACCACGCTGTCGTCCACGTTCACCGATGCCGACCACCGCGCCTACATCGCCCGACACTGGCCCGCGATGCTCGACGAGTCGATCCGTCGGATCGAGGTCTTCCGCGCCGCCCATCCGGAGTTCCCGATCGTCGACGTGCAGTACGCCGATCTGGTGACCGATCCGATCGGCACGGTGACCTCGATCTACTCGGCGGGCGGCGACGAGCTCGACGAGCCCGGCGCCAAGGCGATCGGGGACTACGTCGCCGCGCACCCGAAAGGCCAGTTCGGCGCTCACCGCTACGACGTCGCCGAGTTCGGGCTCGACGCCGGCGAGCTGGCCGAGCGGTTCGCCGGCTACATCGACCGCTACGACGTCCCGCGCGAGTCGCCGGTGGGCTGACCGGCGGAGGGCTCGGCGCTCGGGAGTCGTAGCTTCCCGCGCAGGTCGACCGGACCGCGGTACAGCAGCTCGAAGTCGCGGCGCGCGAAGCGCAGCTCGCCGTCGGCACTGGCGACCATCACGTCGTCGTAGACGCCGAGCAGCTCACCGCCGGTGCCGTCCGCCCGCCACTGGAGCTCGCGCACCTGCCAGGTCGCGGTCGCTCGATCGGCCTCCGCCATCGTGATCCGACCGTTGAGGATCTCCTGCACGCACAAGCGGAAGCCGACGCGACGGTCGCGGAAGCTGCGGGCGATGCCGTCGCGGCCCACGATCGTCGGCGCGCCGGGCATCGACCACACCGCGTCCTCGGCCCAGGTGTCGGCGAACAACACGGGATCGTTGCGCAGCACGGCTTCGGCGTAGCTCCCCACCAGGTTGCGCACCCGATCCGTCATCTCCATGGCGCGGACATGATCGCACGCGGGTACGTTCCCCCTTCGGCGAGCAGAGGGGGAGCAGATGACGGATCCGCACGGAGCGGCGGTGGTGGTGGGGGGCGCGTCGGGCATCGGAGCGGCGGTGGCCGACCGGTACCGCGCCGCTGGTCGCACCGTCGTCGTCTGGGACGTGAAGGGCGAGGCCGACGTCGACTGCGACGTCACCGACGAGGAGCAGGTCGACGCCGGAGTGGCGGCCACCCTCGCACAGGTCGGCGCGGCACCCACCGAGCTGACCATCACCGCCGGCGTCGGCCACTCGGGGCTCCTCATCGACGTCGGCCGGGCGGAGTGGGACCGCGTGCTGGCCGTGAACCTGACCGGCCCGTGGCTGGTCATGCGGGCGTGGGCCCGGCACTACGCGGCGCACGAGCTCGAGGCCTCGATGGTCGCGACGTCGAGCGTGAGCGCACGCCTCGTCGACCGGAGCATGGGCGCGTACTGCACGTCGAAGGCCGGCCTGAGCATGACCGTGCGCGTCGCCGCCGCGGAATGGGCGCCCGGGATCCGGGTGAACGCGGTGGGGCCGGGCGTCACCATGACGCCGATGCTGGGTGGCGCGCCGGTCGACTCGGGCTGGCTCGACGACGTCGCCCACCGTACGTCGCTCGGGCGCCTCGGCACGGCCGACGACATCGCCGACGCGGTCCTCGCGCTGCACGCGCTGCCGTGGGTGACCGGTCAGGTGCTCGAGGTCGACGGCGGACTCGGGCTGCACAGCCCGATCAACGCCTGGGAGGCCGCCCAGGGTTCGTGACCGTGCTCAGGGGACCTCGACCAGTCGCAGGAGGAGCGCGAGGAGCTGCTCCTCCGACTCGCTGATCCCGGTGAATTCGAGCCCCACCTTCTTGGCTCCCGACGGCAGCCGGGTGGAGTGGCGGACCTCGCCGCTGACCGCGATGTTCCGCGGCGTGTCGCCGAACGCGTAGAGCTCGAGGGCCACGATCCCCTCGACGGTGTCGTGCGGCGCGATCTCCAACGCCGCACCGCCGCGGGAGATGTCGAGCACCCGGCAGTCTCGCCAGCCGAGATCCGAGGAGCCCTGCTCGAGGTAGCGGGCGGCCCAGGTCGGCGGTGCCTCATAGCGCGGGAAGGCCCGGCGATCGGTCGGTGTCATCGGAGCCCTCGGAGTCCTCGCCGCGGTTGCCGGCGCTGGGTCCATCGACACTCCGGTGAGCGAGCTTGAGCGCCGCGGTCGCTCGGGTGAGTGCCGGCGCGCGGCCCAGCGTACGCTCGCTGAATGGCTCGGACGGTGGTGGTGTGTCGCAAGTGCAAGCACCACGAGTGCCTGACCGACATCCTCGAGACCCGTACCGATGTGTCGGTGCGGCTCGTGAAGTGCCAGAAGATCTGCCACGGACCGGTCGTCGGGCTCCCGGTCGCGGGCCGCATGGAGTGGTTCGAGCGCGTGAACGGGGTGAAGCAGATCGCGGCGCTGCTGCTCCTCACCACGAAGGGCAACCACGATGCCGTGCCGAAGGCCTTGAAGAAGCGGCGGGTCAAGGGTTACGCCGGCCATTCACCGCGCACCTGAAGCGGCCCCTCCGCTCACGCCACGATCGAATCCGCCACCCGCTCCTCGTAGTACCGGGCGTCACCGAGGTGGTTCTCCCAGAACTTCGAACGCCGCGAGTAGAGCGACAGGTCGTGCTCGATGATGAAGGCGACGCCGGCGTGGACCTCGTGCGCCTGCCGGTGCAGGTGCGCGGCGGCTCGCTTGCCGAACGCGACCGCCAGGGCGGCTTCGCGTGCGAACGTCTTGCCCGCGTCGATGCGGAACGCCGCCTGCTTCGCGAGCAGATCGGCGCGATGCATGTCGATGAGGATGTCGGTGACGAGGTACTGGACGGCCTGGTATCGGCCGATGGGGCCACCGAACTGCTCGCGGTCCTTCG
>DATBBL010000196.1:0-12601 GCA_036271015.1 Acidimicrobiia bacterium
CCCGGGTGAGATCATGGCGATCGCCGGCCTGGCCGACGTCACCATCGGCGAGACGCTCACCGATCCCGACGACCCGCGACCGCTCCCCGTGATCCACGTCGACGACCCGAGCCTCTCGATGACGATCGGCATCAACACGTCGCCGCTGTCGGGCCAGGACGGCACCAAGCTCACCGCACGACAGGTCAAGTCGCGCCTCGACGCGGAGCTCGTCGGCAACGTGTCGCTCCGCGTGCTGCCCACCGACCGTCCCGACGCGTGGGAGGTGCAGGGCCGGGGCGAGCTGCAGCTGGCGGTGCTGGTCGAGATGATGCGGCGCGAGGGGTTCGAGCTCACCGTCGGCAAGCCCGAAGTGGTCACGCGCGAGGTGAACGGCAAGATCCACGAGCCGGTGGAGCACGTGACCATCGACGTGCCCGAGGACTACCTCGGCGTCGTCACCCAGATGCTCGCGCTGCGCAAGGGCCGCATGGAGCAGATGGTGAACCACGGCACCGGCTGGGTGCGCATGGAGTACCTCGTGCCCGCGCGTGGCCTCATCGGGTTCCGCACCGAGTTCATGACCGAGACCCGCGGCACCGGCATGCTGCACCACGTGTTCGACCGCTACGAGCCCTGGCACGGCGCGCTGCGCACCCGCCCGACCGGCAGTCTCGTGTCGGACCGGCGCGGTCTCACCAACACGTTCGCGCTCATGAACCTCCAGGAGCGCGGGCAGATGCTGGTGGGTCCGAGCGTGGAGGTCTACGAGGGGATGATCGTGGGGGAGAACGCCCGCTCCGAGGAGATGGACGTGAACCCCACCAAGGAGAAGAAGCTCACCAACATGCGTGCGGCCGGCTCCGACGACACCGAGCGGCTGACGACGCCCACCGACCTCACGCTCGAGCAGGCGCTCGAGTTCATCGCCGACGACGAGTGCGTCGAGGTGACCCCGCACAACATCCGCCTCCGCAAGGTCGTCCTCGACCAGAGCACGCGCGGCCGCGCTCGCGCCAACGCCAAGCACGGCTGATCTCCGCGGCGCGGGAAGTCCTACGATCGGCCCGGTATGCGGGTGCCGCACCTGAGCCCGATCGCGTACCGGCGGATCACGATCGTGGCCGCGGTGCTGCTGGCGATCATCATCGTCACCGGCGCCGCGGTGCGTCTGAGCAACTCGGGTCTCGCGTGTCCCGTGGGCGTCAGCTGCCCGGAGAGCCAGCTCCAGGCGCACGGCCCGTCGAACGGGCACGCCACCATCGAGCACCTCAACCGGCTCTTCACCGGGCTCGTGTCGGTGGCCGTCATCCTCGCGGTGCTCGGCAGCCTGCTGCGGATCCCGAAGCGGCGGGACCTGATCTGGCTGTCGTGGGGCCTGGTGGGCGGCGTCTTCGTGCAGGCGATCCTCGGCCAGCTCACGGTGGCGTTCGACCTCAAGCCGCAATTCGTGATGGCGCACTTCCTGGTGTCGATCCTCCTGCTCACCGACGCGCTCGTCCTCGTACGACGATCGGGCCAACCCGACGGGCCCGCCCACACCGTGGTGAGCCGTCGCACCGTGATCATGGGTCGCGTGCTCGTCGGCCTGGCCACGTTGGTGCTGTTCACCGGCACGATCGTCACCGGTGCCGGTCCACACAGCGGCGGCGGCAAGCACCAAGACGTCGCCCGCCTCGACCTGAAGCTCGAGACCGCGGCGCGTCTGCACAGCGGGGTGGTCTGGGTCTTCCTCGTCGCGGTGCTCACGACGCTGTGGTTGCTGCGCCGCGATCGCGCACCGCGCGGGATCCACCAACGGCTGACGCTGCTGCTCGTGCTCCTCGTCCTCCAGGGCGCGATCGGCTACATCCAGTACTTCAACGACATCCCCGCATTCCTCGTCGGCGTGCACGTGGCGGGCGCGACCGCGGTGTGGAGCGCGACCTTGATGCTCCTCCTCGGGATGTACGAGCACACGCCCGCGCCGTTGCCGGACGAGGGCGCGGCCGACGCGCTGCTTGCACCCGCGTGAGTCGCCGACGAAGCTGGTCCGGTGCCGTCGCCGTTCCGCTTCGACCGGTCGTGGCACTTCGGCGTGAGCCACGCGCTCCGCGAGCGCGATCGCCTCGCCTGAGCGTCAGACGATGGCGGCGGGACGCGGTGCCAGCCGCGACTTCATGCGCTTGGCGACGTTGCCGACCTTCTCGACGTGCTTCACGAGGCGCTCACGTGCCTGCTCGGCCGCCGACTTGAGGTTCTGGAGCTGCTCGACGCGCCAGTGCTTGAACACGACCGGTATCAGGATCTGGTCGTGGTGCGAGGCGAAGTCGTAGACGCCGGCGTCGGCGATGACCCGTGCGTGCGTCTTGAAGTCCTCGATGCCGGCGCCGGGCATCTCGAACGACCGCACCTGGCGCTCGATGGCCGCGACCATGCGCGACGGATCGAGCTCGAGCGCGGCGGACACGAGATCGCGGTAGAAGAGATGGTGCAGATTCTCGTCGGCCGCGACCCGGCTCATGATCGCGAAGCCCTCGGGATCGTTGAGCAGCTTGCCGGTGTTGCGGTGCGAGATGCGCGTGGCGAGCTCCTGCAGCGCGACGTAGACGATGCCGTCGGCAATGGTATCGGGATTGGGCACGATGCCCATCGACACCTGACGCATGCGGGCGCGTTCGAGCTCGCGCATGTCGATCGAGCGGGTCACCGCGAGGTAGTCGCGGATGACGATCGCGTGCCGGCCCTCTTCGGCCGTCCAGCGACGGTTCCATTCGCCCCACACGCCGTCGTTGCCGAAGTGCGCGTTGATGGTGCGGTAGTAGTGCGGGAGGTTGTCCTCGGTGAGGATGTTCAGGAACAACGCGCTGCGCGCGCCCTCACACAGCTTCGACGCGGCCGGATCCCAACGTTCGCCTTCGTCGAAGTCGCGCCCGCGGCTCCACGGCACGAGCTCGTGCGGGAACCACTCCTTCGCCGTGCTCAGATGGCGCTCGAGCAGCTTGACCGCAGTGGGCTCGAGCTCGGCGAGCATCGGCGCTTCGTCCACGGGTGTGAGGGTAGTCCGCCTACTGGCCGGTAGGGTCATCATGCCTCATCGGGTTCTCAGGTATGCGAGGCTCCGGGGATGGCCGGAGCACCGTTCGAGGTCCATCTGGTGGACGGGACCTACGAGCTCTTTCGTCACCACTTCGCCGTCCCTTCACACCTCGATCCCGACGGCATGGAGGTCGCTGCGGTGCGGGGCGTCCTCGGGACGGTGATGGGGATGCTGGAGCAGGGCGCCACGCACGTGGGCGTGGCCACCGATCACGTCATCGAATCGTTCCGGAACGACCTCTGGATCGGATACAAGACGAGTGCGGGCATGGACCCCGAGCTGCTGGCCCAGTTCCCGCTGCTGGAAGACGGGCTCGAGGCGCTCGGGGTCACCGTCTGGCCGATGGTCGACCTCGAGGCCGACGACGCCCTGGCGTCCGCAGCCCGGTTGGCCCGCGACGACGACCGCGTGAAGCGGGCGCTGATCTGCACGCCCGACAAGGACCTCGGCCAGTGCGTCGAGGACCCCCAGGTCGTACAGCTGGACCGCCGTCAAGGCGGGAAGGTGCTCGACGAGGCCGCGGTGCGGGAGCGCTTCGGCGTGGAGCCACGGTCGATCCCGGACTACCTGGCGCTCGTGGGCGACAGCGCCGACGGCTTCCCGGGGCTGCCGGGCTGGGGTGCGAAGTCGACCGCGACCGTGCTCGCCCGCTACGGGCACCTCGCGGCCATCCCCGACGACGTGCGGGCATGGGAGGTCGAGGTGCGCGGCGCGGCGAAGCTGGCGGCGACGCTGGCCGGGGCGCGTGAAGCGGCCGAGCTCTTCCTCGATCTCGCCACGCTGCGCACGAACGCCGACGTCGGCGCGGTCGACGACTGGGAGTGGCGCGGCGCGACGCCCGAGCTCGGTGCCTGGGCGACGCGGCTCGGCGCCGAGAACCTCGTGGGCCGCGCCGAGCGACTGGCGACGAGGCGGTTCGGCTGATTCGAGGTGCTCGAGGACGGGAGCCACTGGAACCCCGAGGCGGCCGCGGACACCCTCGACGCCCTGCTCCTTGGACCACCTGGCGTCGGCGCCATCCGCATAACTGTCACACCCCCGCCGTACCGTGGCCGGCATGGAAGTGCTGCTCGCCGCCCTCGCCACCGCGGCCGTCGCCGGAGTGGTCGTGCTCGCGGTCGCGCTGACCCGCGCCCGCCGGCCGCCGGCGGCCCCCGCGGTGCCGATCGAGTCGGTCGTGCGCGAGGCGGTCGCGGCGCGGTCGTCGGCCGACCAGGCGGTGCTCGCCGGGGCGGTCGACCGGCTCGTGCGCATGAACCAGGAGATGCTCGACGGTCAGCGCCGGCTCGGCGCGCAGGAGCTCGCCGGGACCCGGGAGCGCATCGACCTGCAGGTGGCCGACGTGCGGACCGAGCTCGCCCGCCTCACCGGCGTGCTGCACGAGGTGGAGCGCGAGCGTCGCGAGCACGTGGGCGCGTTGAGCGGCCAGCTGCGCGAGGCGGGGCGCCAGACCCAGGTGCTCGCCGAGACGACCCAGTCGCTGCGCGAGGCGCTGTCGAGCACGACCGCACGCGGGCAGTGGGGCGAGCGCATGGCCGAGGACGTCCTCCGCCTGGCCGGCTTCGTCGACGGCGTCAACTACCGGCGTCACCAGCCCATGCCGGGCTCCGGCGGCATCCCCGACTACACGTTCCTCCTGCCCCAGGGCCTGTCGCTGCACATGGACGTGAAGTTCCCGCTCAACAACTACCTGCGCCATCTCGACGCGTCCAGCGACGCCGAGCGCGACCGCTACCGCAAGGAGTTCCTCAAGGACGTGCGCCTGCGGCTGAAGGAGGTGACGCGTCGCGCCTACGTCGACCCGGCCGGGGGCACCGTCGACTGCGTGCTGCTGTTCATCCCGAACGAGCAGGTGTACGGGTTCATCCAGGAACAGGACCGGTCGATCCTCGACGACGCGCTGCGCGACAAGGTCGTGTTCTGCTCGCCGCTCACGCTGTTCGCAGTGTTGGCCGTCATCCGTCAGGCGGTCGACAACTTCCAGCTGAGCCGCACCTCGCACCAGATCCTCGAGCTGCTCCAGGGCTTCGAGAAGCAATGGGACCGCTTCGTCGACCAGATGGACAAGGTGGGCCGGAACCTGAAGACCGCGTCGAACGCGTTCGACGAGCTGGAGGGCACTCGGCGCCGCGGCGTCGAACGGGAGCTGGAGAAGATCGACGCCGTCCGGCGCGACGAGGTCCCGGAGCCCGACGGGGTGCTGCCGCTCGCGCTCGAAGCCTGACTTCAGGGCTTCGTTCTGCCGTCGCGGGCTCATACCCTGGAGGGGTGTTCGTCTTCGTCCTGCTCCTGGTGCTCTGGCCGATCGTGGAGATCGCGGTGTTCCTGCAGGTCGTGCAGTGGATCGGCGTGCTCGACACCCTGCTGCTGATGCTGGTGATCTCGCTGGCCGGAGCGTGGCTGGTGAAGCGTCAGGGGGTCGGCACCCTCGCCCGGATGCGGGCCGAGCTCGACGACGGCCGGGTGCCCACCGGCCCCATGACCGACGGTGGCCTGCTCGGCCTGGCGGGCTTCCTACTGCTCGTGCCCGGTTTCGTCACCGACGCGTTCGGCCTGCTGCTCCTGCTCCCGCCGGTGCGCGCCGGGGTGCGCCGGGGGCTCGGGCGACGCTTCGCCCGCCGAACCCGGTGGCGGGTGCAGCGCTCGGGCCCGCCGGGATACCTCGACGTCGACGAGGCATCGCGTCCGCCGCGGCACGATCCGCCCGAGCTGATGCCGTGACCGTCAGCTGAAGCGCAAGAGCTCCGGAGCGACGGGGGCGTCGACCCGCCGGTCGAGGTGCTCGGGCCGCACCAGCCCGGTCGGTCCGGCGATGCGGTCGGCCACCTGCACGTCGAGCAGCTCGAGGTCGCGGTCCTCGGGATCACCCACGCCGCGGAGCATGGCCTCGAACAAGCGCGACGGCAGCACCCGGCCCACCCCGGCCACCAACCAGACCACCATCCCGGGCCGGGAGAGGTCCCCCAGCGCGGCGCCGGTGCCGTCGGGTACCAGGACCTGGGTGGGGCTCGCCCCGACCACCTCGACCAGCAGGTGCGACGGCTCCAGGACGCTCGCCTCGACCAGATCGACGGGACGGGCGCTGGCATCGCTGCGGGCCAGCCGGTTGCGCCACCGGTCGTCGCCGTGGTTGGTGCGCACGGCCAGCGCCTCGAGGTCGGGACGGAGCTCCAGCGCGGCGCCAGTCAGCTCCGGCCAGCCGAGCACCGCGATCGGGTGGTCGGCGGGGAAGGGCAGGAGCGCGGCGAGGCGGTCGGGGGTGTGGTCGTCGCGCATCATCGCCTCGGCGTCCCACGCCGCGTCCGACGGATCGGGCGCGGCGAGCACTCGCGCGCACAGCCACCAGAGTGCGGTGCGCTCGGGGTGGTGGTGCAGCAGGCGCCGGCAGGTGACGACGAGCGCGGCGGGATCGTCGTCGAACTCGCCCAGGCAGTCGGCGGCCTCGGCGACGAGGAGCCGGTCGTCACCGCCGTGGCGGGCGATGGCGCGGAGGCGTTCGAACGGCTGCACCGCGCCCAACCTACCGGCCGTCGTTCGGGAGGGTGGTCCCGGCCCGCACCGGGGCGAAGGCGCGGTCGAGGCGGGCGAAGAGGTCGGCGCGACCGGCGAGCAGCTCGGGCCGACCGCGCACCTTCAACGCGCCTCGCGCGAACGCGTCCTGGGCCCGCAACGTCCCCGCGTGCATGGCCCAGGCGGTCGCGCGGTCGGTGACCAGCACCACGTCGGCAGACGCGCCGGTGTCTCCCGAGACCGAGGCACCGGCGGGACCGATCCGCACCTGGTAGCGGACGGTGACGCCGGTCCCGTCGTCGACCACCTGCTCGACCACGAGTGGGGCGTCGATCACGAGATCGGCGGCCCCGCGCGCGGCGGCGTCGAGCTCGGCGATCCAGGCCGCCGAGAGGAACTCGGCCATCCGGCGGATGCTACCGACGCCCCGCCGTCGACTCCGCCGGTTCGGGTCGCTGTCGCTAGGCTCCCGCAACGGTGAACTCTCCTGCGCCTGCGATCGAGGTCGCCGCGCTCGAGAAGCGCTACGGCCCCACGCCGGCGGTCGACGGGATCACGTTCTCGATCGCGATCGGCGAGGTCTTCGGCCTGCTCGGGCCGAACGGGGCGGGCAAGACCACCACCGTCGAGATCCTCGAGGGCTACCGGCGCGCCGACGGCGGCGAGGTCCGCGTGCTCGGCGTCGACCCGTGGCGCGACGGCGACCAGTTGCGCCCGCGCATCGGCGTGATGCTCCAGGAAGGCGGTCTCTACCCGGGCGTGCGCCCACTCGAGGCGCTGCAGCTCTTCGCCTCGTACTACGACGACCCCGACGACCCCGAACGCCTGCTGCGGGTGGTCGGACTCGACGACTCCCGGCATACGTTGGTGCGGCGCATGTCGGGCGGCCAGCAGCAGCGCCTGTCGCTGGCGCTGGCGCTGGTGGGCAAGCCCGCGCTGGTGTTCCTCGACGAGCCGACCGCGGGTATGGACCCGCACGCACGCGCCACCACGTGGACGATGATCCGTGAGCTGCGCGACCGCGGCGTGACCGTCGTGCTGACCACCCACGCGATGGACGAGGCCGAGCACCTGTGCGATCGCGTCGGCATCATCGACCACGGTCGCCTGGTGGCGTGCGACTCGCCCACGGAGCTCACGACGCGCGCCGCGGCCGACGAGATGAGCTTCTCGACCGTCGCCGGCCTCGCGGTCGACCAGCTGGCGCGCCGGCTCGGTCTCGGACCCGGCACGGTGCGCGAGCTGCGCCCGGGCGACTACGTGGTCGACACCGCCGCATCGCCGCCGCTGCTCGCCGAGCTCACCGCGTGGCTCTGCGAACAGGGCGCCCTGGTGAGCGAGCTGCGGGCCGGGCGCCGCAGTCTCGAAGACGTGTTCCTCCGGCTCACCGGTGAAGGACACTCGTGAGGGCGCGGCGATGAAGGGCGGCCGGTGAAGGCGAAGGCGGTGACCGCGCAGGCGCGCATCGAAGCGCTGCTGACGATCCGGCGGGGCGAGAGCCTGCTCGTGACCCTGGTGATCCCGCTCGGCATCCTCGTGTTCTTCTCGTCGGTCGACGCGGTGAACACGTCGTACAAGGACCCCGTCGACTTCCTGGTGCCGGGCGTGCTGGCCCTGGCCGTGATGTCGAGCGCGATGGTGAGCCTCGGGATCGCCACCGGCTATGAGCGTCGCTACGGCGTGCTCAAGCGGCTGGGCTCGACGCCCCTCTCGCGCGCCGGGCTCCTCACCGCCAAGACCCTCAACGTGCTCGGCCTGGAGCTCCTCCAGGCCATTGCGATCATCCTCACCGGCATCGCGCTGGGCTGGGATCCCACCGGCGGGCTCCCCGCCGCGGTGCTGCTGCTCCTGGTCGGCACGGTGGCGTTCGCCGGCATCGGCATGCTGCTCGCGGGCACGTTGCGGGCCGAGGCCAACCTCGCGGTGGCCAACGGCCTCTTCCTCGTCCTGCTCTTCCTCGGCGGCATGGCCTACCCGCTGGCCAAGCTCCCCGATGCGCTGCAGACGTTCTCCAAGGCGCTCCCCGCCGCCGCGCTGTCCGAGACGGTGCGGGCGGTGCTCACCCCGGGTCGCTCGTTCCCCACCGGCGAGCTGATCGTGCTCCTGGTGTGGGCGATCGGGGCACCCCTCGCCGCCGCCCACTGGTTCCGCTGGGAAGAGTGAAGACCGGTCTCGGTCGACGGGTTCGGCGAGCTCGCACGCGTAGGACCGGCCGGGCCGTAGCCCGACCGTTTCGGAACGTTGTCCTTTTCTCTCGGCCCCCGCGATCTTGTATCGGCGACAACGGGCAGCAGCTCACCCACGTCACGTGGTGCGCACGCTCGCCGGGGCGGCGGCCGGACCGACACCAAGAGACACTGGCCGATCGTCTACGGCTTGGTCGCGGTCCTCGGCTGCCGACGTCGGATGCAGAGGCGCCGAGGGCGGGTCAGTCGTGACCTCGCACACAGACGACGGATGGGCGTCGCGGTAACGTCCACTGGTGCGGCCACCACCGTTCGTTCGTGGTGGCCGGTGCAAGCGTGTCGAGTTCGATCTCTGTGTGCGCGGTGCCACGTCGCCGGCTCGGGCCGGACGCCGACCGCGATCGAATGGAACGCCATGGTGGTTGTCACGCCAGTACGCGGCGCCGCGGTCACAACGGGATGATCGACCGCGTGGACGCGCACCGCGACCTCAGCATGAACGGTCGAGATCCACGCGCCTCGCCGTTGCGCCGCCGTGGTGATCGCGGCCCGCTCGAGACGAGCCATGCCGGACCAGCCCGCCGCCGGTGCTGGCATGCATGACTGGCTCGTCGCCCTGGCCGCGTTCCTCGCGTCGTCGGTGGAGATGGTCGAGGCCCTCACCATCGTTCTCGCGGTGGGCATGACCCGGGGGTGGCGCTCGACCTCCTACGGCGTCGCCGTCGCGCTCGCCGCGTTGGCCGTCGTGGTCGCCTGCCTCGGGCCGGCGCTGACGAAGATCCCGATCGACACCCTCCGCGTCGTGGTCGGCACGATCCTCCTCGCCTTCGGGTTGCAGTGGCTGCGGAAGGCGATTCTGCGCGCCTCGGGGCTGAAGGCGTTGCACGACGAGGACGCCATCTTCCGGAACGAGGTCGGGCACGCTCGGGAGGCAGGCCGGTCATCGCGCCATGACTGGTATGCGTTCACGGTGGCCTTCAAGGGCGTGTTCCTCGAGGGACTCGAGGTCGCGTTCATCGTGGTCAGCGTCGGCAGCAGTCAGGGCAATGTCGGGGTGGCCGCGTTCGGGGCCCTCGCCGCCCTGATCGTGGTCGCGGTGGTGGGCGCGTTCGTCCATGCGCCGCTCAGCCGCGTGCCGGAGAACAGCTTGAAGTTCGGCGTCGGGATCATGCTCACGAGCTTCGGCGTGTTCTGGAGTGGCGAAGGCGCCGGGGTCAGCTGGCCCGGCGGTGAGGCCGCGATCGTCGGTGTGCTCGTGTTCGTCACGGTGTTGGCGTTTGTGCTGACCGGCGTGCTCCGGTCCGCCCAGCGTGGCGACATCGACGCGACCAGGGCAGCGAGCTGAGCGATGCGCGCGATCGGACGGTTCTTGCGCTTCTGGTACGACTTCTTCTTCGGTGACGACTGGATTCAAGCCGTCGGTGTCGTCGTCGCGGTGTCGGCGACCGCGCTTCTGGTCGCGAACGGGATCAACGCCTGGTGGCTCCTCCCGATCGCGGTGGCGGGACTCCTCGTGGAGTCGTTGCTTCGTGCGACCAGGGCACCCAAGCAATGACTCGTTGCTAGAGCGGGCGCGGCAGGGAATCGGCGTCCGTCTGGAGCGCGTCGGGCCCGCGCCGCGTGGTCAGGTACCAGGCGCCGGTCACGACGGTGACCCCGACCGCGCTGCCGAGGGCCCAGCCGGCCACCACATCGGAGAGCCAGTGCACGCCGAGCACCAGTCGGCTGAGACCGACGAGCACGGCGAGCATCAGACCGGTGGCGACGAGCGCAAGTCGGACGCTCCGTCGGCGCTCGACCGTGAGCGCCAACGTGAGCGACGCGGCGAGGAAGAACGCGGCGGAATCCGTGGCATGGCCAGACGGAAAGGCAGCAAGGGTCACCGTGGCGGCGTGCACGGCTACGGGAGGACGACTCCGATCGAACAACGCCTTGGCGGCGGTCGAGGCAAGGCTGGCCACGACGAGAGCCGTGAGCGGCGCCAAGGCCAGCACCCGCCAGCGCCGCCAGAGCACGAGGCCGAGCAACAACCCCATGATCAACAGCGACGCAAAGCTTCCGATCGTGCTGATCAGCTTCGCCGCGCGAATCAGCCGCTCGGTGCGGTGATCGATGAACCAGGCCAGCACTTCCCGATCACGGGAGATGAGACCGCCGCCGTCCGCAACATCTTCGGCAATGAGCGCGAACAACGTCAGCGCAGCAGCTACCGACGCGGTGGCGACCGTCAGCGTGCGCCGCGAAGGTGCACGTTCAGCGAGAGACGGCATAGGAGGTGAGCGACCGTAGAGCCGGAGGAGCCGGCACGGATCGGGCCACGTTCACCAGGGCTTCAGGTTCGCCATTGGAGGTTCTGCATCGCTCTTTGGGCGTTGTCGAGGCGGTCGCCTCGCGGATCTCTCCGGGATTGGTGACGATGACCTCGCAGACCCATCGACCGGGTACCGGGTCGAGCGAACGCTGTCCATCCACAGCATCGACACACCACGTCGTGAGGCCTTCTATTGGCTCGCGATCCTCTTCACCTTCGCGCTCGGCACCGCGGCGGGCGATCTCATCGCGGAACGCTACGACGCGGGCTACTGGAAGGCCGCGCTGCTGTTCGGTGCGTCCAGGTCGTTCGAGTGGGCACGTCACACCTTGAACGTCCGCTGAACGCGGTGAGCAGCGGCTCCGGCGCGGGTTGCCTATGGTCGAAGTCTCACCGTTCGCTGCCTGGGAGGGCGTCGCCGTGCACCACCTTCAGTTCGAAACGACCGTCGCCGTGGTGATCGGGTTGGTCCTGGTCCTCGGCATCGCCCTCATCGGACTGCTCCAGGTCGCGATTCTCTGAACCCGACCGATCGGCCGTCGTCGTCTGCCGCGTCGAGTCGTCGCGTGATCGTCTCACTACGACAGGATGTCCTTGCGGCGGAACCACCACCAGGCGATGCCGAGGAAGAGGATCACGTAGCCGAGTTGCAGGAGGGTGCCGCGCAGCATGTTCGCGTCGGGCCCACCGTTGCCGGTGAAGAGGTGGTCCCAAGAATCGAAGTAGTGGGTGGGGAACACGTTCCGGATCGAGCCGATGGCGGTGATGCCGTCGAGGATCTGGGACACCACGTAGAGCCCCACCGCCGCGAACACGGCTGCCGCGGGCGTGTCGGTCATGGTCGACACCATGAACCCGAGGGCGATGACACTCGAGAGCTGCCAGAGCACGTAGAGCGTCGCCAGCGCGAGGTTCCCCACGATGTGCAGATCCGACTGCGAGAAGCCCACGACCGCAAGATCGAGCGGGTGCCAACCGAAGGCGACCGCGCCGGCGACGAGCCCGGTCAGAACGATGAGGGTTGCTGCGATCACGCAGAGCACCAGCGTCGATGCGAGCTTCGCCCCGAGCAAGCGGCCGCGGGGAATGGGCCGGGTCAGGAGCGCCCGGAGGTTGCCCCAGTTCGCTTCGGCGGCGATGGCATCCCCCGCGAACAGTGCTACGACGATGACGAGCAGGAACCGACTCATGAACTGCAACGACGCGACGCCCAGGTACGCCCCGGTTCTGGTGGCGAGATACGAGAACGCATCGTTGGTGTCACGGAGGTCCTCGGGACGCGCCGGCGGATTCGACTTCAGGGCCAGGGTGATGATCAAGGGGATCAACACCATCACGCCGAGCGCGACATAGGTGCGGGGGCGGTACCACTGCTTCACCATCTCGGTGCGGAACACGGCGAACATCAACGTTCCTCGTGTTCGAGGAGGCCGAGGAACGCATCCTCCAGGCGGTGGCGGGACACGATCGTGTCGATCCCGACGCCCCGATTCACGAGATATGCCACCAGATCGCGTCGCTCGATGCCTTCGAACT
>DATBBL010000197.1:0-3207 GCA_036271015.1 Acidimicrobiia bacterium
CCTCCGTCTTCAAGCTGCGCGACCTGCTCGAGACCGATCCGTCGGTGAAGGAAGCGCCCGACGCTGCGGAGCTGCCTCCGATCCGAGGCGAGATCCGCTTCGACCACGTCTCGTTCGGCTACGACCCGGCCATCCCGGTGCTCCACGACGTCGACCTCACGATCGAACCCGGCGAGACGGTGGCGTTCGTCGGCGCCACGGGAGCCGGCAAGTCCACCATGGCGAAGCTGGTCACACGCTTCTACGACCCCACCGAGGGCCGGGTCCTGATCGACGGGTACGACCTGACCCGGGTGACGCTCGAGTCGCTGCGTTCCCAGCTGGGCGTCGTGCCCCAGGAGCCCTTCCTCTTCGCGGGGACGATACGGGACAACATCTCGTTCGCCCGTCCCGGCGCGCCGGACGACGAGGTGTGGAACGCCGTGCACCAGGTCGGCCTGGACGAGCTCGTCCACCGGATGCCCTACGGCCTCGACACGCCCGTGCACGAACGCGGCCAGTCGCTGTCCTCCGGCGAGCGCCAGCTCATCGCGCTGGGCCGCGCCTTCATGGCCGAGCCGCGGGTGCTCGTGCTCGACGAGGCGACGTCGAACCTCGACCTCAAGTCGGAGACGTTGGTCGAGACCGCGCTCGACGTGTTGCTGGAGGGACGCACCGCGGTGCTCATCGCTCACCGGCTCTCGACCGCCATGCGGGCCGACCGCATCGTGGTCGTAGGCGACGGCCGTCTGCTCGAGGTCGGCTCCCACGACGAACTGGTCGCACTCGGCGGGCATTACGCCGAGATGTACGCGACCTGGATCTCGCAGTCGCACGCGGCCTGATCCGGACCGCGTTGTCGGCATCGCACGTGCAAGTTGTTGTCGTCACGCGCGATGCCAAAACGTCCTGAGGGCGGTCCGTTCGGGCTCCTCGATTTCCTTCGTCGCGTCGCGCGACGGATAATGGGCGACGTGGGAACGGGGAACGAAACCCACGACGCTGCTGTGTTCGTACCTGCGCCCAGCGCATTGGCATGGTTGAGAGAGCGGGCGAGCCAGCACCGTCGCGAGGAAACGGTCGCGTCGGGCACGTCCATGCCGGTCGGTGACACCGAAGGGCTGGGGCTCTTCGGTGTCGTGCTGCGCGGCTCCCTCGACTCGATCATCCTCAACGACCGCGATTCGGAGTGGATCCTCGAGGTCAGCGATTCCTTCGAAGCCCTGACCGGCTACGGGCGGAACGAGCTCATCGGTCGCACCTCGCTCGAGTTGGGTCTGGTCGAGCCCGACGCGGTGCGCACCCGATCGTCGGGGCGGGCCCACGCAGGGATCGAGGGGACGTACGAGACGCATCTGCGAAAGAAGGACGGGGACCACCTCTGGGTGGAGTACTCCCAGCAGATCATCGGCGACCGGTACGTGCTGACGATCCTGCGCGACACGTCGGACCGCAAACGCCTGGAGGAAGACCTGCGCGCGCTGGCTGACTTCGACGAGCTGACCGGCATCTACAACCGCCGGCGCTTCCAGGAGGAGGTCGAGAAGCATCTGACCGCCTCCCGGCGCTTCGGCGACCCCTTGACCCTGATGTTGCTCGACGTCGACGGCTTCAAACAGGTCAACGACACCTATGGGCACCACACCGGCGACACGGCTCTGCAGGTGTTGGCCGGCGCGCTGCGGGGCGCGGTCCGGGAGACAGACCTGGTGGGCCGGCTCGGTGGTGACGAATTCGTGGCCCTCCTCGCGCGCGCCGACGACAGCGGCGTCGACCGCGTGATCAGTGCGTTCCGCCGTGCCCTCCAGGTCGAGGACGAGGCGTCGGGGGCCTCCTTCCTCCTCGAGGTGACCATCGGCACCGCCCGCTCGCAGGCGGGCGACACCTGTGACGCCTTGATGCGACGGGCGGACCGGGCGATGTACGCGGAGAAGAACAAGAAGTACGCCTAGCGAGCCCGGCCGGCTGCGGCTCCCATGCGGGCGATGACGTAGACGAACACCGCGGCAAAGGCGATGACGAGGGCGACGATCGCACCGGTTGGCCTGGCGACTCCGTGTCCCGTGTTCCTGTCTCAAAGGCGAACGCCGGCTGGCAGCATGGAGCCGTGGTCGAGAACTTCTTCACCGGACCCGTCGCACGGGACTACAGGTCGCTGTGGCCACACCTCTATGAGCCGGGCACGGTGGACCCGGCCGTCGCATTCCTGGCCCGGCACGCGGGCCGCGGGTCTGCGCTCGAGCTCGGAGTGGGCACCGGCCGGCTCGCGCTGCCACTGAGCGCACGGGGAGTGAACGTGCACGGGATCGAGCTGTCGCCCGACATGGTGGAGCAGCTCCGGCTCCACCCGGGGGCAGAGGCGGTGGGGATCACCCTGGGCGACTTCGCCACGGAGAAGGTCGAGGGCGGGGCCGGGTCGTTCGCGCTCGCCTACCTGGTCCGCAACACGATCATGAACCTCACGACGCAGGACGCGCAGGTCGAGTGCTTCCGGAACGTCGCCTGGCACCTCGAGACGGGCGGTCGCTTCGTGATCGAGGTGATGGTGCCCGAACTCCGCCGCCTCCCGCCGGGAACGACTGTGCGGCCCTTCGCGCTGGAAGCCAGGCATCTCGGCTTCGAGGAGTACGACGTGGCGACACAGCGATCGGTGTCGCATCACATCTTCGAGCGGGACGAGGGCACGGAATTGTGGTCGCCGCAGTTCCGCTATGTCTGGCCGGCTGAGCTCGACCTGATGGGCCGCCTGGCCGGCATGGCACTGTGCGAGCGATGGAGCGATTGGGACCGGTCAGCCTTCACGAGCGACAGCCGAACGCACGTCTCGGTATGGCAGAAGGTGGCGGAGACGCCGATCTAACTGTCGCGCACTTCGATGATCGCGACCGAATTGCCGTCGGGGTCACGGAAGGTCGCCTTGCGGGCCGCAGGACCGGGCTGTTCGATGATCGCGGGCTCGATACCCCTGGACGCCAGGTCTTCGAGGGCGGCGTCGAGGTCGGGGACCGACACCGCGGCCAGCGCGTGGCCGGCGCGTGCGGGGTCGACCACCACGTAGAGCCAGGCCGCGTCGGCGGCCTGCCACATCACCTCGTTCTCGTTCACCACCACGTCCGGCGGCGACCCGAAGAGGCGCTCGAAGAAGTCCTGGCCCCGTGTCAGGTCAGAGACCGGAACACCCGTGAAGGCGACTTCGATCTTCACGCAGAGCGACGCTACCGCCAATCC
>DATBBL010000198.1:0-11589 GCA_036271015.1 Acidimicrobiia bacterium
CGGGCGCACGCCGCTCCGCCGCATCGGCGACCCCGAGCCCGACATCGGACCGGTCGCCGTCTTCCTCGCCAGCGACCTGGCGCGCTATATGACCGGCCAGACCCTCATGGTCGACGGCGGCGGCTTCATGGCCTTCTGAACGAGCCGTGTCGTCGACGGCGCGCGTTCAGAGATCGACGGCCAGGTCGCGACCAGGCCGGGAGCAGCACAGCAGGACGTTGCCCGCCGCCGGCGGTTCGAGCGGTTCCGGGTCGTACGTGACGGCGCCGTCGAGGAGCGCGGTCTCGCAGGTGTGGCACACGCCGCTGCGGCACGACCACCGGACCGGGACGTCGCACGCCTCGGCGAGCTCGAGGATGGTGGAGTACGCGTCGTCCCAGCGGACGTTCAGGCCGGTCCGCACGAACGAGATGAGCGGGCCGGTGCCCGCGCCGCCTTCGGGCGGGTGTGGCGGTCGAGCGCGGTGCGGGACGATGCCGGGGTTGATCGGAGCCTGCGCCCCGAACGCCTCCGTGTGCACACACGCGGGCGCCACGCCGAGCGTGTCGAGGCCGGCACCGATCGCAGCCATGAACGGAGCCGGGCCGCACAGGAAGAACTCGCCGTCGATCGGCGCGCCGGCTGCCGCGATCCCGACGGAGGTGATGCGTCCGACCTCGTCGTAGTCGGTCCCGGCGCGGTCGTCAGGACCGGGTTGGCTGTACCACACGCGGCTGTGTGCACCGGAGAGCGTCGCCAGCAGCGACCTGGCCTCATGGGCGAAGGTGTGCTCGGTCCCGTTGCGCGCGCCGTGGAGCCACCAGATGTCGCGCGTCGACCGGCTGTCATGGAGCGCGTGCAGCATCGCGAGCACGGGTGTGACGCCGACACCCGCGCTCACCAGCACGATGGGCCGCGCACCCTCGTCGAGGGTGAACTGTCCGCGCGGTGCCGCGACCTCGATGCGTTCACCGACCTCCACCGCCGCGCGCAGCAATCGGCCGGCCGTGCCGTCCGGTTCGACCTTGACCGTGATCCGGTACCGTGCCGCGCCCGGCGGACCCGACAGCGAGTAGCTGCGCACCACCGGGGGCGCGCCGCCACCCGGTTCGAGCCTGAGGGTCACGAACTGTCCCGGAAGTGCGCGCGGCAGCGGCGCGCCGTCGTCGGCTTCGAGCTCGAGTGACAGCACGGTGGCGCTCTCGGAATGCTTCGAGACCACTCGCAGGGCCCGGAAGCCGGGCCAGGCCGGTGGCGGACCAATGGAGGTCAGGCCCGCGTTCCCGGGGCCCTTCGCACCACCGCGCTCCTGCTCGAGCAGGGCTCGTAGTGAAGCCTGCCAGCCGGGGCTGAGCGCGGGGATCTGCAGGGCGCGCTCGAGCAGCTCGGGGTCGGGGCGACGCTCCACGTACAGCAGTGCGTTGAGGGTCGCGACCGTCATCCGTTCGGCGCCGGTCGCCTCCTGCACGACGTCGTCGCCGGCTCGCACCGCTCCTTCTTCGAGGACTCGGAGGTAGAAGCCGGGGCGACCGTGACCGGTGAGCAGCGCGGGCATGCGAGGCTCGTCCATGCGAATGCCGACCCGGTAGCACGTGACCCGCGGCTGTGTGACCTCGAACAGGGCCGAGCCGATGCGGTACCGGTCGCCGACGCACACCTCGTCGTCGCCGAGCCCGTCGACGGTGAAGTTCTCACCGAACTGGCCGAAGACGAAGTCGTCGCGGTGGAGCTGCTCGCCCCAATAGCGGTAGGAGTCGAGCTGGTAGACGTACACGGCTCGTTGCTCGCCGCCGTGCCCGGCGAGATCGCCCTGGCCGTCGCCGTCGACGTTCAGCCGCCGGACCTGACGCGCGCCCTGCACCGCCTCCTTCCAGATTCCCGTGAAGACGGTCCGGCCCTGCCAACTGACTTCTCGGGGCATGCCGACGTTCACCGAGACGAGGGTCGCGACACGAGGTGACATGGGAGCCGAACACCTCCCGGGACGCGACGGCACCCTGGCACGCTCCAACGTAGGTCCTCCGCCAGCGGCGATCTGACGGGTCGTCAGGTCCGGGCGGTAGGGTTTCGCCCATGCGTGGAATCGTGTTCACAGGTGAAGGTGCCGAGGTCCGCAACGACGTCGAGGTGATCGATCCCGGGCCCAACGAGGTGCTGGTGCGGCTGGTCGCGGCGGGGGTCTGCCACAGCGACGTGAGCCTCCTCGACGGCACCATCCCGTGGCCCGCGCCCTCACTGATGGGCCACGAGGGGGCCGGCGTCGTCGAAGCGGTCGGCTCCCTGGTCAGCCGGGTGAAGCCGGGCGACCACGTGGTCATCGCCACCGTCTCCAACTGCGGCATCTGCGACCAGTGCTCGGTCGGCAAGCCCACCTGGTGTCGCAAGACCCTCGGCAACCGCCGCGAGATCTTCACCGTCGGCGGCGAGCCCGCCGGCAACTTCGCCGCCACCTCGTCGTTCGCGGAGATGACCCTGGTGAAGGAGGTGCAGGCGGTCCCGATCGACCCGGAGGTGCCGCTCACCTCGGCGTGCCTGATCGCCTGCGGCGTCGTGACCGGCATGGGCTCGGTGTTCAACCGGGCCAACGTGCAGCCGGGCGACAACGCCGCCGTGTTCGGTGCCGGCGGCGTGGGGCTCTCGACCATCCAGGCCCTGCGGATCAAGGCCGCCAACCACATCATCGCCGTCGACACGGTGGCGTCGAAGGGCGAGCTGGCGCTCGAGCTCGGGGCGACGCACTTCATCAACGCGGCCGAGACCGACGCGGTGCAGGCCATCCACGAGCTGCTGCCGTTCACGCCCGAGATGCCCGAGGGGCCCTTCGGCGCCGGCGGCGTGAACTGGTCGTTCGAGTGCGTCGGACACCCAGCGGTCACGTCGCAGGCGGTGCAGGTCCTCGACTGGGGCGGCGTGTGCGTGCAGGTCGGCGTGCCGGCCCCGGGCGTCACCTACGACGTCCCCATCACCCACCTCACCCAGGTCGACCGCGGCATCATCGGCAGCCGGGCCGGCGGGGTGCGGGCCCAGCGCGACATCCCGGTGATCGTCGGCCTCTACAAGAAGGGTCTGCTCGATCTCGACCGGATGGTGAGCAAGACGTACCCGATGGAGCAGTTCCACACCGTGGTCGAGGACATGCACGGCGGAACCCTCGCCCGGGGCGTGCTCACGTTCTGACCCGTTCGGGCCCGCGCTTTGACGCCCGGGCACCCGGCGCGCAAGCCTGCTCCGCATGTTCACGATGCGCTTCGACATGCGCGCGCCCGAGTTCGGCGGGTCGACCACAGACCTCTACCGGGCTGCGATCGAGATGGCGGCCTGGGCCGAGAGCCGCGGCGGCGTCGCCGCGGTGATCTCCGAGCACCACACCTCGCCCGACGGCTACATCCCGTCCCCCATGCTGCTGGCGTCGGCGATCGCGGCGCGCACGCAGCAGCTCTACATCAGCCTGGCCGCCGCGCTCCTGCCCTTCTACGACCCGATCCGACTCGCCGAGGACATGAACGTCCTCGACATCATCAGCGGCGGTCGGGTGTCGTACGTGTTCGGCATCGGTTACCGCCCGGAGGAGTTCGAGCAGTACGGCCTCGACATGAAGCAGCGCGGCCACATCGCCGAGGAGAAGCTCCAGCTGCTGTTGCAAGCACGCACGGGCGAGCCGTTCGTGTACGAGGGCCGGCGCATCCACGTCACGCCGCCGCCGGTGACACCGGGTGGACCCGCCATCAGTTGGGGTGGCGGCTCGATCGCCGCGGCCAAGCGCGCCGGCCGCTACGGCCTCGGCTTCCTGGCCCAGAGCAATCTCCCGGGAATGCGGGAGGCCTACGAGGAGTCGTGCCGCGAGCACGGGTACGAGCCGGGGATGATCCAGCTGCCCTCCCATGACACGCCCACCACCATGTTCGTCGCCGACGACGTCGACAAGGCGTGGGACGAGATCGGCGAGTACATCCTGCACGACGTGAAGATGTACGGAGCGTGGAACCCGGGCGACGAGACCACCGCGAGCATCTCGCACGCGCAGACGGTCGACGAGCTGCGGGCCACGTCGCCGGCCCACAAGATCTACAGCACCGACGAGGCCGCGGAGATGGTGCGCAACGGCGGCATGCTCATGCTCATGCCGCTCTGCGGCGGCATCCCGCCCGAGATCGCGTGGCCGTACCTGGAGCACGTGGCCACCGTCGTGCTCCCCCGGGCGCAGGAGTAGTCCGTGGCCACGATCGCCCGCTTCCCCGACACCACCGACGACGCGGCGATCACCGACGCTCTCCGCGCCGACGGCGCCGTCCTCGTCGACCGGTTCGTCCCGGAGGCGACGGTCGACGCGGT
Source organism: Acidimicrobiia bacterium (assembly GCA_036271015.1). Lineage (GTDB taxonomy): Bacteria > Actinomycetota > Acidimicrobiia > IMCC26256 > DASPTH01 > DASUAS01. Next base: position 4,312 of record DATBBL010000198.1, read on the forward strand.
CAACGCCGAGGTGGCCGACGCGGTCGCGGCCGCCGAGCCCGGGATGCGCACCATCAACCCGATGATCCAGGCCTTCTTCGGGCCCTGCACCAAGCACGTGTCGGCGCTGGCCGCGGTCTCGCCGACGTTCGCCAACGAGGTGATGACCCATCACACCTACCGGCACCTCTGCGACGAGATCCTGCTGCCGTCGTGCTCGCGGTATCGCCTCAACCTCGGTCACCTGATCGCACGGGGCCCCGGCGCGGAAGCCCAGATCCCGCATCGCGACGAGGACGTGTGGCCGCACTTCCCGCGCCCGCACGACGAGCTGCAGATCGCATCCTTGCTCGCCCTCGTCGACTTCCGTGCGGACAACGGCGCGACGCGTGTGGTCCCCGGCAGTCACCGGTGGCCGCGCGAGCGTCAGCCCCTCGACGACGAGATCGTCGCCGCCGAGGTGCCGGCCGGCGGCGCGGTGATGTACCTCGGCTCGACCATCCACTTCGCGGGAACCAACGGCACCGCCGACGAGTGGCGGCTCGGCGTGCACGTCAGCTACACGCTCGGCTGGTTGCGCACCGAGGAGAACAACTCCCTGGCGGTACCACCGGCGGTGGCGCGGACGTTGTCGCCGACCGCCCAGGAGCTCCTCGGCTACGCGATCCACGACGCCATCGCCGAAGGCGGCGGCTACCTCGGGATGGTGCGCATGCGCGACCCCATGGAGCTGCTCGCGGAAGGTGCCCTGGACGGGAGGACGGCATGACCTCGACCATTGCACCCGAGCCACCTGCCGTCACCGTGGTGCCGCGTTGACCGCTCCTCTGCGCGACGGCTCGCTCTCCCTGGTCATGCCCGCCGGTCGCGGGCCGCATCCGGCGGTCGTGCTCGGGGCCGAGGCCTACGGCCCGAACCCGTTCATCCATGGCGTGCAAGGACGCCTGGCCGACCTCGGATACGCGTCCGTCGTGCCGGACTACTACTACGGCCACGGTCCGACGAACCGCGAGAGCTACGACCAGTTCGACGAGGTGATCGAGCACATCGCCCGACTCGACTTCACCCGGGCGAGCCGTGAGCTCGCAGGTGCGGTCGACGCGCTGCAGGCATCGCCGGAGATCGATCCGCGACGCGTGGCGGTGTGGGGCTACTGCACCGGCGGGACCCTCGCCTGGCTCGCGGCGTGCCTCCGCGGCGACCTGGCCGCCGCGGTGCTGTTCTTCCCGAGCCAACCGGTGTTCGACGAGCTCGGTCCGGCCACGCCGGTCCACCCCGTCGACCTGCTCTGGCAGCTCACCTGCCCGACCCTGTTCATCTACGGCGAGGACGACTTCGTGATGCCGCCGGAGCTGCTCGAGGACGTGCGGGCCCGGATCGACCGCTGGGACGTCGACGCCGAGGTGCGCCTCTACCCGGGTGCGACGCACTCCTTCACCGCTCCGTGGGGCGACATGCGCAACGAGGACGCCGATCGCGCCTCCTGGGAGGACGCGACCGCGTTCCTGCGGGCCCACACCGAGCCGCGCTGAGTCTCAGCACGGCTGATCGCCTGCTCCCGCTCGCCGGTGCTCGCTACGTGTCGACCTGGACGACCGCGAACCATGTGCGGGTCGCGGCGGCCCTCGGTGCCGCCACCCTGTTCACGCTCGCGTTGCGCGCCACCTCGTAGGGGCACCGGTCACTGCTTCTCGAACACGAGTCGGTAGTGGTCCAACAGCTCCCGCTCGAAGCACACGCTGTTGGCGCTCACGCCCGAGGTGAACGCGAGCCGGAAGTCGGCGCTGGTGAGCCAGCGGGGCGCGAGCCGAAGCTTCAGCAGCGACTTCCGGACGCTCGGCGCCGCGAACCGCGTTCGCCACTGCCGGATGGTCTCGAGGTAGTCGAGCCGGCCGTTCGAGCTCGACACGAGGCGGAAGTGAGGCTCGGCGCACTCGACGATCTGCTCCAGCCCGAGGGGAAGCCATGAACCGGGGAACTGGCGGCCGAGCAGGGCGAGGTACCAGGCGTCGGAGTCGCGCGGCGCGTCGATGTCGACGTCATCGAGCGGGATCATGTTGCGACCGAAGACCATCGTCTGCAGGTAGAAGCGACCCGAATCCGGCAGGACGTTCGCGACGCGAGCGAAGACGTCGCGGTAGACCGCCTCCTGCCGTCCGGCCGTGTACTCCTCCGGCGAGCAGAAGTGCTCGAACGCGCCCAGACTCGCCACCGCGTCGAAGGGCCCGAAGCTCTCCGGGGTGAGGAGCCGCCCGTCGAAGAGATGGACATCGAGGCCGTTGCGACGGCACGCCGCCGCCTGAGCCGAGGAGAGCGTGACCCCGACGCCGCGGGCGCGACGACGCCGGATGACGTCGAGCAACGGGCCCCACCCGCAGCCGACGTCGAGCACGCGCCGGCCCGGTCCGATCCCGAGCCGCTCGACGATGTAGTCGTGCTTGCGGGTCTGAGCCTCTTCGAGGGTGAGCGAGAAGTCACCGTCGTACATCGCGCCGCTGAAGTCCGCCAGCTCGCCCATGCTCAGCCGGAACACGCGGTCGATCAAAGAATAGGTGAACTCGAGGTCGTCCTTGTCAGCCATGACACGCACCCTGGTCGAATTTCGCGAGGCCGTGAGGCTCGCGTTCCCCGACGCCGCCGCTTCGTAGCTTCGGTCCCGCACCGAGCCATCGTCAATCCACGACGGCCACGGCCGGGCCCACTTCCCGGTTCCCGCTTGGGCTAGCGTCCGCCGCGGCTGAGCGCGGTGTGCAGAGGAGGACGTGCGAGATGGCGAAGGATCCGTACGACCTGGCCGACCGGCGAGCGGTGGTGACCGGCGCCGCGAGCGGGATCGGTCTCGCGGTCACCGAGGCGTTCGTCGCCGCGGGCATGCGGGTGCTCATGACCGACGTCGACGAGGCGCACCTCGCCGCGCACGCCGAGCGGCTCGCCGATGGCGGGGCCGACGTCCGGGCGCTGGTGGTCGATGTCACCGACCCCGACGCGGTCGAGCGCGCGGCCGATGCCGCCGTCGAGCACTTCGGGAAGTTGCACGTCGCCGTCAACAATGCCGGCATCGTCGTGCAGGGCAACTCGTGGGAGCTGCCGCTCGCCGAATGGCACCGGGTGATCAACGTCGACCTCTGGGGCGTGATCCACGGGATCCGCTCGTTCGTGCCCCGCATCCTCGCGTCGGGCGAGCCCGGGCACGTGGTGAACACCGCGTCGATGGCCGCGGTCACCGCGATCCCCGGCATCGGGCCCTACACCGCCTCGAAGCACGCCGTCCTCGGCCTCTCCGACGGCTTGCGCGCCGAGCTGGCGGCGATCGACGCGCCCGTCGGCGTGAGCGTGGTGATGCCCGGCATGATCAAGACCGGCCTCAACCCGTTGGGAACGGTCGGGCCCGAACAGGTGGCGGCCAACGTGGTCGACGCCATCCGTCTCGGCCGCCCGTATGTGTTCACCGACGACCACCACATACCGGAGGTCGAGACGCGTCTGGGCGCGATCGTCGCGGCGCGGGCCGACGTGGTGTCGTAGCGCGCTCGCACTCCCGTCCGCGGCTCCGCGGCACCTACCCGTCGTCGAGCTCGGTCCACACCGAGCGCTCGACGAGGTGCCACGTGGCCATCACCACCTGCGCCCACTCGCTCATCGGCTGCGCCATGTACTCGGCACTGGTGACCACGTCAGCGTCGTCGACCTCGTAGAGCGCGAGGTACCGCCCCGGCCGGTCGTGGCTCGCGTAGCGGCGCGCCGACCGGAAGCCGGGCGTCGCCCGCTTCTCGGGGATGTGCTCCTCGTCGTACCAGCGGTTGAACTCGGCCTCGTGCTCGGGGTCGACGTCGATCACCACGATCAGAAGCGCGCTCATCGAGCCGCGGTCAACAGGAGCGCGGAGCCGTCCATCAACGCGCCCGACGTGACCGCGCACACCTCGTGCCGTGGCGCCTGACGAACCCCACCCCGGCCCTGCACCTGGAGGACCGCCTCCGCCACCGTGTTCATCCCGTGCAGGTAGCCCTCCGCCAAGAGCCCACCGTGTGTGTTCACCGGGAGCGCGCCGTCGCGCCGGGTCGCGCCGCTGCGCACGAACGCGCCCGAGCCGCCCCGCTCGCAGAAGCCCAACCCCTCGAGCCCCATGAGCACCGTGCTGGAGAAGCAGTCGTAGATCTCAGCCAGGTCGACGTCGCCCGACGCCAGACCGGCGCGGGCGAAGAGCTCCTCCCGCAGGAGGTTGGTGTAGTTGCGCGTGTAGTCGTCCCAGAGCAGATGGTCGCCGATGTCGAGCCCTGAGCGCGGACCGGCGCGGTAGACGGAGGACGCGACCAGCACCGGCGGACGCGCCAGGTCCCGCGCCCGGTCGACGGTCGTGAGCACGAGCGCCGCCGCACCGTCGACTTCGACGGTGCAGTCGTCGGCGCGGAACGGGGACACCACCACGGGGGCGGCCGCGTAGTCCGCCGTCGTGAGCGCACGGCGCCGTACGGCGCGCTCGTTGTCGACGGCGTACGCGCGCTGAGCGACGGCCACCGCGCCGAGATCCTCGCCGCCCTGGCCGGTCTCGGCGAGGAACCGCTGGGCCCACATCGCCACGTACATGAGGTACGCGTCGTAGCCGATCGGATAGCGCCACGACGCGGCCGGTCCATCGAAGGTCATGGTGCCGACCCGCGAGCCCGATCGCCCGTTCATCGCCCGGTAGAGGACGACCACGTCGGCGTGCCCCGACTCGATCGCCGAGGCGGCCAGGCCCACGAGGTGGCAGGGTGCCTGCCCGCCCAGGTCGAGGTCGACCGACCACCGCAGCCCCGGTACCGCCAGCGTCGTGGCGACGGCCTGGCACTTCACCGAGTCGTGCATCACCATGAAGCTGCCGATGCCGTCGACGTCGGCGCCACGCAGACCGGCGTCCGCGAGCGCGTCGGCCGACGCGGCGCGGGCGAGGTCGAGCACCGAGCGTCCGGAGTCGCGGGAGAACGGCGTGTACCCGACGCCGACCACCGCGGCCGAGCGCCCGTCGCTCACTCGGCCACCTCGACCGGGCGGAAGCGCAGCTCGGTCCACTCGTCGTGATCCACGAAGGTCGCGGTGACCGCCGCACCGGGCGACGTCGGCTCCGGGCCCTCGAGCCGGCCGAACACGCGGGCGCCTTCGGCGAGATCGACGGCGGCGATCGTGTACGGGACCTCGGCTTCGAGCGCGGGTGTGAGCGCGCGCCGCACCCCGACCCACGAGTACACGCGCCCCTCCCCCGACGCAGTGGTCCAGTGAGCATCGGGTGCGCCGCACCACGGGCACGCGGGCATGGGTGGAAAGCGAACCCGCCCGCACGCGTCGCACTGCTGGACGACGACGACGTGCCGGCGGAGCGCATCGAGGAACGGCCGGGTGTCCTCGTCGGGCACCGGCGCGGGGAAGCTCACGAGCCCCGGAACTCCGGTGGTCGCTTCTCCGCGAAGGCGGCGAGTCCCTCGACCGCATCGTCCGAGGTCAGGCAGTAGTACGAGTTCCGTTCCCGTTCGTAGCGCAACCCGGCCGCGACGCTGCCGTTGTCGTCCCAGAGCGAGGTCATGACGTCCTTGGCGTTCGCCATCGCCAACGGGCTCTTGGTCGCGAAGCTCGCCACCAGCTCGGCGCCGGCGCCCTCGAGCGCGTCGTCGTCGACCACCCCGTTGACCAGACCCCACTCCGCGGCCTCGGTCGCGTCGAGGAACCGGCCGGTGAACACCAGCTCGCTGGCCCGGGCCCTGCCCACCGCCCGGGGCAGCAGCGTGAGCGCGCCGCCGCCACCCATCTGCCCGAAGTTGAGGTGGGCATCGCCGATGCGGGCCGAGCGCGCGGCGAGGGCGAAGTCACAGTTCAGGAGCAGCTCCAGGCCGCCGGCGGCGGCGACGCCGTTCACCAGGGCCACCACCGGCACCGGCAAGGTGCGCAGGCGCCCGAAGATGCGGTGCAGCTCGGCGACGAAGCGCGGGAACCGCTGGCGGTCGCGCTGGAGCGTCTGATAGCCGACGAGATCCCCGCCCGCCGAGAACGCCCGACCGGCACCGGTGACGAGGACGCCGCGCACCGAGGGGTCGTCGGCGACGTCGTCGAGCGCGATGTCGATCGCGTCGAGCATCGGCCAGTCGATCGCGTTGAGCTGCTCGGGTCGGTTCAGCACCAGCGTCGCCGCCACGTGATCAGTGCCCTCCACCGCGTCGCGCCGGGTGATGAGCGGGCCGGATTCGGGCGGGGTCATGCGGACTCCTCGAGGCGGCGGAGGATCTCGTGCTTCTGGATCTTGCCCGACGCGGTGGTGGGCAGCTCGGTGAGCACCTCGAGCCGTTGCGGGAGCTTGTAGGTGGCGACCCCGGCGGCGCGGAGTCGCGCGACCACGGTCTCGAGGTCGAGGGCAGTGCCCGGACGCAACACCACGCACGCACAGACGACCTCGCCGAGTCGCTCGTCGGCGGTGCCGACCACCGCGACCGTCGCCACCTCGTCGAACCCGTTGACCAGGTCCTCCAGCTCGCGCGGCGTGATGTTCATCCCGCCCCGGATGATCAGCTCCTTCTTGCGCCCGACGATGCTGAGCTGCTGGCGGTGGTCGAGCGTGGCGAGGTCACCCGAGCGCACCCACCCCTCGTCGTCGAAGGTGGCGGCGGTGCGCTCCGGATCGGCGAAGAAACCGACGCACGTGTTCGGTCCGCGGACGAAGATCTCCCCCTCGCGGAGCTCGACCTCGACCCCGGTCATCGGAGTGCCATCGGTGTGCACGCGTGCGTCACGCGACGCGTCCGGACGGTTCCACGTCGCGACGAGCGCTTCGGTGGAGCCGTAGAGGCGGAGCGCGCGGATCCCATGGGTCTCCGCCTCCTCGACCAGCGCGGGCGGCACCGGTGCGCCGCCACAACCGAAGCAGCGGAGCACGTCGAGACGCCCACCCCGGCGCGCCGTCTCGGCCACCAGCTCGCGCAGGAACGTCGTCGCCGCGAGGGTGTACGAGCACCGCTCCCGCAGCACGAGGTCGGCGGCCACGGCCGCGTCCCACCGGTCCTGGAGCACCAGGGGCAGGCCGTGATAGAGCGCGAACCGGAGGCCGTAGTTGAACCCGGTGCTGTGGCCGAGCGGCGACGGCATCCAGACCACGTCCTCGCCGGTGATCTGCATGTCGGTCGCGGCGACGCGCACGCTGAAGTTGGTCGTCTGCTCGGTGTGCATGATCGCCTTGGGTGTCGCCTCCGTGCCCGACGTGAAGATCAGCTCGGACACCGCCGCGGCGTCGCGCTCGGGGACCAGGCCGACGGCGCCTCCGCGCGCCAGCACGTC
>DATBBL010000199.1:0-5842 GCA_036271015.1 Acidimicrobiia bacterium
CCCGCTCGTCACCAAGGTCCACCACGAGGCCAAGGTCCGGGCCGGGAAGGGCTTCACCGTCCTCTATGTGGGCCACCGTGGCCACGACGAGGCGACCGGAACCCTGGCGGTCGCGCCCGACGCCATCCGGTTGGTCGAGCACGAAGACGACCTCGGCGACGTGCTGCCCGAGGTGGGTGACCCCTCCAAGGTCGCGCTCCTCGCGCAGACCACCCTCTCCATCCACGACTGGGAGGGGATCATGGACCGCGCCCGGGCCGCGTACCCGGAGCTGTGGACCGCCGCCCGCAACGACCTGTGCTTCGCCACCACCAACCGGCAGGCCGCGCTGCAGGCAATCGCGGCGGAGGCCGACGCCATCGTGGTGATCGGGAGCGCCAACTCGTCGAACACGCTCGCGCTGGCGAAGGTCGCCGCCGCGGCCGGGTGCCCGACCGTGCTGCGCATCGACGGGCCCGACGAGCTCGACGCCGACGCGCTCGGCGACGCGCGCGTCGTCGGCGTCACCGCCGGCGCGAGCGCGCCCGAGGACCTGGTGCAGGCGGTCATCGCCCGGCTTGCTCCGAGCGGGGGTGTCGTCCCGGTGCACGTCACCGAGGAGGACGAGTACTTTCCGCCACCACGGGAGCTGCGCGAGCTGATGACCACCTTCGACGTCGCCGCCCCGGTGCTGTTCGGCGGTGCGGTGCCCGACGCCGCGGGTGGCGCGTTCACCGACGATCGGCGCGTCGACGCGTCGGGAGTCCTGGCGGGCTGACCCGCCTCAGCGCGCGAGCCGTTCGGCGTCGTCGAAGCAGCGCTGCAGCTCGACGCGCAGCTCCTCGGTGAGCTTCGTCGCCGCGGCGCGCCGGGCGCGGCCGTCGAGCACCGGCGGATGGATGGGATGCCCGACCGACACCGCCACCCGATGGATGCGCGGGAGGAGCTTGCCCTTGGGCAGGATGTGCTCGCTCCCGCCAACACCGACGGGCACGATCGGCACGCCCAGCTTGATGGCGAGGAACGCGGCGCCGGCGTAGAGCTCGCCGATCTCGGGCCCCGATCTCCGGGTGCCCTCCGGGAACACCGCCACCGGCGACCCGGCCGCGAGCGCGTCCTCCAGCGCCCGGAGCGCGGCACGATCGGCCGTGCCCCGTTCGACCTCCACCGCGCCGAGCGCGTCGAACAACCGGCGACCCAACGGGGTCGAGAACAGGTCGTCCTTGGCCAGGAACCGCACCGTGCGGCCGGTGATGAAGGCGGCGAAGGGGATGTCGAGGATCGACCGGTGCGTCGGGGCCACGATGTACGCGCCCTCCTGGGGGACGCGCTCCCTCCCCACCACCCGCACCCGGAACACCACCTTGAACAGGCTGAGCACGATGCCGCGCGCGAATTGGTAGAACGTCACCGGAAGGCCTGCTCGGCCCGGGCGACGACCTGCGCGATCACGTCGTCGGCGGCAACGTCGCTGGTGTCGATGACGATGGCATCGGCGGCGGCGTCTTCGGGACGGGTCGCGCGACCGAGGGTCGAGTCGGCCCGGTCCCGGTCCTCCAGCGCCCGCTGGACGTCGCCGACGGTCACGCGGCGGGCCGCCGCCGCCTCGTCGCCCTGCCGGCGGGCCGCACGGATGTCGTCGCGGGCCGTGATGAACACCTTGACCGGCGCGTCGGTGAGCACGACCGTGCCGATGTCGCGACCCTCCACCACTCCCCCGCCGTGCTCCGCCACCCACGACCGCTGACGTTCCACGAGCACGGCGCGCACCCCCGGATGCGACGACACCTGCGACACGACGCCGGTGACGCGCGGCCCACGGATCTCCTTCGAGACGTCACGGCCGTCGAGCTCAATGCGACCATCGTCGAAGTCGAGGCGCGCCGCCCTCGCGATCGCCGCGACCGCATCGCCGTCGTCGAGGTCGACACCGGCCTCGAGCGCGGCCAGTGCCACCGCGCGGTACATCGCGCCGGTGTCGAGCGTCGGCAGCCCGAGCGCGGCGGCCACACCACGCGCCACCGTCGACTTCCCCGACCCCGCCGGCCCGTCGATCGCGATCACCCGCGCACCCGGACTCACCGTGTCGCGCCCCCGGTGAGGGTGGCCAGGTCCTCGGTGAACTCCGGGTACGAGCTCGCCACCGCCCGCCAGCCCCGTACCACCATCTCGCCCTCGAGCGCGTTGGCGGCCACCGCGCCCGCCATCGCCACCCGGTGATCGCCGTGGCTGTCGAGCGCGGCCGGCGCCGGCCTGCCGCCCCGCACCACGAGATGATCGGCGCCCGACTCGACTCCCACCCCGAGGCGGGTCACGAGCTCGCCGACGGTGGCGATGCGGTCGCTCTCCTTCACCCGCAGCTCGCCCGCGTCGCGGAACTCGGTGACGCCGTCGGCGAACGCCGCCGCCACCGCCAGGGCCGGGATCTCGTCGATCACCCACGGGATGGTGGCACCTTCGACCGTCGTGCCGTGCAACGGAGCCGAGCGGACCCGCAGCTCCCCGACCGGTTCGCCGAGCCGTTCGCCCGTCGTCACCATCTCGATCGCCGCACCCATGCGCACCAACACGTCGACGAACGCGATGCGCGCCGGGTTCAGCGCGACGTCCTCCACCACGAGCTCGGACCCGGGCGTGATGGTGGCTGCGACCACCCAGAACGCGGCCGACGACGGATCGCCGGGCACGTCGAAGTCGAAGGGCTGGGGCGCGCCGGCGGTGACCCGCACCGCGCGCTCGTCGACCCGGATGATCGGCGCGCCGAGCGCGGCGAGCATCCGCTCGGTGTGGTCACGACTGGGCGCCGGCTCGGAGATCTCGGTGGTGCCGTCGGCCTGCAGCCCGGCGAGGAGCACCGCGGTCTTGACCTGCGCGCTCGCCACCGTCAACAAATGGGTGGTGCCGATCAGACCGCCGCCGCGCACGGTGAGCGGCGGCATCGTTCCGTCGGCGCGCCCGTCGACCCGCGCACCCATGGCGCGCAGCGGCGCGACGACCCGCGCCATCGGTCGTCGCACCAGCGAGTCGTCCCCGGTCAGCACGCTGAGGAAGGGCCGCCCGGCGAGGAGGCCGCTCAGCAGGCGGATGGTGGTGCCGGAGTTGCCGCAGTCGAGGATGCCCGTCGGTTCGGTGAACCCGGTGACGCTGCGCCCCGCGACGGTCACCGCCGACCCCGCGACGGTGCTATCGACCCCCAGCTGCGCGAGGGCGCCGCGGGTGCGGGACACGTCGTCGCCACCGGCCAGGCCCATCACACGCGACCGGCCGTCGGCCATGGCCGCGAACAGGAGCGCGCGGTGCGACATGCCCTTGTCGCCGGGCACCCGGAGCCGCCCGCGCAGGGGATGCGGGCCGCTGAGGACCAGATCGGTCGGCACGCTCACGCCGGGATCCTCACGAGAGCGGCGTCCGTGACACGTGGTAGCCGTGCTCGAGCAGTGCGTGCTCGAACGCGTCGAGCCCGTGCTCGGCGACGACCAGCACCAGCACACCGCTGCGGCCTTCGAGCGAGTGCGCGATCTCGAGGTCGGCGATGTTGACGGCGAAGCGCGCGGCCAAGGTCGACACCTCGGCGATCACGCCTTCGCGGTCGGGCACCGGGATGCGCAGCTCGAACATCGTGGTGTCGGTGGGGATGCCGGTCGGCAGGTTGCGGCGGGCGAGACGGGCCGACTCCAGCAGCGCGAGCAGGTCGCGGCGGTCGCCGGCGGCGACGATGGCGCGCACCCGGGCGAGCTCGTCCAGGTAGCGGTCCAGCGCGCCGACGATCGCGTCCCGGTTGGCGAGGCAGATGTCGGGCCAGATCGCGGGATGGCTCGACGCGATGCGGGTCATGTCGCGGAACCCGCCGGCGGCCAGGCGCAACATGACCGCGTGCTCGTCGCTCCCGGCGCTGGCCACGTTCATCAACGTCGAGGCGGCCAGCTGGGGCACGTGGCTCACGACCGCGACCAACGCGTCGTGCAACTCCGGCGCCACCGCGATCGCCTCGGCGCCGAATCCCGCCACCCACGCGCGCACCTCGGCGAACACCTGCGGGTCGGTGCGCTCGGTGGGCGTGAGCACCCAGGTGGCGCCGACGAACAGGTCGGCGCTGGCCCCGGCGAGGCCCTCCTGCTCGGAGCCCGCCATCGGGTGACCACCGACGAAGCGCGCCGCGAGCTCGGGGCGGGCCGCTTCCACCGTGGCCACGACCGGTGCCTTCACCGAGCCGACGTCGGTGACCAGCGCCGCGCCCGCGTCGAGCGCGTCGAGCACGACCTCGGCCACGTGGCCCACCGGCACCGCGACCACCACCAGGTCGGCCCCGGCCACCGCGTCGGCGACGTCGGCGCAGACCGCGTCGACCGCGCCCAGGGCCTCGGCGGCCTCGGCCCGCGCCGGGTCGTGGTCGAAGCCGCGCACGGCGAGACCCTCGCGGCGCAGGGCGAGCCCGATCGAGCCACCGATGAGACCGGTGCCGATCAGCGCGACGGACTTCGGGGCGGCCACGACGGTCGCGAACGTCAGTCGGCGTCGACGAGGTCGGTCCGCAACGCCGTCGCACCCTCGAGGAACACGTGGCGGAGCTCGTCGCGGGACCGGTCGGAGTAGCAGTGCACGAGCACCCGGATGCAGTGCGGCGTGCCGTGCGGGACGGCCTGCTCCTGGGCGCCGAGCAGCGCGACGCCGTCGAGGCCGAACGCGGTGCGCGCGGCGCTCGCCGGGAACTCGGCGGTGAGGTCGGGGGTGGTGGTGAAGATGATGCTGACGACGTCGTCGTGGGCCAGCTCGTTGCGGGCGAAGAGCTCCTTCACCAACCGCGCCGTCTTGGCGTCGATCTCGGCCTTCGAGTCCTCGGTGCAGGTGATCGCGCCCCGCAGCGCCTGGAGTCTCATCGGGAGAAGCAGGTTAGCCCGGTGCGTTCTCGCCTCCCCGGCTGTTCGCCTCGCTCGCCGCCGCCTCGTAGAGCCGCCGCACCTCCCCCGCCGACAGCGGTCGCCACTCGCCGGGCTGGAGCCGACGGTCGTGCAGCGGCCCGATGCGCGTGCGCACCAGTCGGCGCACCGGATGACCGACCGCCTCGCACATCCGGCGCACCTGGCGGTTGCGGCCCTCGTGGATGCCGATCTCGACCGCGGCCGACGTCGCGCGCCGCTGCACCACCTTCACGCGTGCGGGCGCGGTGACGCCGTCGTCGAGCTCCACCCCCTCGCGCAGGCGTCGGACCGCGACCGGCGCCGGATCGCCCTCGACCTCCGCGAAGTAGGTCTTCACCACACCGAAGCTCGGGTGGGTGAGCAGCTGAGTGAGCTCGCCGTCGTTGGTGAGGAGCAGGAGCCCTTCGGTCTCGTAGTCGAGCCGGCCCACGGGGAACACGCGCGGCGTGTCCGGGACCAGCTCGACGACGGTCGGGCGTCCCTCGGGGTCGGACGCGGTGCTCACGAACCCGGCGGGCTTGTTCAGGAGGTAGTAGACGAGGTCGTCCCGCACGACCACGGTGACGCCGTCGAGCGCGATGGCGTCGGCCTCGACGTCGACCCGGCGCCCGAGCACCGCGACCTCGCCGTTGACGGTGACCCGGCCCTCGGCGATGAGCTCCTCGCACACGCGGCGAGACCCCAGGCCGGCGCGCGCCAGGACCTTCTGCAGTCGCTCGCCGTCGGGACGCTCGGGCACGACCGGGTCAATCGGACGCGGGGGTGGCGTCGGCGCCCGCCTCGGCGTCGGCGTCGGCATCCGTGTCAACCGGCCCCGGCTCCTGCGGGTCGTCGCTGATGCGCAGCCCCCGCTCGAGCGCCTCGACCACCGAGGGGTCGGGCACGAAGTCGCCCAGCGGCGGGAGGCCGTCGAGCGAGGCCAGGCCGAGCCGCTCGAGGAACTC
>DATBBL010000200.1:0-6224 GCA_036271015.1 Acidimicrobiia bacterium
GCGGCCGAGCAGGGCGGCGCGCCCGATCGACCGGCCGCCGAAGCGCTCTCGCACGGCATCGAGCGCGTGGTCGAGGGCGTCGCCGGTTCCACCGTCGAACGGCAGGCGCAGCTGCACCGCGTCGGCGTCGCTCAGGTTGGCCACCGCCAGACCGATCAGGGTAAGCCCACGCGCCGCGATCGTCGGCTGCGCGTCGGCCAGGAGCCGGCGCAGCGCCTCGCGCAGCGGCTGGGTCTCCGCGGTCGGGGCCGCGAGCGTCGACGACCGGGTGATCCGCGTGAAGTCGTCGAACCGGAGCCGGAGGACGACGGTGTGGCCCACGACGTTCGCGCTGCGCAGCCGGCGCGTCACGCCGTCGAGCAGCGAATCGAGCATGGCCGCGACCTCCTCCCGCGGCCGGCGGCCGCGCCCGAGCGCACGCTGCGCGCCCATGGAGCGGCGGCGGCGTCCCGGCTGCACCGGGCGCGGGTCGCGGTTGTGCGCGAGCGCGTGCAGGTGCCGGCCGGTCGCCGCGCCGAGCATCGCGACCAACCTGTCCTCGCCGAGCTGCGCGACCTGCCCGACCAGGGTGATCCCGCGATCGTGGAGCTTGGCCGCGGTCGCGGGCCCGACGCCCCACAGCCGGTCGACGGTCAACGCGTGCAGGAACGCGAGCTCGTGCTCGGGCGGGACGATGAGCAGGCCGTCGGGCTTCGCCACGCGCGACGCCACCTTGGCCAGGAACTTCGTGCGCCCGCCGCCCACGGTGATGCGCAGGCCCACCCGCTCGAGCACGTCGTGGCGCAGCTGCGCGGCGATGGCCTCGGGGGTCCCCGAGACCCGGCGCAGGCCGCCCACGTCGAGGAAGGCCTCGTCGATCGAGATGCCCTCGACCAGGGGGGTCGTGGCCCGGAACACGTCGAACACCGCCCGGCTCGCCTCGGTGTACGCCTCCATGCGGGGCGCGACCACCACCGCGTGGGGGCAGAGCGCACGTGCCTGACGGCCGCCCATGGCACCGCGGACCCCGAACGCCCGCGCCTCGTAGCTCGCCGCCATGACAACGCCACCGCCGACGAGGACGGGTCGCCCTCGGAGACGTGGGTCGTCGCGCTGCTCGACCGAGGCGAAGAAGGCGTCGAGGTCGGCGTGGAGGATGGAGGCGACCGCCCGGGCGTACACGAACACATGTTCGCATACGCCGCGCCTGCCCGTCAGGCCCCGGCGTCGCGGTCCCAGGTCTCGGCGGTCACGCCCCGGGCCCGGAGCTCGTGCTTGCGGACCCGCATCGACGCCTCGGTGCGGGGCAGGTCGTCGACCACCTCGATGTAGCGGGGCAGCATGAACTTCGGCATGCGGGGCGCGAGGAACGCGAGCAGCGCCTCGGGATCGAACGCGGCGCGATCGCGCACGATCAGGGCCACCATCACCTCGTCGTCGCCGAGCGCGGCGGGCACACCGATCGCGACGCACTCCAAGACGTCCGGGTGCTCGGCCACGAGGTTCTCCACCTCGAACGACGAGATGTTCTCGCCCCGGCGGCGGATGGTGTCGCGCAGGCGGTCGACGAAGTAATACCAGCCGTCCTCGTCGCAGCGGAACGCGTCACCGGTGTGGAACCACCCGTTGCGCCAGGCGGCCGCGGTCTGCTCGGGCATCTTGTAGTACCCGACGTTCAACGACCACGGCTCGGCGCTGCGGACGACCAGCTCGCCGACCTCGCCGGTGGGCACCGGCTCGTCGTGCTCGTCGACGACGCGCACCTCCGGCCACGGGTAGTCCTCACGGCGGCGACCGCAGTTCTGCCACGGCCCGTGGTCCCAGCCGGTGGTGACCGCCATGCCGGCCTCGGTCTGCCCGTAGCCGGTCGCGGCGCGCACGCCGAAGCGGGCCTCGAACTGCTCCATCTCCGGGATCATCGGGCCCAGGATCGCGTTGCGCAGCGGCGTGTCGCCGTCGGCGTCGTCGGGCTCGGCCGACCAGAGCAACGCGGTCATCGGGCCCACCAGGGCCGCGGTCACGCAGCCGGTCTCGGCGACGTCGTCCCAGAAGTGGGTGGCGCTGAACCGGTCGCGGAACACGAAGCGGCTGCCGCGCACCATCGCGTAGTTGAACGCCGACCGCCCGCTGTTGTGGAAGAGGGGCATCGCGCAGTACAGGCCGTCGCCGTGACCGAGCGCGTCCTCCGGGACCCACGACCAGAACTGGTAGACGACCGCCCACGGCGTGAGCACCGCCTTCGACGGGCCGGTCGTGCCCGAGGTGAACATGAGCGAGTGCACGTCGCGGTACTGCGGTCCCACCAGCTCGGTGGGTGCCTCCGCGGCGTCGAACGCGGCGCGGGTGGCGTCGTCGAGCACGATGATCCGGGCCAGTCCCGGGACGCCGGCCTCGACATCGCGCGCGGCGTCGACGTACTCGGGCGCGACGACCAGCGTCGTGACGTCGGCGTGCGCCAAGGAGTATTCGAGCATGCGGCCGGTGAACGCGACGTTGAGCGGCACCTCGATCGTGCGCAACCACGCCAGCGCGAGCAGCACGAGGTGGGCATCGGCGGTGTTCGGCACCATGGTGGCCACGTGGTCGCCGGGTGCGACGCCGGCGGCGGTCAGCGCGCCGGCCCACGCCCGGGCGCGGCGGTCCAGGTCGGCGTAGGTCAGCGTGGTGCCGTCGACGTGCTCGAGCGCGATCGCGGCCGGGGTGGCGGCGGCCCACCGCGCGACCGCATGCGGCGCCAGGCAGGTGGGGTCGAGCACCGGCGTATGTTATATACAACCGGTGGACCTGGACCCCAGCGTCGAGCAACGCGCGATCGTCGACGTGTTCGGGGCCCTGGCGGACCGCTTCGCCCCGCTCGACCGGCTGCGCGAGCACGAGCCCGGCGGCTTCTCGCCCGAGCTGTGGGAGCAGCTGGTCGCGATGGGCGCGCCGGGCATGGGCGTGCCCGAATCCGCCGGTGGCGCCGGCGCGTCGATGCTCGACCTGGCGCTCGCGGTCGAGGCCCTCGGCCGCCGGCTGGCACCGGCGCCGCTGGTCGAGCACGCGGTCGCGGCTCGGGTGCTCGCGGTCACGAGTGACGACGTCCCGGCCGCGATCGTCGACGGCGCCGCCATCGCCACCGTCGCCCTCCGGCCGGCACGCGACGGCGTCGCCCGCCTGGTGCCCGCCGGGGCGGTCGCCGCGCACGTCGTCGCGCTCGACGGCGAGGAGCTGGTGCTGGTCAGGTCGGAGCCCGGCGCGCTGATCGAGAACCTCGCGTCGTCACCGCTCGCCGACCGCGCGCTCGGCGACGGCGACCGGCGCGTCCTCGCCACCGGCGACGGCGCCCGCGCCGCCCACGCGCACGCGGTCGACGAGTGGAGGGTGCTGACCGCGGCGGCGCTGGTCGGGCTCGGGCTCGGTGCGCTCGCCATCGGGGTGCGCTACGTGACCGAGCGCGAGCAGTTCGGGGTGCCCATCGGCTCGTTCCAGAGCCTCCAGCACGGGCTCGCCGACGTCGCGGTCGCCCTCGACGGGGCCCAGCTGCTCGCCCGCAAGGCGGCGTGGGCGTTCGACGGCGACCACCCCGACGCCGCCCAACTGGCGGGCATGGCCTTCCTGTTCGCCGCCGAGCAGGCGCAGCGCACCGCGGCGCGCGCGCTCCACTACCACGGCGGCTACGGGTTCATGGAGGAGTACGACATCCAGCTCTTCTACCGGAGGGCCAAGGGCTGGGCCAACGTCGTGGGCGAGCCGGCGCGCGAGTACGCGCGCCTGGCCGACCTGCGATACGGCGAGTGCACCGCCGCGGTGGGCTGACGTGGACTTCACGCAGTCCGACACCGCGGCGCAGTTCGCGAACGAGGTCCACGCGCTGGTGACGCAGGTCTTCACCGACGAACGCCGCCAGCGCGCGCACGACACCGGCACCATGCACGACTGGGAGCTGCACCGGGCGATGGCCGACAAGGGCTGGATCCGGCAGGCGTTGCCCGAGGCCCTCGGGGGCGGCGGGCGGGGGCCGGAGGAGCTGGCATTGCTGTTCCGCGAGCTCGAGCTGGCCGGCGCACCGTACGACGGCCTGAGCATCTGCACGATGGTGGCGTCGGTCATCGCGCACGTGGGCAACGACATGCAGCGGCGCGACGTCCTGCCCAAGCTGCTCGCGGGCGAAGCACTCATCGCACTCGGGTACTCGGAGCCCGATTCCGGGTCCGACGTCGCCGCCGCCCGCACGCGTGCGGTGCGCGACGGCGACGGTTGGCGCATCGACGGCCAGAAGATCTTCACCAGCCTGGCCGAGGAGTCCGAGTGGGTGTTCCTCCTCACCCGCACCGATCCCGACGTCCCCAAGCACCAGGGGCTCACGTTCTTCCTCGTGCCGACGTCGGCGCCCGGGTTCGAGCTCCAGCCCATCCGCACCCTGTCCGGCAAGCGCACGAACACCACCTTCTACGACGGTGTGGTCGTCGACGACGAGTGGCGGATCGGCGAAGTGAACGGGGGGTGGCAGGTGATGCTGGTCGCGCTGTCGTTCGAGCGGGGCGTCGCCGGTGGGGTGCGCGATGCCGAGCGTCTGCTCACCGTCGCGGAGGCGCACGCGCGCGATGCGGTCGACGACGACGGCCACCCGTTGCTCGACGACCCCGACCGGCGCGACGCGCTGGTGCGCTTGGCGATCGACTGCGAGGTCACCGATCTCCTCGCCAACCGGGCGGCGTGGGTGGCGGCCTCGGGCCGGCTCCCCGGGGTCGAGGGCGCGGCGACGAAGCTGTTCGCGACCGAAGCCCTCCAGCGCGCGGCCGACCGGCTGCTCGATGCGGCGGGGCCGGCGGGCCTCGTGCAGTCGCACGACGTGAGTGCGCTGAGCGCGTTCTACGAGTACTGCTACCGGTTCGCGCCCGTCACCACGATCTATGGCGGCACCAGCGAGATCCAGCGCAACCTCATCGCCCAACGCGGGCTCGGCCTGCCGCGCGCGCGCTGACGGCTCCGACGCGTGCGCGGGCTGCCGGACCTCCGCCTCTCACCGGACCTCGACGCGTTCCGCGTCCGGGTGCGCGAGTTCCTCGCCGGCGCGCTCCCCGGGGATCGTGGTCCCCACCGCGACCCCTCCGACCTCACCGGCTGGGACGAGGCGTCCGAGCGCGACCTCCTGCGCCGGGCGGGTGAGGCGGGCCTGCTCGGGGTGAGCCTCCCGACCGAGCTCGGGGGCGGTGGTCGGCCACCGAGCTGGCAGGCGGTGGTCGGCTTCGAGGCCGCCTACCACGACGCGCCGCTGATCGACACCGCCGCGGTGATCGTGGCACCGAGCGTGGTGGCGTTCGGATCGGAGCGTCAGCGGGCCGAGGTCGTGCCGGCCGCGTGCGCGGGCACGGTGAACGGTTGCAATGCGTACACCGAGGCCGGGGCGGGGAGCGACCTGTCGAACATCGCCACGCGCGCGGAGGCGGTGGACGGCGGGTTCGTGCTCGACGGCGAGAAGGTGCTCGCCACCGGCGTGCACAAGTCCGACTGGTGCATCACCATCGCCCGCACCGATCCGGCGACGACCGGCCGCAGGGGCCTCACCATGTTCCTGCTCGATCCGGCGACACCCGGCATCGAGGTGACCCGCCACGCCACCGCCAACCGCTGGACCCTGTGCACCATGCGCTTCGACCGCGCCCGCCTGGAGGGTGACGCGGTGTTGGGCACGATCGGCGAGGGGTGGCGGCAGCTCACCGGCACACTGCTCGGCGAGCGGTCGGGGGCGGCGTGGCTGGGCTGGGCGACGCGCAACCTCGAGGCCCTGCTCGACCACTGCGCCGGGACCGACGACCGTGTCCTCCGCGACGCGCTCGCACACCTCGTGACGCGGTGGTTCGTGGCCGCTCGTCAGGTCGAGCGGGTGCTCGCGCGGCAGGACGCGGGGACACCACCGCTGGTGGACGGCGCCATGAGCAAGGTCCTGGCGACGGAGCTGCTGCAGCGCATCGCGCGCGTCGGCGCGTCGGCGCTCGGGCCGGCGGTGCTCACCGCATCCGGCTGGTTCGGTGAGGCGCTGCCCGAGTGGTTCGCGTACGAGCAGGTGGAGCGGCTCCATCCCACGTTGAGCGTGGGTGCCAACGAGATCCAACGGACGACGATCGCCAACGTGGGTCTGGGCCTGCCGCCCGAGCCCCGGAGCGGCACTGGAGGGAACCGATGACATACCGCGTGGTGGGCTGGTCGACCGGGGGCGTGGGGAGGTTGGCGATCCGCGCCGTCGCCCGCCGCCCCGACCT
>DATBBL010000201.1:0-4848 GCA_036271015.1 Acidimicrobiia bacterium
CGTACACGGTGCCGTCACGCCGGAACACGCGCGCGTGCACGGTGGACACGAAGGAGTCGTCGGCGAGCACGATGCCGCATCCCCCGCCGCGGCCGACGGTGATCTCGTCGGCGAGGGGGTAGCGCTCACCCTGGCGCGCCGCCGGCTCGAGGATGCGGAGGTGCCCGGGGCCGCGGCCCTTCGCGGGCTTGGCCGGGCTGGCGGCGGCGACCGGTGCGGCGCGGGGCACGGCCGCCGCCTGCTGCGGTGCCGGCGCGGGGGCGCGCATCTCCTTCACCACGACCCGCACCACCCGGAACAGGAACAGGTAGAGCAGCGCCAGGAAGCAGAACTTCAGGATGGTGAGTACGGATTCGGGCACTACGAGGCCTCGAAGCGCATCACGGTTGCGCCCACCGAGATCTCGTCGCCGTCGTGGAGGACCCGCTCACGGACTGCGGTGCCGTTGACCAGGGTGCCGTTCATCGAGCCGAGGTCCGCGATGACGAACCCGTCGGCGCTGGGGCGGATCTCGGCGTGGCGCCGGGACGCGCGCGGGTCGGCCAGGTTGACCGTGCAGTCGGCGTTCCGACCCAGCGTGGTCGTGTGCTCACCGAGGCCGACCCGACGGCCATCGGGCAGCACCAACGACCCGACGTGGCCGCCGGCGCCCTCGGCGATCTCGGCCACGACGTCGTAGTCGCCGGTCTTGAGCGTGTCGTCGGGCACCAGCGTCAGGGTGACGGGGCCCACGAACTGGTACCCCTCGTCCCGCGCATGCTGCCGGGCGGCCTCGGCCAGCTCCCGGGCGAGGGCCTCGGCGAAGGAGCTGAACCGTTCGAAATCGGTGGGGGAGAGGTAGACGCCGATGTTGTTGGGCGCCACCGGTCTGCCGTTGACCCCCAACGTGCGACCGTCGTCGAGGACGCGGGTCACGCGGTGACCGATCTCGACGGGCTGGAGTCCACTGCGGAAGGCCTTGTTGAAGGTGCCCTCCACCAGCCGCTCGAGCCGACGCTCGAACCCCTGGAGTCCCACGGGGGAGAGTGTACCGATCACCCCTGGCGTTCCTGGGTGCACGGGCTACCCTGTCGCCCTCCGGGCGAGTGGCGGAATTGGCAGACGCGCAGGCTTCAGGTGCCTGTGTCCGCAAGGACGTGGGGGTTCAAGTCCCCCCTCGCCCACCGGTGCCGGCGCGGCCGCGCCCACCCGATGTGACCGTGCGCGGAATTGGCCGCCGGCGAGCGATCTCGCGCAAGATCAGCCGCATGCGTCCAGCATCGGTGACCGGTCCGTCGATCGAGCAATCGACCCCCGGTGACTACGCGCTGCCGCGCCCGGCGCCCGGTGCGCCGAACGTGGTGCTGATCGTGCTCGACGACCTGGGCTTCGGGCAGCTGGGGTGCTTCGGCTCCGGCATCTCCACGCCCGCGATGGACGGCCTCGCCGCCAACGGCCTGCGGTACAACCACTTCCACGTGACCAGCCTCTGCTCCCCGACCCGCGCCTGCCTCATGACCGGGCGCAACCACCACGCGGTCGGCATGGGGTTCCTCACCGACCTCCCCATGGCGTTCCCCGGTTACACCGGCCGGGTGCCGAAGTCGGCCGCGCCACTCCCGCGTGTGCTGCGCGACGAGGGGTACAGCACGCTGGCGGTGGGGAAGTGGCACCTCGTGCCCGCCGGCGAGCGCTCTGCGGCGGGGCCGTTCGACCGCTGGCCACTCGGGTTCGGCTTCGAGCGGTACTACGGCTTCCTGCAGGGTGACACCAACCACTGGGCGCCGCACCTGGTGGAGGACAACCACTACGTGGAGCAGCCGGCGGCGGCCGACGGTCGGAGCTACCACCTCACCGAGGACCTCGCCGACCGGGCCATCCGGTCGGTCACCGCGCAGCACGAGGCCGCGCCCGACCGTCCGTTCCTCCTCTACTTCGCGCTCGGTGCCATGCACGCGCCTCACCACGTCACACCGGAGTGGATCGTGCCGTACCGGGGCGCGTTCGACGGCGGCTGGGACCACTGGCGCGACGAAGTGTTCGCCCGGCAGCTGGCGAGCGGGGTCGTCCCCGCCGGAACCGAGCTGAGCGTCCGCCCCGGGTGGATCGACGAGTGGAGCTCGCTGTCGGCGGACGCCCGGCGGATGCTGGCGCGCCAACAGGAGGTCTTCGCCGGGTTCCTGTCGCACACCGACGCGCAGATCGGACGGGTCCTCACCCAGCTCGAGCGCCTGGGGGTGCTCGACGACACGCTCGTGATGCTCATCTCCGACAACGGCGCCAGCGGCGAGGGCGGCGCGCTCGGCACGTTCAACGAGCACCGCTTCACCGAGCACGTGCCCGACACCGTCGAGAGCAACCTCGCGTGGTCCGACGAGCTGGGCGGCATCCGCACCTACCCGCACTACTCCTGGGGCTGGGCGTGGGCCGGCAACACGCCGCTGCGCCTGTGGAAGCGCTACACGTGGCTGGGCGGCACGCGCACCCCGCTGATCGTGCACTGGCCGCGCGGCTTCGCCGCGCGCGGGGAGGTGCGCGACCAATTCGTGCACGCCGTCGACCTCATGCCGACCATCCTCGACGTGGCCGGGCTGGATGCACCGCCGGTGGTCGACGGTGTCACGCAGCAGCCGTTCGACGGTGCGTCGATGCGTGCCACCTTCGCCGACGCGTCGGCGCCGTCGCCGCGGTCGGTGCAGTACTTCGAGATGCTCGGGTCGCGCTCGATCGTCGTCGACGGTTGGAAGGCCACCACCGATCACGTGTCGAAGGGCGTCGTCGACGAGGAGCGCCTGATGGACGGCAGTCGCACGTTCACCGACGACGTGTGGGCCCTGTTCCACCTCCCCGACGACTTCTCCGAGAGCCGCGACGTGGCCGCCGATCACCCCGCGGTGCTGCGCGCGCTGCAGGAGCGGTGGTCGGTGGAAGCAGGTCGCAACCAGGTCTTCCCGCTGGTCGACGAGCTCATCGGGCGGATCGCCGCGGTCGTGCCGTGGCCCAACCCGGTGCCGACGCGCGCGGTGTACCGACCCGAGGGTGGCCCGGTTCCCGACGACTCGGTGGCGCGCCTGTTCGGCGGCTTCCGGCTCGCGGCGGAGGTCGAGGTGCCGGCCGCCGGCGCCGCCGGCGTCCTCGCCGCGATGGGCGATTGGACCGGCGGCTTCGCGTTCTTCGTGCGCGACGGGCGCCTCGTGTTCGTGCTCAACCGCGCCGGCGACGAGGGCCGCGTCGAGAGTGAGGTCATCGCACCGTCCGGTCGGCACGAGCTCGCCTGCGTGTACACGCCCGGCCTCGCGGGACCCGGGGTCGGCCTCTATCACGACGACGAGCTGATCGCGCATGCGGTGCTCCCCGTGACCGCGCCGTTGGTGTTCCAGCACGGCGGCACCATGCTGACGCTCGGGCGCGACCGCGGGCTACCGGTCGCGGCCGACTACCAGCCACCATTCGAGTGGAACGGTGTGCTCCACCAGCTCGTGATCGAGACCGGACCCGCGATCGCGCCGTCGATCGCCGAAGCCGCCCGGGCGTTGCTCCACAGCGAGTGACGCGCGGTGGTTGCCGGGTGCCGCCGGCGGGAACCACACCCGCGGGAGCGTGGTCGACCGCGCGGTCCAGCGGGCCGACGAATGGCAGCAACATCACCGGGCGCCGGCGTTCATCGTCGGCGTGGTCAAGAAGTACGGCGACGACCGCGGCGGGCACCTCGCCGCACTCATCACGTACTACGGCTTTCTCTCGCTGTTCCCGTTGCTCCTCGTGCTCGTCACCGTGCTCGGCTTCCTCTTGCACGACAACCCGTCGCTGCGCCGCGACCTCCTGGACTCCGCACTTGCGGACTTCCCGGTCATCGGTCCGCAGCTGCGCAAGAACGTCGGGGCGCTGGGCGGGAACGGGCTCGCCCTGGCGATCGGTCTCCTCGGGCTGGTCTGGGGCTCATTGGGGGTGGCGCAGGTGGCGCAGCACGCGATGGCGCAGGTGTGGAACATCGCGGTGGCGCGCCGCCCGTCGTTCTTTCCACGGTTGGCGCGCTCGGTCCTCGTCCTCGGCGTGCTCGGGCTGGCCATCGGGGCGACGACCGCCCTCACCGCGGTCGCGACGTTGGTCCCGAGCTCGATCGTCGTCACCGGGGTCTCGACCGCGCTGCTCGTGGTGGTCAACGTCGCGCTCTATTGGCTCGCGTTCCGCGTGCTGACGCCGAAGGAAGTCGCGTCGAGCGACCTGTGGCCCGGTGCGGTCGTGGGCGGAGCGGCCTGGACCGCGCTCCAGGCGCTCGGCGGGTGGCTGGTGGCCCGCCAATTGCGCCACACCGGCGAGCTGTACGGCACCTTCGGCGTCGTGCTCGGACTGCTGTTCTTCCTGTACCTCGCGGCGCAGATCGTGGTCTACGCCTCGGAGGTCAACGTGGTCCGGGCGCGTCACCTCTTCCCGCGGTCGTTGCAACCCCCGCCGCTCACCGAGGCGGACGAGCGGGTCCTCGCCGACATCGCCGGGAGCGAGGTCCGGCGACCCGAGGAGACGGTCGACGTCGACTTCGAGGAGAGGAGCCAGCCGTCTGCCGTCGACCGCGGGCGCTGAACCCCCGCGTCGTGTCAGGGTGGACTGCAACCCTTGTTGCGGCAGCGCCCGACAATGTGGTCATACCGGGCGACACCGTCCCCACCACCCGGATCGTCGCCGCGGGCGGCGGGAGCAGGACGCTCCGCACCTGAGGGCGTCCTGAGACGCCGCAGGGATGTGTTGGTTTCTGATGTGCGCCGGGTACCGGAAAAGGTGCACAATGGAGGGTCACTCCGCACTGCTGCGTCCCGGCCCGAACCCCGGGGACCAGTCCCGCCGGGACGCCCCCATTTCCGGCACCAATTC
>DATBBL010000202.1:0-3928 GCA_036271015.1 Acidimicrobiia bacterium
GTGACCCGCGGCGCCGTTCCCGCGGTCTGCAAGCGGGGCGCGTAGTCGAACACGTCGATCCAGGCCCCGACCGGACGGAACGGCGTCAGCGACGCGCCATCCGCAGCCGCGGGAGTCACGAAGACCAGCACCGGCGCCAGCACCAGCCCGGTCACGACGGCCAGACCGACGACCAGCCGCCTGTTCATTCGCTCGCTCGCTGCGGCGCAGGGTACCTACGCCGCGGGCGCTCGTTCGCTGGCGAGCCTCCTCCGCTCGCTGCGCTCGTCTCCGGAGGCCGCATCGGCGCAGGCTAGGGGTAGTTAGGTCCGAGCGACCTTCAGGCGGGTCTCGGCCCGGGCGAGCGCGGCCAGCGCGTCCTCGTTCTCCGGATCGCGGGCGAGGGTCTCCTCGGCGTGGCGCTTGGCCCGCTCGGCCCGGGGGACGTCGATCTGCTCCCGGAGCTCGGCGAGATCCGAGAGGACCACGAGGTGGTCGCCGGTCATCTGCACGAACCCGCCGTGCACCGCCGCCGCCTCCTCCCCGGACCCGGGGAGGATGATGCGCAGCTCGTCGTCGGCGAGCGCGCCGAGGTAGGGCACGTGCCCGTTGAGGAACGCGATGGCGCCCTCGATCGGACGGCACACGACCATCTCGGCCTCGCCGTCGAACAGGGTCTGCTCCGGCGACACGAGCTGGACGGGGAACGCGTCGGGCATCCCGCTCAGCCCTCCTGGAGCGTCTTCGCCTTGGCCAGCACGCTCTCGGCCCCCCCGACGTTGAAGAACGCCTGCTCGGGCACCTCGTCGAGCTCGCCGTTGACCAGTGCCTCGAACGACTCGACCGTCTCCTCGATCGGGACGAAGATCCCGGGCAGGCCGGTGAACACCTCGCCCACGAAGAACGGCTGCGACAGATACCGCTGGATCTTGCGGGCACGCGCCACGGTGACCTTGTCCTCCTCGGAGAGCTCGTCGAGACCGAGGATGGCGATGATGTCCTGCAGCTCCTGGTAGCGCTGCAGCACCTCCTGCACCCGCCGAGCACAGTTGTAGTGGCGCTCACCCACGATCTCGGGCGCCAGGATGTTCGACGAGGATGCCAACGGGTCCACCGCCGGGTAGATGCCGAGCGCCGCGATCTGCCGCGAGAGCTCCGTGGTCGCGTCGAGGTGGGTGAAGGTGGTGAACGGGGCCGGGTCGGTGTAGTCGTCGGCGGGCACGTAGACGGCCTGCAACGACGTGATCGAGTGACCCTTGGTCGACGTGATGCGCTCCTGCAGCTCGCCCATCTCGTCGGCCAGCGTGGGCTGGTACCCCACCGCGGAGGGCATGCGGCCGAGCAGCGTCGACACCTCGGACCCTGCCTGCACGAAGCGGAAGATGTTGTCGATGAAGAGCAGCACATCCTGGTTCTTCACGTCGCGGAAGTACTCGGCGACGGTGAGCGCCGAGAGCGCGACCCGGAGCCGTACGCCCGGCGGCTCGTCCATCTGGCCGTAGATGAGCGCCGCCTTCTCGATGACGCCCGACTCCTGCATCTCCAGCCAGAGGTCGGTGCCCTCGCGGGTCCGCTCCCCGACGCCGGCGAACACGGACACGCCACCGTGCTGGGTCGCGACGCGGTTGATCATCTCCATGATGAGGATGGTCTTGCCCACCCCGGCGCCGCCGAAGAGGCCGATCTTGCCGCCCTGCACGTAGGGCTCGAGCAGGTCGACGACCTTGATGCCGGTCTCGAACATCAGCGCCTTCGGCTCGAGCTGGTCGAACGGCGGCGGCTCACGGTGGATCTCCCAGCGCTCCTCGATGTTGCTCAGCTGGTCCTCGGTGACGTCGAGCGGCTCGCCGATCACGTTGAACACGTGACCGAGCACGCCGTCGCCCACCGGCATGGTGATGCCCTGGCCGGTGTTGCGCACGACCGCGCCGCGGCGCAGGCCGTCGGTCGGCTTGAGGCAGATGGCCCGCACCCGGCTGTCGCCGATCTGCTGCGCGACCTCGGCGGTGATGGTGATGGTGTTGCCCTCGAGCTCGGCGTCCATCTCGAGCGCGAGGTTGATCTCGGGGAGGGCATCGGGCGGGAATTCGACGTCGACGACCGGGCCGGCGATCGCGACGACGCGTCCGTCCTTCAGGGTGGTCTCCGGGGTGTCGGCGGTCATCGTCATGGTGGGCTCCTGCGGTGCTGGTAATCAGGCGTCGGGCGCGCGCGCGGCGAACAGATCCGCGTCGCGGCCTTCGATGGTGTCGGCGAGGTAGTCGGTCTCGGCCTCGCCCTGGCGGAGGGCCTCCGAGCCGGAGACGATCTCCATGATCTCGGTGGTGATGGCGTCCTGGCGGGCGCGGTTCATCACCCGGCTCAGGCTGGTGATGAGGTCGTCGGCGTTGTCGGTGGCGGCTTTCATCGCGCGCTGCCGCGCGGTGTGCTCCGACGCGGCCGCATTGAGCAGCGCGGCGTAGACCCGCGAGTCGACGTAGCGCGGGAGCAACAGGTCGAGGATGCCTTCGGGCGACGGCTCGAACTCGTAGGCCGCGGCGACGGTCGCCTCGCTGCCGTCGGCGGCCGGGATCTCGTCGCGCACCAGGGGCATCAGCGTCTGGCGGGTGACGATCTGGACGCCGGCCGACCGGTACTCGGTGTAGACGACCTGCACCTCGTCGGTCTCGCCGGCGAGGAACGCGCTCGTCGCCGCAGCCCCGACCTGGCGGGCGTCCTCGTAGCTCGGCTGGTCGCTGAAGCCGCTGCGCACCGCGTCGATCTTGTAGTCGCGGTAGCGGAAGTAGCTCTCGATCTTCCGGCCGACGGCGATGATCGAGTAGTCGCGTCCACGCGCCACCTCGGCGAGCACCGCGCGCTCGGCCTCGCGGATCACCGACGAGTTGTACGCACCGGCGAGGCCACGGTCGGCGGCGATCACGATGAAGGCGACCCGGCGGATCTCGGGACGCGGCGTGAGCAGCGGGCTGTCACTCCCGCTCCCTCCCGCCGACAGGTCGCGCACGACCTGCGTGATCGCCTCGCTGTAGGGCTGCGCCGCCTCCACCGCGGCCGTCGCCTTGACGATGCGGCTGGCCGCGATCAGCTCCTGGGCGCGCGTGATCTTCTGCGTCGACTGGATGCTCCGGATCCGTCGGCGGAGGACCCGCTCCTGACCACCGGCCATCTCTATGCGCTTCCTCGCTGCGGCCCGGGATATCCGGGCCGCGGGCGCTCGGTCCTACGCGACGGCTCGCTCTCTGCGAGCCGGGATACCCGGCTCGCAGCCGTTCGCTCGCGTGGCGAGCGGGCTCCGCTCGCTGCGCTCGTCTTCGCCTGCCGCATCGCGCGGACTCCGGTCGTCATCACTCGGCTATTCGCTCGCTGCCACTTTGGCTTCGGCTTCGGTTTCGGCTTCGAGCGGACTGCCCTCGACGACCACGGTCTCGGCCGCACCGGAGTCGAGGCTCGCGATGAACGACTCCTGGAACGCGTTCACCGCGCGCGGGAGCGAGTCGTCGTCGGGCAAAGCCCCGGTGTCGCGGATGGTCGCGAGCAGGCCCGCGTGGCGGGTCTGCACCCACTCGTGGAGCTCGGTCTCGAAGCGGCGCACCTGGTCGACCGGCAGGTCGTCGAGCGCGCCGGAGGTGCCGGCGTACACCGACACGACCTGCAGCTCGACCGGCATCGGCGAGTTGAGCGGCTGCTTCAGGAGCTCGACCAGGCGGTACCCACGGTCGAGCTGTGCCTTCGACACCGCGTCGAGGTCGGAGGCGAAGGTCGCGAACGCCTCCAGGTCGCGGAACTGCGCGAGGTCGACCTTGAGCGTGCCCGCCACCGAGCGCATGGCCCTGATCTGCGCTGCGCCACCGACCCGGGACACCGAGATGCCCACGTCGACCGCCGGGCGCACACCCGAGCGGAACAGGTTCTCCTGCAGGTAGATCTGGCCGTCGGTGATCGAGATCAC
>DATBBL010000203.1:0-17846 GCA_036271015.1 Acidimicrobiia bacterium
GTACAGGAGGTTGCGGCCCGGCTTCTTGACCATGTACTCGTTCCACACGTAGCTGACGACCCGGGGCGGCGAGACCGTGTCGTAGATGCCCCAGATGAAGGTCGTGGGGACCTCCGACGCGGCGAGCGCCTCCAGCCAGGAGACCTCGTCGCGCGCTCGTTCCGCCAGGTACTGGATCGTCTCGTGCAGGACCTTCAAGCCCTCGCCGTGCCCGAAGATCGCCGTGAGCGCTTCGATCTCGGGGTCGTCGTCGCCGCGCGGTGGCGTGTACATCGTCTTGCCCATGCCCACCGCGAGCTGCTCGGGCCTCGCTTGGGCGAGCAGTGCGGGGCCCGTCGCCGGATCGAGTATGAGGCGCTGGGCCCGGGTGAGGTTCGAGAGCGGCAGGAAGATGTTGCCGTTCGTGACGAAGAGGTGCTCGAGGCCCACGCGCGAGTCGCCGCTGGTGGTGTGGATCATCGCGACGCTCGACCCACGGTCGTGGGCGAGCATGATCATGGATTCGAGCGCCAGCACGTCGGCCAGGTAGTACTCGAGCACCTCGGCGTCACGTTCCAGGCTGTAGCCCCATCCGAGCGGCTTGTCCGAGAAGCCGAAGCCCGGGAAGTCCATCGCGCAGACGCGATAGCGGTCGCTCAGCTGCTCGGCGACCTCCAACCAGTCGATGCTGCTCGTCGGAAAGCCATGGACCAGCACGAGCGGCGGCGCCCCGGCATCACCCAGCTCGACGTGGAAGATCTGGACCTCGGCCGCGTCGCCGCGGCGCGGGCTCCAGGCGAACGAGTTGCCCTGGTCGCGCCACGCGTCTGCGCGGTTCATGGCCCTGACTCTCTCCCAGGTGCGGGGAAGCGGTCAAGGGTGAGCGTACGTTGTGCAAGTGGATCCGATCGCCGAGGCGCGTCGCCAGTGGACCGAGCACGGGTGGGGCGACGTGGCGCCCGGGATGAGCGTGGTGACCTCGATCATGCGGGCCCAGCAGGTGCTGCTCGCACGGGTGGACGAGAAGCTGGCCGCGTTCGACCTCTCGTTCGCGCGCTTCGAGCTCTTGCGTCTGCTCGCGTTCACGCGGCACGGTGAGCTGCCGCTCGGCAAGCTCGGCGTCCGCCTGCAGGTCCATCCAACGAGCATCACGAGCGCAGTCGACCGCCTGGAGGCCCAGGGATTGGTCCAGCGCCAACGTCATCCCACCGACGGTCGGACGACCCTGGCGGTCATCACCCGGTCCGGCCGGCGAACCGTCGAACGGGCGACGGAGGTCCTGAACGAGCAGGTGTTCGCCGACATCGGCCTGTCCGACCGCGAGGTCGCACAGCTCTACCGCTTGCTGGAGAAGGTGAGGCATTACTAGGATGTCCTAGTAATGCCACCGAGGTTCGTCACCGCCGCGAGTCTCTTCGACGGACACGACGCGTCGATCAACATCATGCGGCGGCTGCTCCAGCGCCACGGCGCCGAGGTCGTGCACCTCGGGCACAACCGCTCGGTCGACGAAGTGGTGGCCGCGGTCGTGGAAGAGGATCCCCACGGCGTCGCGGTGAGCTCGTACCAGGGTGGACACGTCGAGTACTTCAAGTACCTCGTCGACCGCCTGCGCGACGAAGGGTACGGGCACGTCAAGATCTACGGCGGCGGCGGCGGTGTCATCGTGCCGTCCGAGATCGAGGCGCTGCACGCGTACGGCGTCACCCGCATCTTCTCCCCGGAGGACGGACACCGGCTCGGTCTCGACGGGATGGTCATGTCGATGCTCGAGGGCGGCGACGTCGCGTTCGAGTGCTCGCCCATCGCCTTCGACGGCAGCCATCGCGCGCTCGCTCGCGCCATCACGTGCCTGGAGCTGGAGGTCCCGGTCGACCTGCCGAGGCCGGAGCGCGACGTCCCGGTGCTCGGCATCACCGGAACCGGCGGCTCCGGGAAGTCGTCGCTGACCGACGAGCTGCTGAACCGGCTCCGTCGCGACCAGGAGGACAAGCTGCGGGTCGCCGTCGTCGCCATCGACCCCACGCGCCGGAAGGGCGGCGGTGCGCTGCTCGGCGACCGCATCCGGATGAACTCGATCGGGGTTCCGAACGTCTTCTTCCGGTCGCTCGCCACGCGCTCGTCCCGCGGCGAGGTGCCGGAGGCGCTGGCCGGTGTGATCGACGCGTGCAAGAGCGCGGGATTCGACCTCGTGATCGTCGAGACGCCCGGAATCGGTCAGGGTGACGCGGGCATCGTGCCGTACTCCGACGTGTCCCTGTACGTCATGACCCCGGAGTTCGGCGCGGCCAGTCAGCTCGAGAAGATCGACATGTTCGACTACGCCGACGCGGTGGCGATCAACAAGTTCGACCGCCGGGGTGGGCCGGACGCGCTCCGGGACGTGCGTCGGCAGGTGGCCCGCGAGCGGCCGGACGTCCCGGTGTTCGGCACCATCGCCGCTCGCTTCAACGACGACGGCGTGACCGCGGTGTACCAGTACCTCAGGTCGGTGCTCGAGCTGCCGCCGGGCACGCTGGCACGCGTCGACACCGACGTCTCGACGGGGTCGACCGTCGTGGTGCCCCCGGCGCGCGAGCGGTACCTCGCGGACGTCGCCGACACCGTGCGCCGGTATCACGCCGAGACCGAGGAGCGGGTCGCGCTCGCCCGCCGCCGTCAGCACCTGCTGACGGCCAAGGACGTGCTCGGGGTCGACGTCGAGGCGCATCTCCCCGGCCGCGATCCGCTGCTCGACGCGTGGCCGGCGGCGGTCGACGCGGTCGCGAGCGAGGTGCGCACGTCGCTGTCGGGGACGCCGGTGCCGAGAGTGGCGATCCCCCGGTACGAGGACGACGGCGAGTTGCTCCGGTTCGCCCGGCGTGAGCACCTGCCGGGTCGGTTTCCCTTCACCGCGGGGGTCTTCCCCTTGAAGCGCGAGGGCGAGGACCCGGCGCGGATGTTCGCGGGAGAGGGCGGACCGGCGCGCACCAACCGTCGGTTCCACCTGCTCGCGCAGGGCCAGCCGGCGACGCGTCTGTCGACCGCGTTCGACTCCGTCACCTTGTACGGCTTCGATCCGGACGAGCGGCCCGACATCTACGGGAAGGTGGGGAACTCGGGGGTCTCGATCGCGACGCTCGACGACATGAAGGTGTTGTTCGACGGGTTCGATCTCGCCGAACCCACGACGTCGGTGTCGATGACCATCAACGGCCCCGCGCCCACCATCCTCGCGATGTACCTCAATGCCGCCATCGATCAACATCCCGAGCTTGATCCGAGCGAGGTGATGCGTCGGGTCCGCGGCACCGTCCAAGCCGACATCCTCAAAGAGGACCAGGGCCAGAACACCTGCATCTTCTCGACCGAATTCTCGCTGCGGTGCATGGCGGACGTGCAGGAATGGTTCATCGCCAACGAGGTGCGGAACTTCTACAGCGTCTCGATCTCCGGCTACCACATGGCCGAGGCGGGCGCGAACCCGATCTCGCAGCTCGCGTTCACGCTGGCGAACGGCTTCACCTACGTCGAGTCGTACCTCGCGCGCGGAATGGCAGTCGACGACTTCTCGCCCAACCTCAGCTTCTTCTTCTCGAACGGCATGGACCCCGAGTTCACGGTCCTCGGCCGCGTGGCCCGTCGCATCTGGGCGATCACCATGCGGGACCGATACGGCGCCAACGAGCGGAGCCAGAAGCTCAAGTACCACATCCAGACCTCGGGCCGGTCGCTGCACGCGCAGGAGATGTCGTTCAACGACATCCGGACCACGTTGCAGGCGCTGTGCGCGATCTACGACAACGCCAACTCGCTGCACACGAACGCGTACGACGAAGCCGTGACGACCCCGACCCCCGAATCGGTGCGGCGTGCCCTCGCCATCCAGCTCGTCATCAACCGTGAGTGGGGGCTCGCGATGAACGAGAACCCCCTGCAGGGCAGCTTCGTCGTCGAGGAGCTGACCGATCTCGTCGAGGAAGCGGTCCTCACCGAGCTCGAGGCGATCTCCGCCCGCGGCGGCGTGCTCGGAGCGATGGAGACGGGCTACCAGCGGAGCCGGATCCAGGACGAGTCGCTCCTCTACGAGACGGGGAAGCACGACGGTTCCATCCCCATCGTGGGCGTCAACACGTTCCGCAGCCCCGATGGTGATCCGGTGCCCGACGTGCGCGAGCTCATGCGCTCCGACGACGCGGAGAAACAGGACCAGCTGCGGCGACTGCACGACTTCCAGTCCCGTCACGCGGACGAGCGCGATCGCATGGTCGATCGCCTGCAGCAGACCGCGCTCGACGGCGGCAACGTCTTCGCGGTGCTCATGGAGGCGGTCCGCTGCTGCTCGCTCGGACAGATCACGCAGGCGCTGTTCGAGGTGGGCGGCCGCTACCGTCGCAACGTCTGAACGAGGCCCGAAGGGCTCCTCGGCATCAGTTACGCTGCGGCCAACCCGAGGTGGAGAGGCGGTCATGAGCGACGCCTACTACGACCCCTACGACTGGGACATCGACACCGATCCGTATCCGGCATGGAAGCGGCTCCGCGACGAAGCACCCCTGTACTACAACGAGAAGTACGACTTCTACGCGTTGAGTCGCTTCGACGACGTCGAGCGGTGCTCGGTCGACTGGCGCACGTACATCTCGGGCAAGGGCTCGGTCCTGGAGATCATCAAGAGCGGGATCGAGATGCCGCCCGGCAACATCCTGTTCGAGGATCCACCGGCGCACGACATGCACCGGTCGCTCCTGAGCCGCGTCTTCACGCCCAAGCGCATCGCCGACATCGAGCCGAAGGTCCGTGAGTTCTGCGCCCGCACGCTCGACCCGCACGTCGGTTCGGAGCGGTTCGACTTCATCCTCGATCTCGGCGCCCAGATGCCGATGCGCACCATCGGCATGCTGCTCGGGATCCCCGAGGACGACCAGGAGGCGATCCGGGAGCGGATCGACGCCGGCTTCAAGATGGAGTCGAGCGAGATGCCCGACTCCGAGGGCGCTACCTACGGGATCCGGTCCTTCGGTGACGACTTCGTCGACTACATCGAGTGGCGCGCGCAGAACCCGTCCGACGATCTCATGACCGAGCTGCTCGCCGCGGAGTTCGAGGACGAGACCGGGAGCAGACGCACGCTCACCAAGGACGAGATCCTCAACTACGTCGGACTCCTCAACGCGGCCGGCAATGAGACGACCACCCGCTTGATCGGGTGGACGGGCAAGGTGCTCGCCGAGCACGCGGACCAGCGGCAGGAGCTGGTCGACGATCCCGGCCTCGTGCCGCAGGCCATCGAGGAGCTGCTGCGCTTCGAAGCGCCGTCACCGGTGCAGGCGCGCTTCGTGACGCGCGAGGTCGAGCACCACGGCGAGCGCGTCCCCGAAGGCGCGGTGCTCCTGCTCCTGACCGCGGCGGCGAACCGCGACGAACGTCACTTCGAAGCCCCGGACCGCTTCGACATCCACCGGACGATCGACCACCACCTCACCTTCGGCTACGGCATCCACTTCTGCCTGGGCAGCCACTTGGCGCGGCTCGAAGGACGCATCGCGCTCGAGGAGGTGCTCAAGCGCTTCCCGAAGTGGGAGGTCGACTGGGACCACGCGGTCCAGGCCCACACCACGACCGTCCGAGGTTGGGAGCAGCTCCCCGTCTTCACCGGTTGACCGGAAGCGGCCGGTCGACGCGGTAGATGCGCTGGGCGCCCTGCCGGCGCACCAGGGTGTACCGGCGGGGCTCGCTCCGCAGGGCCCGGTCGAGGGGTTTGTCCGCCTCCGCCAGCACGTAGCGCACCTGCGGCGCGCGCTCGAGCTGGCCGCGGAGCCCGGCCGGGTCGCGGCCGCGCACGATCACGACCTTCCGCTCGAAGTGACGACCGAACAGTGGGTACACGAACCCGTTCTCCGCTTCGGCGAGGCGCGTGGCGATCGTCGCCGTCGACGGGATGGCGGAGAGCCAGCGGAACTGGCCGTTCGTCTCGAGCGACTCGGCCGCCGACCGCCGGTCGATGCTCTGGGTCGCGTGGTCGAGCGTGGTGCGCACACCGGCCACCGCGATCCGGTGATTCGCGACCACGAACGTGGCCAACGCGATGATGACGATCGCGACCTCGGCCAGGCGTGACACCTCGGGTCGCCACCCGCGCAGCTGCTGCAGCTCGGCAGCCAGCGCGACGAAGCCGGCACCGAGGAAGAACATCGTGAACCGGGCCCACCAGTTCGCCGGTTGCAGCAGGAGGATCACCGCGAACGGCACGAGGAACAGGAAGAGGATGTCCCGTCGTCGCCGGATGCAGCGGACGGTGAACACCGCCAGCGCCGGCACCGCAGCCAGGATCCACAGGAGTCCCGACCCGCCGAGGCGGAGGTCGTAGTTGTACCGGCGCTGCGGCTCGTGGATCCACGATCGCGCGAGCTGGACCAGCGCGGGGTCGCCCGCGATGGACGCCGGCACCTGATTGCGGGCGATGATCACGCTCTCGTTCGGGTCTCCCTGCGGGCCGTGCAGCAGTACGACGCCGGCGACTTCCACGTTCCACGGATAGAGCGGGTTCTGGTGCTCGATCAGGTTGCGCGCGTACCAGAACGTGCCGAGGAGCAGGACGGGAACGACGAGCGCGGCCACGAGACGCAGCGCGGCCGCCGGTCGGAGCAGCTGCCGCGTCCACGCGGCGACGAGCGCGCCGACCGCGACGAGCACCAACACCCCGAGGTACGCGAGCCCTGATTCCTTGCTCCCCACACCGACCCCGGCCGCGACGCCCGTCAACGCCAGGTAGACGACGACGAGTCGTATCTGTCGTTGCGAAGCACTACCGCCGTGCACCAGGCCCAGCGATTGCAGCGCACGCAGGAGGAACGCGAACGCGGCCAGGAACGACCCGGCCAGGACCAGGTCGACGTACGGCACCGCCATCTGTTGCGCCACGACAGGCGCCAGGAGGTACAGGCTCGCGGCGACGACGGCACCGGATCGGCGGACACCGACCGTGCGGGCGATGACCGCGGTGCCCGCGGCCCCCAACAGGCCGAACGGGATCTGCCCGAGGTTGACGAGCACGTCCGAATGGAGGAGCACGGCCGGCCAGGTGAACGTCAGCTCCCCGTTGAGGGGATAGACGTTGGTGAAGAACTGGTAGGGCGTGCGCACGATCTGACCGCGCTGCACCCAGTACGCGACCGCGGGCATGTGGTACGTCAGGGTGTCCCATCCCGTGGGGGGAAGCGCCCACGCCGCGAACGCGCACCAGGCGACCTGGGCCACGGCGAGGACCGCCAGGAACGCGGCCAGCGGCGCGGCGCGGACGTTGCGCCACGTGAGCTCGGTCCGGAAGGCGCGGAGCTTCGTGCGGGACTCGGCTGCGGCTTCGGCGAGCGCTGGTCCACGCACGCCGAGGCCGACGACCGCCAGCACGACCAGGCTCGCCAGGACGAGCCACCCGGTGCGCAGCGCACCGATCCAGCCGAGCAGGAGGACGAGGCCGACGACCTCGCCCACGCACAGCACCCCCCAGGCGAGCAGCGTGTCCAGCCGCGAGGGGAGCCGGAGCCGGATCGCGACGAGCAGGCCGGCGACGAGCACGGACGCGGTCGCGGCGAGGAAGGCGGCGTTGTGCATCAGCCGCGCCGGGCACGGGACTGCGAGGAAGAGCGCATCCTGATCCTCGGCTCTCTTCCAGGGTCTCGCGCGGAGATCCGGGACGAACACCATTCTGCCGGGGGTCGAGATGATCGCATACGTCGCATCGCGGTGTCCCGCGACGGACGTCGGACCGGCCGCCGGGTCCGCGGTCCGGCGGCGGTGGATCAGGGGAGACGGCGCGGATCGATGCGGCTCCGCCTCGTGGCGGCGCGCCTCGGCG
The DNA here is from genome assembly GCA_036271015.1 of Acidimicrobiia bacterium. Lineage (GTDB taxonomy): Bacteria > Actinomycetota > Acidimicrobiia > IMCC26256 > DASPTH01 > DASUAS01. Next base: position 7,817 of record DATBBL010000203.1, read on the forward strand.
CCGTGTCGTTGCGGGGGTCAGTCGTTGAAGAGGCTGGCGGTACGCAGGGCCTCGTCCATCCACGAACGGGCCGCATCGGCGTTCAGGAACGGCGGCGAGTGCCGTCGGCCCCGCTGCCACTGCCACACCATGACGCCGTCCATCTCCATGTGTTCCAGCCGGAAGCCGAAGTTCTCGGCCTGCCGATCGATCTGCACGCTGGTCATGCGGTCCTCCTTCGCTCGTCGCCGTCACCGCCAACGAAGCACTCCGCAACCAACATGCGATCCGGCAGATGACAACTCGGTGACAACCGCGCCCGAGCGACGAGCCGAGTCACTCCCTCAGCTCGTCGACGTACCGCTCGGTGCCGGGCAGCGTGGGGATGAAGGGCGCCATCAGCTCGACCCGCCCGAGCCCCGAGGCCGTGACCAGGTCGCCGACGCCGGCGAACTCGCCCCACGCGTCCAGCGGGTCACCCTCGGTGAACCAGAGGACCGTGAGACGGGTGTCGACCCCCTCGACGTCCTTGACGTAGGGCTGCTTGTCGGCCGGCAGCGGCATCGGCGCGAAGACCGTGCCCATCGCCACCGGCGAGCCGGCTCGCGGCACGCGCTCCCGGCCCAGCCACTGCAGCAGCTGCTCACGCGCGTCGGCGTCGGGAGCGTCGATCACCTCGACGACGAGGCCACCGTACGGGTAGTCGAGCGCGTGGATATCGCGCGGTCCGTCGGCGTCGCGGTAGATCGGACCGCGGTAGCGCTGGAACGACGTGAACGTGTGGTCGCGCTCGAGGTAGACCCGCTCGTCCGCGAACAAGCGGTGGTTGGTCCCGACCGCCCACCGGAGGTGGTTCTCGTACTGCCCGTCGGTGATCCAGTACGTCGAGATGTACTTGCCGGCCTCGAGCGGTTGCGCGATCGCCGAGTCCGCCGGGTACCGCACCCTCTGGTACGGGACCGGCGCGACCCAGCGGCGGCCCGCCCACATCCATGGGAACGCCATCGCGCCCGCGTTGTAGTGGTCGTCCTCGTACCACCGGTTGTACGCGCGCTCGTGGCCGACGTGTGGTTCGACCATCGTGATGAGCGCGGCGCCGATGACCGGTGCGTACGGTCCGGTCTGCGCGAGGTGGTAGTAGGGATCATCGGTGAGGTCGGCGGGAAAGTCCATGTCGCTGTGCTATCACCGACGGCCGACGCGCGCGCAACCGACACGTCGACGCAAAAAATGCGTTGACGTGCGCGTCGCGTTCGGGCATGATGTCCCTCCTATGGCACGCATGTTCACCGCCGAATCGTTGCTCCGGGAGCAAACCCCGTCGAGCTTCGGCGCGCGCACGTGCCGGCCCGGCTCACTGCTCGGACACGAGCAGAAGCCGGAGCGTCGGGAAGCCGTGACAATCGGCAATCCCGACGAGCGCTGGTAGCACGCAGCGTCCGCGCCGCAGCTCACCCGCGTTTTCCTCGTCACCGCGCGCACGACCGTCATGCGCGCGTCCCTCATCATGCGCTCGAGTCACGGCGACGTCGCGGTCTCCAACACCGACGACCGGAGGTTCGACTCCTTCCGGGCGTGCGCACACCGGACCACCAGTCCGGGCACCAGCTCCTTGACAACTGCAGAGGCATCGTCCCCGGGACCGCGTCACGGCGGTCCCGGGAAGGGTCGGTCGCGCGGTCGCGTCGCCGGCCGACCCACACGTGCGCGTCACGCCTGACTGGTAGGGCACCGGGCTCTTACCCCGGAACAGACTGGGTTCGAGGCCCAGGGCGCGTACCGAGCCGCCGTAGCTCAGTCAGGTGGAGCGCCGGCCCGTCAAGCCGGAGGTCGCGGGTGCGAATCCCGTCGGTGGCGCGCTCGTCGACGTAGCCGAATGGAGAAGGCGCCGGCTTACGAATCCGGAGGTTGCAGGTTCGACCCCTGCCGTCGACACCACCTCGCCGTAGCTCAGCGGAACAGAGCGCCGCCCTCCGAAGGCGGAGGCCGCACGTTCGAATCGTGCCGGCGAGGCCGGCCTTCCCGATGGGGAAGGCGAGGTCAGGCCCTTGTAGCTCAGGAGCGAGAGCACGTCCCTGGTACGGACGAGGTCGTGGGTGCGACTCCCACCGAGGGCCCCACGGAAGGGATCCGGCCAGATGAGGAGCCCGTTTGCTACGCGGGTACGGGTCGACAACCCGTGTGGGTGCGAGTCCCACCCCTTCCGCTCGGGGAAGCGATCCGGCTGGATGAGGAGCCTGTCTCGAAAACAGGTAGGGGTCGCGAGGCCCTTGGGCGTTCGAGTCGCCCCGCTTCCTCCACCACCACACGCCGCGATGGTCGAGAGGTGAAGACACCGGGCCCTCAACCCGGGGAGCGGGGTTCGAGTCCCCGTCGCGGTACCGATGGAGTCCGGCGGCACTCCAGTGCCAGCACGAGACGAAGCGAAGCTGTGCTCGGAGAGCGGGACAGCGGAGCGGAGTCGACCATGCCAGGTAGTCGAGCGGGAAGACGTCCGGTTGTTACCCGGAAGGCGGGGGTTCGAGCCCCTCCCTGGCAGCGCAACGCCCGGTGGCCGAGGATTCAGGCGCGCGGCTGCAGACCGCGAGACGGGGGTGAGAGTCCCTCTCGGGCGTCCATCGCAACCATGTGGTCGTCGTCCAAACGGCGAGGATGCCGGCACGCCACGCCGGCGATGAGGGTTCGAGTCCCTCCGACCACACCCACCACGTTCCGAACCGGAACCCGAGCGAGGAAAGGGGGCGAGCATGCCCACCAACATCAACGACAAGCTCATCTCGTGGGCGAGCGAGATCGACGAGCAGACCATCACGCAGGCACAGAAGACGGCTCGCCTCCCGATCGTCGAGGGTCACGTGGCGCTCATGCCCGATGCGCACGTCGGGAAGGGCGCGACCATCGGGTCGGTGATCCCCACGACCGGCGCGGTGATCCCGTCGGCGGTGGGTGTCGACATCGGCTGCGGCATGATCGCCGCCGAGCTCGACGTCACCGAGGACCAGCTCCCCGACACGCTCGAGCCGCTGCTCGGGCGCATCGAGCACGCGATCCCGGCGGGGGTCGGACGCGGTCACGACGCCGTCGCCGAGAACGCACGGCGTTGGCTCGCGCAGCACCGGCCCGCGACCGAGCTGGCGGACGACCAGGCGAACCGCGCCGCGAAGCAGTTCGGCACCTTGGGCTCGGGGAACCACTTCTTCGAGCTCTGCGTCGACGAGCGCGACCGCGTGTGGGTGGTGCTGCACTCGGGGAGCCGTGGCATCGGCAACAAGCTCGCCACGATGCACATCGCCACCGCGCGGAACCTCGCGAAGGCGCTCGAGCTGCGGCTCGAGGACCCGGATCTCGCGTACTTCACCGAGGGCACCCCGGAGTTCGAGGCGTACGTCGCCGACATGCTCTGGGCGCAGGAGTACGCACGGGCGAACCGTGACCAGATGATGGACAACGCGATGCGCGAGGTGTTCGCGTTCCTCGGCTTCGGCCGGGAGACGCAGCGCATCAACTGCCATCACAACTTCACCCAGCGCGAGGTGCACGACGGTCGCGAGCTGTGGGTGACCCGCAAGGGCGCGATCCGGGCCGACACCGGCGATCTCGGTGTCATCCCGGGCTCGATGGGTACGCGCAGCTACATCGTGGCCGGCAAGGGGAACGCGGCGAGCTGGCGCTCGTGCTCGCACGGTGCGGGCCGGCGGTACAGCCGCACCCGGGCCAAGAAGCTCTTCACCGCGACCGATCTCGCCGAGCAGATGGTGGGAAAGGTGTGGCTGTCGAGCCGGGCCGACGCGCTGCTGGACGAGATCCCGGCGGCGTACAAGGACATCGACCAGGTGATGGCCGACCAGGCCGACCTGGTCGAGGTCCTGCACACGCTGCATCAGGTCCTCAACTACAAGGGCACCTGAGGCGGCACCGCGAGGAGCCCCCGCCCGGAACGGGCCGGGCGGGGGCCACCCGTGGGCAGAAAGCGAGCGTGAGCGGCCCGGGTATCTCGGGCCGTAGCGAGCGACCAGTGGGCGAGGTGTCACCGGTTGCACGTCGGCGCCCCATGCCGAAGGAGAGGGTTCGACTCCCTCCGACCACACCCTGCCGGCGAGGTCCTGATGGGAAGGACGCTCGGCCCGTACCCGAGAGGCAGCGGGTTCGATCCCCGCCGCCGGCCCGAATGCCGCCCGATGCGAAGACCGGGGGTTCCTTCACCTGTTCAGTGATGGCCCGCAAGGGCTCTCCTCCGGTCGCGTGGTACCCGGGCGGCACCACGATCGACTGCGCAACGGTCTCGAAGCTCTGACGGTGGAGCGGCCGGTCGAAACCCGGCAGGGGGAGGTTCGAGCACTCCCGGGACCACCCACGCACGGGGCGTGAGCCAGATGGGGAAGGCACCGCGCTGATACCGCGGGACGACGTGGTTCGACTCCACGACGCCCTACGCACACGACGAGTAGGTCAGTAGGCAGACCGCCTCCCTCACATGGAGGAAGCCGGGGGTTCGAGTCCCTCCTCGTCGACGGTGGCCGAGGTCCGAAGTGGTCGAGACGCCGGGTCGTGGCCCCGGAGGAAGCCGGTTCGAGTCCGGCCGGTCACACCGCGAGGGATCTGGTGATCAGCGGGGCCTCATACGCCCTGCGCGCGGGTTCGATCCCCGCCCTCGCCACCACGGGCCGGTGGCGCAATCGGAAGCGCAGCTCCCCTGCAAGGAGAAGGTTGCGGGTTCGAGTCCCGCACGGTCCACCCACCGAGAGACTTCACGCTGACGTAGCCCAATCGGAAGAGGCACGGCGCTCAGACCGCCGTCAGTGCGGGTTCGACTCCCGCCGTCAGTACCAGCACACCCGACGTGGGTCGTGCGCTGCGAGCCGGGATGCCCGGCTCGCCGACGCTCACTCCTGGACGTGGCGCAGCGGGAGCGCACCGGCTTCGGGAGCCGGGGGTCGGGAGTTCGAATCTCCCCGTCCAGACCGACTGATCCATCCGTGCGAGGTGGTGGAACTGGTACCACGCCTGCCTCTGATGCAGGAGCTCCGGGTTCGAACCCTGGCCTCGCAGCCGACGATGCCTCTGCAGTGGTCGCGCACCTTGACACTCGAGTCGGCCTGCTGCGCAGGTGGGGGTTCCTTCAGAGGCTGTGGTGCGGGTTCGAGTCCCGCCGCCTTCGGGCGTAGCTCAAGCGGTAGAGCACAGAGTCCTCCGCCGCCCTGGTTCCCAGGCCGTCTTTCTCACCCGGTCAGCTGCGGAGGATGGGCGTACTTCCTCTGGCGTGAAGGGCCGTACGGCCTGCCGTTCGAATCGGCGCCGCTCGTCCACTCGGTTCACTGACCGGCCTTCCGTTCCACGACCCGAAATGAGGTAACGACGACATGGCCAAGTTCTCCGGTACGAAGCGCAACCCGTGGCGCGCGAATCTCACCGCGCCCATCCGCACGCGCGCGGCGCGCATGTTCACGCACGAGGGTGGTGTCGCGTACGCGCGCGAGCCGCGCTCGGAGCTCTTCCTCCTCGCGGCGACGAACATGGTCGGCGAGGACACGTTCTACGAGCGTGCCGCGGTGCGCGACGCACGGTTCGTGGAGCTCGTCCGCGCAGTGACCGCATCCGACCCGGCGTTCATCGCGGGCGCCGACGTCGCCGCGGGCGAGGTCGGTCTCGCGCAGTACCTCCGGGAGACGATGCTGATGCGATCGGCGGCCGTCGTCATGGCCGCGGAGTACGTCGCCGCCGGCGGGGCCGGTGGCCGCGGCGTCGTCGCGCGTGCCCTCCGACGGGCCGACGAGCCGGCCGAGATGCTCGGCTACTGGATCACCAACCACGGCCGCAACCTGCCGATGCCGATCAAGCGCGGCGTAGCCGATGCGGTCCGCCGCCTCTACACGGAGCGCGCCGCGCTGCGCTACGACGGCCTCGGCCGTCAGATCCGGATGGCCGACGTGATCGAGCTCACGCATCCCTCGCCGCGCGATCAGGCGCAGTCGGCCCTGTTCGCGTACCTGCTCGACCGTCGGCACCACGACGACGCGGTGGCCGACCCGGCGGTGCTGCCGACGCTCGCGGCGGCGGCCGCGCTCGACGCGGTGCCGGCCGATGAGCGCCGCTCGCACCTGCGGCGGCGCGGCGCCGGCGCGCTCGCCGAGGGCGGGTTCTCGTGGGAGCGGCTGTCCGGCTGGCTGCCGGGGGGCATGGACGCCGAGGCGTGGGAGGCGGTCATCCCGTCGATGGGGGTCATGGCGCTGGTGCGGAACCTGCGGAACTTCGACCAGGCCGGCATCGGTGCCGCCGCCGTGGACGCGGTGCTCGCGAAGATCACCGACGCGCACGAGGTGGCGGCGGCCCGCCTGTTCCCGTACCAGGTCTGGGCGGCGTACCGGCACGCGCCGTCCGACACCTGGAAGCTCGCGCTCGGTCGCACGCTCGACCATACCGTGGCGAACATCCCGGCACTGGACGGCACCCTCGTCGTCATCGACACGTCGGGCTCCATGCAGGCGCCGGTCTCCAATCGCTCGCGCCTGCAGCGAGTCGAGGTGGCGGCGGTGATGGCGATGGCGACCGCCGCGCGCGCCCATGACGTCGAAGTGGTGATCTATGGCGCCGACAACGCGCGGGTCCGCGGGCTGCGGGGCGCGTCGGTGCTCTCGGGGGTCGACCAGGTCGTCCGCGCGGTCGGCTCGGTCGGCCACGCGACGTACGGGCACACCGCGATCGCGCGCTGGTTCGATCCGCGTCGGCACCGTCGCGCGGTGATCTTCACCGACGACCAGCAGCAGGACGCGGGTCAGGTGCGCCTCGACCACGTCCCGATCATCTACACGTTCGACCTGGCCGGGTACCGGCCGTCGTCGCTGCCGGCCGGCGAGCGCGGCCGGTACACGCTCGGCGGCTTCACCGACGCCACGTTCACCGTCATGCAGGTGCTCGAGCGCGGTCGGAACGCCGACTGGCCGTTCTGAGCGCGCGTCACTCGCGATCGGAGATGAGCACCCGGTTGCCGTGGTCCCAGCGGAGGTAGTTCCAGGCCCAGTTCAGGAGCACCACCGCCCGGTTGCGGAACCCGATGAGGAACACGAGGTGGAGGCCGAGCCAGCTCAACCAGCCGAGCGTCCCGCCGAACCGGATGCCGAGCGGGAGCTCGGCCACCGCCGAGCGGCGCCCGATGGTGGCCATCGTGCCCTTGTCGAGGTAGCGGAAGGGCTTCGTGGACCTCCCCTGCAGCCGCCGCACGATGCCGCGGGCCACGTACCGGCCCTGCTGCATCGCCACCGGCGCCAGCTGCGGGAACGGCTCGCCGCCGGCCCGCTCGACCGCGGCGAGGTCGCCGATGACGAACACCTCGGGGTGTCCGGGCACGCTGAGGTCGGGCCGGACGACGATCTCGCCGCGCGCGGTCTGGGCCAACGACAGGGCGGAGGCGACCGGGTTGGCCTTCACGCCCGCGGTCCACAGCACGGTGCGGGTCGGGATGACGGTGCCGTCGGCGAGCTCCACCTTGTCGGCGGTGACGGCCGCGATCGCGGTGCCGAGCCGGATCTCGACGCCACGCTCCGCCAGCTCGACGTTCGCCTCCGCCCGCGAGCGGGGAGAGAAGGTGCCGAGGAGGTGCTCGGTCATCTCGACCAGGACGACGCGCGCCCGGCCGACGTCGAGGCGCTTGAAGTCCTTCGTGAGCACCAACGCGATCAGCTCCCCCAGGGCCCCGCAGAGCTCGACCCCGGTGGGACCGCCGCCGGCGACCACGAACGTCAGGATGCCGTCGTCGACGCGCGACGGATCGGCGTCGGCCTCCTCGAACCGGGCCAGCACCGTGTTGCGGATCTTGATCGCGTCGGCCAGCGTCTTGAGCGGGATGGCGTGCTCGGCGGCACCGGGGACGCCGAAGTCGCTGCTCACCGCGCCCGCCGCGAGGACCAGGTAGTCGTACGGGAGCGGGTCCTCGTGTTCGACCTGCACCTCACGCCGTTCGAAGTCGACGCCGCGCACCGTACCGACGCGCGCCTCGATGTTCAGGTCGTCGCGCACGATGCCACGCAGGTTCGGCGCGATGTCCTCGGGCGCGAGGCTCGAGGTCGCGACCTGGTACAGGAGGGGCGAGAACGTGTGGAAGTTGTGCTGGTCGACGATGGTGACATCGAGTGGTGTGCCCGCCAGCGCGCGAGCGGCCGAGATCCCACCGAACCCTGCACCCACGATCACCACCCGAGGCCGATCCATGTTCCCCCAGCGTTGTCGCTGGGCACTCCGCGTGCCAGAGTGCAGCGGACAAATTGTGCCGCCGCCTGTGCCAACGCCCCCGGAGGACGGAACCATGGCCCACGAAGGTCTCCACGAGCCCGCCGAGCTCCTCGACGAAGCGACCATCGATCGCCACCGCGCGCTGGAATCGGTGATCGAGGAGCTGGAGGCGATCGACTGGTACGACCAACGGGTGCGGGCGACCAACAACCCGGACGTGGCGTCGATCCTGGCCCACAACCGAGACGACGAGAAGGAGCACGCCGCCATGGCGCTCGAATGGGTTCGCCGTCAGGATCCGGCCCTCGACGCCCAGTTGCGCCAGTACCTGTTCACGACCGGCCCGATCGTGTCGGTCGAGGACGACGCTGACCCGGAGTCAGCGCCGGAGCCGCGTGGCGTCGGGTTGGCGATCGGCAGCCTGCGGAGCCGGTCATGAGCGACCACCTGCTGCGTGGGTTCGCGCCGATCTCGGACGCCGCGTGGTCGGCCATCGAGGACGACGTCATCCCGAAGCTCAAGACGCAACTGGCGGCCCGGAAGCTGGTCGACTTCACCGGACCCACCGGGTGGGATCGCTCCTCGGTGAACCTCGGCCGCGCCCTTCCCATCGCCGAACCGGCCCCCGGGCTGAGCGCGTCGCAGCGCGTCGTGCTGCCGCTGGTCGAGCTGCGCGCGGAGTTCACCCTGTCGCGTCGTGAGCTCGAGGACGTCGACCGCGGCGCCCTCGACGTCGACTTCTCGGCCCTCGACGAGGCGGCGACAACACTGGCGCGCGCCGAGAACCGCGCCGTCTTCCACGGCTATGGCGACGCCGGCATCCGCGGACTCGTCGAGGTCGGGACGCACGAACCGATCCCGCTCGGGAGCGACGCCAACCGGTACCCGACCGAGATCGCGGGCGCGGTCAACGTCCTGCGCGAGGCCGGGATCGGCGGACCGTACGGTCTCGCGATCGCGCCGGAGATCTACACCGCGATCGTCGAATCCACCGAGCACGGCGGCTACCCGTTGTTCGAGCACCTCCACCAGATCCTCGAGGGCCCGGTCGTGTGGGCTCCCGGTATCGACTGCGGTGCGGTGCTCAGCCAACGCGGCGACGACTTCGTGTTCGACAGCGGTCAGGACATCGCCATCGGCTATCGGAGCCACGACGCAGAGGACGTCACCCTGTACCTGGAAGAGAGCTTCACCTTCCGGGTGCTCGAGCCCGATGCCGTGGTCGCCCTCGACCCGCCGAAGGGTTGAGCCCCTCGCATCCGCCGACGTCGTGCGCCCGGGTCAGGTCCCCCGAGGGGGAGGGCCCGGCGGCGTCGTGAGGCTCAGCTGGATGTTCGCCATCGCCCAGTCGCGGTCCCGGCGGACGAAGAGGTGGCTCACGCGGAACTCGCCGTTCGACGGCGTGCCGCGGTACGCGGCCTCCTGCGTCTGGGTCCCGATGGTGACGGCGGCGTCGCCGTAGACGCGGACGTCGACGTCGTGCCACGACAGCGCCGTGGTCGAGAGGTCGCCCGAGGCGTAGCGGTCGAGCCACTGGCCCTTGTCGAGCACGAAGCCGAACGGCCCGACGAGGTGGAAGTCGTCGGTGACGATGGCGGCGAGCGTGGTGACGTCGGCGTCGCGCTCGGCGGTGGCCCAACGGAGTCCGAGGTCGAGGATCCGGTCGGCGTCGGCGGTCATGCGGGAACCTCCTTGCGTCGGCGAACGGAGACGGCGGCGATGCCTCAGGTGCGGGCCATGCCCTCGCCCTGGCGGTACATCTGGGGCGGCTTTTCGCCCGCGAGCTGGCCGCCGTCGACGGGGACGGTCGCGCCGGTCACGAACG
>DATBBL010000204.1:0-12689 GCA_036271015.1 Acidimicrobiia bacterium
CCGACGCGCCGATGCGCCAGGCGGTGCGGCCACGCGGCCGGGTGGGGGTGAACGCGACGGTGGTCACGACTCCAACCAGCGCAGGACAGCTAACACGCGGCGGTGGTCCTCGGGCGCGGGTGGCAGGTCGAGCTTGGTGAAGATGTTGCTCACGTGCTTCTCGACCGCGCCGTCGCTCACCACCAGCGCCTGCGCGATGGCGGCGTTCGACCGGCCCTCCGCCATCAGCGAGAGGACGGTCCGCTCGCGGGGCGTGAGCCGGTCGAGCGGGTCGCGCTGGCGGGCCCGGGCGAGCAGCTGGCTGACCACCTCGGGGTCGAGCACCGTGCCGCCGTCGCCGACGCGCCGGAGCGCCTCGATGAAGTCGCGCACGTCGGCCACCCGGTCCTTGAGCAGATAGCCGACGCCGCCCACGTCACCCGAGATCAGGTCGGAGGCGTAGCGCTCCTCGACGTACTGCGAGAGCACCAGGATCCCGACCGCGGGCCACCGCTCCCGGATCTGCAGCGCGGCGCGCACGCCCTCGTCGGTGTACGCCGGTGGCATGCGGACGTCGAGCACGACGAGCTCGGGGCGGTCGGCCTCGAGCGCGGCGAGGAGCGCGTCGGCGTCACCGAACCCGGCGACCACGTCCTCGCCCGCGTCCAGGAGCAGGCGGGTGATGCCCTCGCGGAGCAGCACGGAGTCTTCGGCGATCATCACGCGCACGGCAGCACCGCCCGCAGGATCGTCGGGCCGCCGGGCGGGCTGTCCACGTGCATCGACCCGCCGAGCGACGCGACGCGGTCACCGAGGCCGGCGAGGCCGGTGCCGTCACCGGCGTCGGCCCCGCCCGTCCCGTTGTCGCGGACTTCCACCACGAGCGCGCCGTCGTCGCGGACCAGCGAGACCGCGGCGTTGGTGGCGCCGGAGTGGCGGGCCACGTTGGTGAGGGCCTCCGAGACCACGAAGTACGCGGTGCTCTCCACCTCGGCCGACGGACGCGGTTCCACCTGCACCTCCAACGAGACCGGGATCGGGGCGCGGGCCACCACTGCCGACAGCGCGGCGTCGAGCCCGCGGTCCTCGAGGATCACCGGGTGGATACCGCGCACGAGGTCGCGCAGCTCCTGCAGCGCAGCCTTCGCCTCCTCGTGCGCGTGGACGACCAGCGCATGCGCCGCCTCGGGGTCGTCGTCGAAGTGCTCCCGCGCGGTGCCCAGCTCCATCGCCAGGCTCACCAGGCGCTGTTGCGCGCCGTCGTGCAGGTCGCGTTCGATGCGGCGACGCTCCGCCTCCGCGCTGCCGACCGCGGCGACGCGTCCCCGCTCCGCGGCCCGGACGCGCGCCTCCTGTGCGGCGCGCTCGTCGGGACCCAGGAACCATGCCGCGGTGACCGCGTCGAGGCGGCCGAGCACGACCGTGACCCACGGGGCGAAGAGGACGAGCCCGAGGAGGCCGACCGCAGCGACGAGCCAGGCGTCGCCACCACTGCCGACGTCGAAGAAGAAGAACTTGGCCGTGCCCCCGGGGAGCGCCGACACGTAGAACGGCAGCGCCACGAGCGCGAGGGACCCGCACCAGGCGATGCTCACCAGCACCAGGTCGAGGGCGCCGAGGGGCAGGAGCAGGAGCAGGTAGGCCACCTCCTTCCAGCGCGCGCGGGAACGAGCCCGCTCCAGCAGGCGCCGCCACCAGGTCGGGCTCTGCAACTGCGGGACCGGGTCCGGGAGCTCGACCGCGAGCAGCGCCGCCAGCCGGGACCGCTCCAGGTGGGCGAGGCCGCGGCTCACGACCATGAGGAGCCAGAACACCGGGATGGCGAGGAAGAACGTCACCAGCAGACCCAGCGTCAGGGCGAGCAACGTGATCACCACGGTGAACGTCACCGCGCCCACCACGATGTCGGTGACCAGGTGGGTCAATGCCCACCACGTCGTCCGGTGGCGCCAGGGAGAGAAGACGCGCCCGAGCACGGCCTCACGCTAACGACGCCGCGCGGCCCCGGCCATGGAGTGACCGGGAGAGCCGGCAGTGGGGCTGGCCATACCCGCGTGTGGTCACGCGTCGCCGAGCAGGTCCTCGATCTCGTCCCTGAGGTCCAGATAGCGCGGGTCACGGGTGATACGGGAGTCGTGACCGGCGCCGAACGGCACGTCGATGTCGGCGATGACCCGACCCGGGTGCGACGCCAGCGCCACGACGCGGGACCCGAGGTAGATCGCCTCGGGAATGTCGTGGGTCACGAACACGACCGTCGACTGCGTCCGCCTCCAGACCGTGAGCAGGAAGTCCTGCATTGCGCGCCGGGTCTGCGCGTCGAGCGCGCCGAACGGCTCGTCGAGCAGCAGCACATCGGGTTCGGGCGCAAGGGCGCGTGCGATCGCGACGCGTTGGCGCATCCCGCCGGAGAGCTGGTCCGGCGTGTGGTCGGCGAACTTCGCGAGCCCGACGATGCCGAGCAGCTCCTGGACCCGCGCCCGTCGTTCCGATTTCCGCAGACCCACGCACTCGAGGCCGAAGGCGATGTTCTCCGCCACCGTGCGCCACGGGTAGAGGCTGTAGGTCTGGAACACCATGCCCCGGTCGGGGCCCGGGCCGATCACCGGCTCGTGGTCGATCTCGACTGTCCCCGAGGTCGGCAGATCGAGCCCGGCGATGATGTTCAACAGCGTCGACTTGCCGCAACCCGACGACCCGACCAGGCACACGAACTCCTGGTCGGCCACCTCCAGGTTGACGCGGTCGAGGGCGAGGACCCGCTGGCGCTTGGTGCGGAACTCCTTCACCAGGTCCGTGACCACGAGCTTCGGCGGGCGCGGCGAGTCGTGGTCGTCGCGCACGGGCGCGTCCGTCGCCGCCGGTCCCGTCGCCTCCCGCACCGTCACGATCGTGCCCACGGCGACACCCGGTTGCGGAACCAGCGGAGGAAGAGGTCGCTCGCGATGCCGATGATCGCGAACACCAGCAACACCGCGAAGAATTGGTCCCAGTTGTTGCCGCGTCGAAGCACGGTGAGCCGGTAGCCCAGGCCGTCGGTCGCCGCCAGCAGCTCCGCGACCACGAGCATGGGCCATGCCGCCGCCAGATTGACCCGGGCCACGTCGATCATCCCGGGCAGGCAGTGCGGCAGCACCACCCGGCGCATGACCCGCGCCCGGCTGGCACCGAGGGTGTACGCGGTGAGGATCATCTCGCGCGGAACCAGCCGCGCCACGTCGGCGATCATCACGACGTTGAAGAAGACGGTGCCCGCGACCACCAGCGCCACCTTGGGCGCCTCGTCGAGGCCGAGCCACACGAGGAACAGCGGGGTGAGGGCGGTGGCGGGCACGTAGCGCAGGAAGCCGATGGGCGACTCCCACAGCGCCTCCACCGACCGGAAGCTCCCGATCAGGACACCCAGCACCACCCCGATGGCGAGGCTGATGGTGTAGCCCTTGAGGATCCGCAGCCCGCTGGCCTGCACGTCCGACGAGAGGTCACCGCTCTTCCAGAGGTCGCGCAGGCCGCCCAGCGTGTCGAGCGGATCCGGGAGGAACACCTTGTTGACGAGCACGTCGGCGGCCAACCACCACAGCCCGATGAGCGCGACCACCCCGAGCACGGCGAGGCCGACGCGCGCACCGAGCGGGATCTCGCCCCGCAGCCTGAACAGCGCATGCTGTCGACGGCCCCGCCCGCGGGTGCGGCCCGGGCGCGCGGCGCGGGTGGGGACACCGACGCTGGTCACGGTGCCGGCGCGCTCGTCGCCGTCGAGCCCGACGGGTGGGCATCTGCGTACGCCTGCGTGAACTGCGGGGCGAAGAGGCCGTCGAGCGACGCCTGCTTCTTGGTGAGGCCCGATTTCACCATGAACGGGTTGATCAAGCCGGCGGTGTACTGGAGCGACGTGGTCGTGTCACCGGGTTGGAAGGCCTGCAGTGCCTCGGCGACGGTGAAGATCCTCGTGCCGCTGGCGAGGTCCTGGTAGTCCTTGGTCGAGACCTTGGCCACGTCGGCCATGATCTTCAGCGACTTCTTCGGATTCGCCTGGATGTAGTCGAGCGTGTCGTACCACGCGTTCACGATCTTCTGCGCCAACTTCGGCTGCTCGGCCACCATCGTCCGCGACACCACGATGTGGTCCGGAATGCTGCCGGGGAAGTCCCTGGAGTTGAAGACCACGTGGGAGCCCGGTCGCTTCAACGCCTCGAGCGTGAACGGCGCGAACACGCCGACGCAGTCGAACTGCCCGCCCGCGAAGCTGGCCGCCGCGTCGGCGGTGAGCACGCCGCGGAAGTCGATGTCGTCCTGGGTCATGCCCGCCCGAGCCAGGCCCTGGAGCAACAGGAAGTGGTCGACGACGCCTTCCTCGGCGGCGACCGTCTTGCCCTTCATGTCGGCCACCGACTTGATCGAGTCGTCGCAGATGATCGCGTCGTTCCCAGCCGAGTTGTCGTTGACGACGACGATGGCCTGCTTCGAGCCGCCCGCCACCGCGGCCATGGTGTCGTTCAGCGTCTGCGTGTTGGCGTCGAGCTTGCCCGCCGACATGGCGTCGAGCGACGAGACGTAGTCGGCGAAGTACTTCAGGTTGACGTCGAGCCCGTCCTTCTTGAAGATGCCTTCCTGCTGCGCCACCGCGAGCGGGAACCATCCGGGCCACGCGCTGTAGCCGATGGTCAGCTTGTCGAGCTTGGCCGCATCGGCGGCCGGGGCGGCCAGCACGCCCGCGGTCGCTACCGCCACCGCGACGACGACCACTGCGATGAACCGGCGGGATCGACCCGTCTGTCGTGCTCGAGTGCCCACGTGAACCTCCTGACGCGGCGGATCGCGAGCACCGTACGGGTGGGCTGTTTCTGTCGAAGGTCGTTCGAAACACGCTCCGGTTTCGCGCATCTGACGGGCTTCTGCCAGCTCGCGCCGGGGGACGATCCGGATCAGCCGGCCGCGGCGGCGGCATCGAGCGCGTCGGCGGCCCGGCGCACCCGATCGAGGTCGCGCGGCGCCACCAGCAGCCCGCGCACGGTGAGGTCGGCGAGGAAGGCGCCGACTGCGTGGTGCTCGGCGGCACCGGTCTGCGCAGGGGCGCCGTCGCGGCCCGCCACCCGCAGCCAGTTCTGCGTGCCCTCGTCGTTCGACATCATCGTGAGCGCGGTGAGGCGCGGGTCGACCGGCCGGAGCTCGCCCCGCTCGACGCCGGCGCGCACCACATCGGCGAGCGCCTCCACCAGCTGCTCGCGCTCGGTCCAGTACCGGGCGAACGCGCTCCGGTCGCGCGCGGCGAGGCGGTGGATCTCGTTCAGGTCGTAGGGCAGCGCGCTCAAGGCGGCGACGTCGGCCCGGATCACGCGGTATAGCTGCACCGCGGGCGAGCCGCCGACGGCCCGGACCCGCGTGACCAGCTCGAGCGGTGCGCGATTGGCCTCGCCCACGATCTCGTCGAGCAGCTCGCCCTTGCTGCGGAAGTAGTAGTAGAGCGACGGCTGCTGGAGACCACACCGGCGGGCGATCTCGGCCATGGTCGTCCCGCCGACGCCCCGTTCGGTGAACAGCTGCGTGGCCGCGGCGACGATCTCCCGGCGCGGGTCACCGCCCGACGCCGGGCGGGCGCGGCGGCGCGGGCGACCGGTGCGACGGGCGGCGGGCTCCCGGGCGGCGACCACGCGGGGAACGTAGCCCGCGTTCGTAACGGCCGCGTGAACAGCGGCCCGCCATCCTTGACCGGCACCGGCCGCGTCCCGCAGATTGGGCTCCAGTTTTCTACACCACTTCGAAACCGACCCGGTTCCCGACCCCAGGAAGACCCGTGGAGAGCGCGGCGCCCGACACGAGCACCACCCTTGCCGCCCGCGAGCACGCGCGCGCCCAGGGGGTGCGGCGGGCCGAGCACCAGCCGACGGTGCCCGCGCGCGACGCGATCGGCGTCGTCGACCGGGCCGGTGTGGCGATCGCACCGGAGCGGATGCTCTGGGACGACGTGGTCGGGCCGGGTGGCGAGTCGTCGCAGGTGCTCCCGCGGGGCGCGGTGATCCGCTTCACCGACGTCGACGGCGACGCCTGCGCCAACCTCCTCGTGTACAACGCCGCCCAGCCGCTCGAGCGGCTCAACGTGGCCGACACGGTGAAGGTGCAGTGGCGGGCGTACCTCGGCGCCGGGTCGCTCCTGCTGTCGGACATGGGGCGGGTCCTCCTCTCGATCGTCGCGGACACCAGCGGCACCCACGACGCGTTGTGCGGTGCGTCCAACCGCACCCGCAACGAGGAGAAGTACGGGAGCGGTGCGGTGCACGGCGACCACCCGAACGCGCGCGATCGCTTCGCGGTGGCCCTGGCGAAGCATGGGCTCGGACGACGCGACATCGTGCCCAACGTCAACCTGTTCAAAGGCGTCACCGTCGACGGCGAGGGCCGCCTGCACGCCCAGGAGGCCGAGCCGCGACCGGGTGCGTACGTGGAGTTGCGGGCCGAGATGGCGGTGCTCGTCGTCGTGGCCAACACCCCGCACGTGCTCGATCCCCGCCCCGGCTACCACGTGACCCCGCTGCGGATCTCTGCGTGGTCCGACCGGGCCACCACTCGCGACGACCCGATGTGGGCCGCCACCCCTGAGGGCGAGCGTGCCTACCTGCAGACCGAAGAGCTCCTGGCGACCACGGGCGACCGGTCGTGAGCGGCACCAACGGCAGCCCGATCACGGTGCTCCACGACGAGGAGCTCGAGGCCCGCGCGCCGTGGGCGCACGTGATCGAAGCGGGGTGCACGCTGCGGATCGTCGACCTCGAAGGCAACCAAGCGCTCGACTGCATCTTCTACAACGCCGACGACCCGGGCGAGCGGTACAGCGCGCCCGACACCATCGTGGCCCAGCAGAACATCTTCCTGGTGGCCGGCTCCCAGCTGCTCTCCAACGAGGGCCGACCGATGATGACGATCACCGCCACCGAGTGCGAACGCCACGACACCATCGGGGGCGCGTGCAGCCGCGAGTCGAACGCGCTGCGATACGGGTTCCACACCCGTCACGAGCATGCGTGCGTCGACAACTTCCTGCTCGCCCACTCGTGGCGAGGGATGGGCAAGCGCGACATGACCAGCAACGTGAACTGGTTCATGAACGTGCCGGTCGAGGCGGACGGGACGCTCGGTATCGTCGACGGCATCTCCGCGCCGGGCCTGTCGGTCGAATTGCGCGCGCACATGCGGGTCCTCGCGGTCATCTCGAACTGCCCGCAGATCAACAACCCGTGCAACGGCTTCGATCCGACGCCCATCCGGCTCGTGATCAGCCGCTGACCCGTGCGCCGGGTCCTCGTCGCCAACCGGGGCGAGATCGCGTGCCGCATCATCCGCACCCTGGAGCGGATGGGCATCGACTCGATCGCGGTGTTCACCGACGTCGATCGCGCGGCACCCCACTGCGACCTCGCCAGCCTCGCGGTGCCCATCGGCCCCGCGGGCGGACCGGGCTACCGCGGCGTCGAGCAGCTCCTGGCGGTGGCGGCCGAGTACGGCGCCGACGGCGTCCATCCCGGGTACGGTTTCCTCTCCGAGAACGCCGACGCCGCCGCCGCGATCGAGCACGCGGGGCTCAGCTTCATCGGCCCGACGCCCGCACAGATCCGGCGGTTCGGGGCCAAGGACGAGGCACGCGCCGCGGCCGCGGCCGCCGGCGTGCCGCTGCCGCCCGGGACGGCTCCCTTCGCCGACGTCGACGCCGCGGTGGCGGCCGCCGGCGTGCTCGGCTTCCCGCTGCTCGTGAAGAGCGTGGCCGGTGGAGGCGGCATCGGCATGTTGGCCTGCACCGACCCGGACACGTTGCCGGCCACGGTGGCGCAGGCGATGCAGCAGAGCCGGCACGCCTTCGGCAACCCCGCGGTCTTCCTGGAGCGGCTGGTCACCAACGCCCGCCACGTGGAGGTGCAGGTCTTCGGCGACGGGCGAGGCACGGTGCTGACCCTGGGCGACCGCGACTGCTCGGCGCAACGTCGGCGCCAGAAGGTGTTCGAGGAGGCGCCCGCACCGGGCCTCCCGCCGGCGACGCGTGCCGCGCTCGCCGACGCGGCCCGTGCGCTGCTCGAACCCGAGGCCTACCGCTCCGCGGGAACGGTCGAGTTCGTGCTCGACGTCGACACCGGGGAGTTCCACTTCCTCGAGGTCAACACCCGTCTCCAGGTGGAGCACACCGTCACCGAGGAGACCACGGGGGTCGACCTCGTGGAGTGGATGGTGCGCGCCGCCGCCGGCGACACCGCGTTCCTCCGGGACCCGCCGGTTGCGGCGACGCGCCCGATGGGCCACGCGATCGAAGCCCGCGTCTACGCAGAGGACCCCGCGCGCGACTTCCTGCCCAGCCCCGGCCTGGTCACCGAAGCATCGTGGCCGGCCGGTACCCGGGTCGACACCTGGGTCCGCGCCGGCACCGAGGTCACTCCCTTCTACGACCCGTTGCTGGCGAAGGTCGTGGTGCACGCGCCGACGCGCGCCGCGGCCGTGGACGCGATGCGCGACGCGTTGGCGCGCACCATCGTGCGTGGCATCGAGACCAACCGCGACCTCCTGGCGTCGTTCGTCGAGAGCGGTTCGTTCCGCGCCGCGACCGTCACCACCGCGACGCTCGAGGAGCACCACTACCCCCGCCGCCGCGTCGACGTGCTCGCACCGGGGAGCACAACCGTGCAGGACCTCCCGGGGCGCACCGGCCTGTGGCACGTGGGCGTCCCGCCGAGCGGGCCCATGGACGACCGCTCCTTCCGGCTCGGGAACCGCATCCTCGGCAACCCGGACGGCGCGCCCGGGCTCGAGTGCACCGCGTCCGGGCCGACGCTGCGCTTCGCCGGCGCCGCCACCATCTGCCTCACCGGCGCAGCGATGGCGGTGACGTGCGATGGCAAGCCGGTCGAGTTCTTCGCCCCGGTCTGCGTCCGTGCCGACCAGACCCTCGCGTTCGGCGCTCGCTCCGGTCCCGGACTGCGTACCTACCTGCTCGTGCGGGGCGGGTTCGACCCAGGTGCGGTGCTCGGGTCGGCGTCCACGTTCACCCTCGGCGGCTTCGGCGGCCACGGCGGCCGCGATCTGCGCACCGGCGACGTCCTTCGCCTCGGGCCCGACGACGATGCCGCCGCCGGCCACCTCGAGGCGGTGGCTCCGATCGACCCGGGCCTGTGCCCGCCACTCACCTCCGAGTGGGAGCTCGCAGTGGTCGACGGCCCCCACGCCGCCCCCGAGTTCGTCACCGAGGCGGGCATGGCCGCGTTCTACGGCACCGCATGGCAGGTGCACCACCACTCGTCGCGCACGGGCGTGCGCCTGGTCGGGCCGCCGGTGGAGTGGGCACGCGACGACGGCGGCGAAGCCGGGCTCCACCCGTCGAACGTCCACGACACGCCGTACACCGTCGGCGCGGTGGACTTCACCGGCGACATGCCGATCCTGCTCGGGCCCGACGGCCCGAGCCTCGGAGGCTTCACGTGCCCGGTCACCGTGATCACCGACGACCGCTGGAAGCTCGGGCAACTGGCGCCGGGTGACACCGTGCGCTTCGTGCCCGTCGACCGTGTCGAGGCGCGCGCCCGGGCGACCGCGTCGCGCGCCGAGCTGGCGACGCGCGCCCCCTGCCCTCGTCGCCGGCGGCACCGCGACGGCCCTGCCCCGACGGTGCTTGCCACGCGCGCCGCGCGCGCCGACACGCCGCAGGTCACGTACCGCGCCCAGGGCGACGCCGCGGTGCTCGTGGAGTACGGCCCGATGACGCTCGACTTCGACCTCCGCCTCCGCGCGCACGCCTTGAGCGCCTGGCTCGACGACCAGTCGGCATTCGCGCCGGTCGAGGTGACGCCGGGGATCCGCTCGCTGCAGGTGCAGTTCGACCCGGTCGCGTACTCCTCCGAGTCCGTGGTCGGAGTCCTCGCGCACGCCGAGAACGAGCTCCCGCCACTCGACGACGTGGTCGTCGCCAGCCGCACCGTGCACCTCCCGCTCTCGTGGGACGATCCCTCCACCCGGGCGGCGATCGAGACGTACATGCGCGTGGTCCGTGACGACGCGCCCTGGTGCCCGTGGAACATCGAGTTCATCCGCCGGATCAACGGCTTGCCGTCGACCGATGCCGTGCGCGACGTCGTCTTCGGGGCGGAGTACCTCGTGCTGGGGCTGGGTGACGTCTACCTCGGCGCGCCGGTCGCGGTCCCGGTCGATCCGCGCCACCGGCTCGTCACCACGAAGTACAACCCGGCGCGCACGTGGACCCCCGAGAACGCGGTGGGAATCGGCGGCGCGTACCTGTGTGTCTACGGCATGGAGGGGCCGGGCGGCTACCAGTTCGTGGGCCGCACCATCCCGGTGTGGAGCACCTACGGACGCGCCGCGCACACGACTGCGCGTGCGCCGTGGTTGCTCCGCAACTTCGACCGCATCCACTGGTACCCGGTCGGCGCCGACGAGCTGCTCGAGCTCCGGGCCGACGCGCGCGCAGGGCGGTTCGAGCCCCGCATCGAGGACGGCACCTTCTCACGCGCCGAACACCGCGCGTTCGTGACCGCCCACGCCGCCGACATCCACGCGTTCCGCACCTCGCGGGAGGGCGCATTCGCCGAGGAACGAGCCCGATGGGAAGCCGCCGGCGAGCTCACCCGCCATGCGGAACCGGTCGACCTGCCGGCGCCGTCGTCCGATCGCGACTTGGGCGCGCTCGCCGACGGCGCGTTTGTGGTGGAGGCGCCGCTGCACGGCGGTGTCGCCCGGGTCCTGGTGGCCGCGGGCGATCGGGTGGCGCCCGGCGCCACCGTGGTCACGCTCGAGGCGATGAAGACCGAGTCGGCGGTCCCGAGCCCCGTCGGCGGCACAGTCACCCGGGTGGTGTGCGCCGTCGGCGACCTGGTGGCGGCGGGCGCACCGCTGATCGTGGTGGTGACCGATGAGTGATCTCCGGCCGGTCGCCGTCGACGAGCTGCTCGCCCGCCGGGCTGCGTCGTCCGCGCCCGAGGCGTGGATCACGCCCACGGCCCCGGAGGCGCTGCGGGCGCGGGTCGCCGAGGTCGACACCCGGCTCGCCGCGGGGGCCGAGCTCCCCCTGGCCGGCGTGCCGTTCGCGGTGAAGGACAACATCGACGTCGCCCGGTTGCCGACCACCGTCGCCTGCCCCTCCTTCGCGTACGTGCCCGAGGCGAACGCGACGGTCGTGCAGCGCCTGCTCGACGTCGGCGCGGTCTGCGCGGGCAAGACCAACCTCGATCAGTTCGCCACCGGCTTGGTCGGCACCCGGTCACCGCAGTACGGGCCGTGTCGCAACCCCGTCGTACCCGAGTACATCGCGGGGGGTTCGAGCTCCGGGTCGGCGGTGGCGGTGGCGAGCGGCGAAGTGGCGTTCGCGCTGGGGACCGACACCGCCGGTTCAGGACGCGTCCCCGCGGCGCTGTGTGGGTTGGTCGGCCTGAAGCCGACGCCGGGCGCCTTGCCCAACGACGGCGTCGTTCCGGCCATGGCGTCGTACGACTGCGTCTCCGCGTTCACCACGACCGTGGCCGATGCCGCGACCGTGCTCGACGCGCTCGCGGACCCATCGGCGACGGCGCCCCCGGCGGCCATGAATCCGACGCGACTGGGCATCCCCGACTCGATCAACTGGCGAGGCGACGACGACGCCCGCTCCCGGTTCGCCGACGCGGTTGACCACGCGGTCGCCAAGGGCTGCACCGTGGAGGAGTTCGACGGGCACGCGCTGTGGGAGGCGGGCGCGATGCTCTACGGCAGCGCGCTGGTCGCCGAGCGCCACGCCGCGTTCGGCGCGTTCGCGGCCGCGCATCCCGCCGACCTCGATCCCGCGGTCGCCGAGATCGTCCGCCGTGCCGGGGACCAGCGCGGGAGCGAGGTGTACCGCGCGCTCGCCGCGATGCGTCGGCTCTGCGACGAGGTCGCGGAGCTGTGGTTCGACATCGACGCGCTCCTGCTCCCGACGGTTGCGCGCGTGCCGACGTTCGAGGAATCCCTCGCCGATCCGTTCGGCCCGAGTGCCGAGCTCGGCGCGCTCACCGCGTTCGTGAACCCGCTCGGGCTGGCGGCGGTCGCGGTGCCGTTCGGCCTGCGCGCATCCGGCGTCCCGTTCGGTGTGTCGCTCGTCGGTCCCGCGGGCTCCGATCGCGCCCTGCTCGCCCGCGCCGCCACCTTCACCGGTGAGACACTCGGCCCACCACCGAGTGACCGCGACCATCGCCTGGCGGTCGTCGGCGCGCACCTCAGCGGCCAACCCCTCAACCACCAGCTCACCGACCTCGGCGCGGTCCTGTGCGCGGCGACGACGACCGCGCCCGAGTACCGCCTCTACGCCCTCGACACGTCGCCGCCGAAGCCCGGCCTGCTGCGCGCCTCCTCGGGTGGCGGCGCGGCGATCGAGGTGGAGGTGTGGGCGCTCGACGACGCCGGGCTGGGTGCCTTCGTCGCCGCCATCCCCGCGCCGCTCGGTGTCGGCCGCGTGACACTTGCCGACGGCAGCGAGGTCACCGGGTTCCTCTGCGAGCCCTACGCGGTCGAACAGGCGGCCGACATCACCGCGTCGGGCGGCTGGCGCGCGTACCTGGCGGGCGTCTGACGCTTCGAGGGCGACATCGCACCCAGGACCGCGTCGAAGGGCCGGTTCGCAACCGGGGCCGGTAGGCTGCCTCGATGAGGCGTCGTCGGCTCCTGGCTCTGCTGGCGCTCACCGCCGCGCTGCTCGCCGCCGGTGCCAC
>DATBBL010000205.1:0-5289 GCA_036271015.1 Acidimicrobiia bacterium
CGGGACGGGTCCAGGATGTCGCCGAGGCCGAAGGCGGCGTGCTGCTCGGACATGGTTCCTCCTCGTGCTCCGGATCGATGAGCACACGCTCGCAGGTTCGGCCGGCGATCGAATCCGGGGAACTCCCCAGTCCGCCCCCAGCCGACTGGGGACCGTCGCCGACCGCCCGGCGGTGCCGGGGCGAGTCCCCTCTGCCTCCGGCGACCGAACGACGTCCCGAGAATTGGTCGTCTGTTGTCCCGTATTTCATTGTCAGGTCCGCACCGGAGTGCTGTGCTGGTCCGCGCACGCACGAGCATCGCCGGCCCGCCGTCGCGGCCGGCGCACGGCAGGGAGGGGCGCCCCGCGACCGCGGACATGAACGGAGCGGGTGGTTGCGTGCTCCGACGAGAGATCGGAGACCCGATGCCCAGGTACGAGCACGATGGTGACGCCGACCATGCCGCCCTGGCCCATCCGCGGAGCGAGGCGCGGGCCCGCTCGGGTGCGCCGACCCAGTTCCGGTCCGCGGCCGTTGCCGACTGGCGGGCGAGCACCTCGGGCGACGTGCTCGTCGCCAACCGACCGACGCCGCGCATCGATTCCGACGAGCTGTGGGACCGCCTCGGGGACTTCGCGTAACCACGACACCGACTTGGGCGAGCCATCGGCTTTGCGTGTGGCGGAGCGGCTCGGCGAGGATCGGCGCATGGCCGATGCCCCGGAGTCTCCCTTCCGTCCCGATCTGTTCGCCGGACAGGTCGCGTTCGTCACCGGGGGTGCCACCGGGATCGGCAAGGAGATCTGCCGCACCTTCGGTCGGCACGGCGCTCGCATCGCCATCGCCAGCCGCAAGCAGGAGGCGCTCGACGCGGCGGCGGCGGAGCTCGAGGCCGACGGCATCGACGTGTACGTCGACTCGTGCGACGTGCGCGACGCGGCGGCGGTGCAACGGGTCGTCGAGGGGATCATCGCCCACTACGGTCGGCTCGACATCGTGGTGAACAACGCCGCGGGCAACTTTCCCGCGCCCATCACCTCGATCTCGCCGAATGGCTTCAAGGCCGTGGTCGACATCGACCTGCTCGGCACCTACAACGTCTCGAAAGCCGCGTTCGACGCGTGGCTGCGCGACCACGGCGGCAACGTCGTCAACATCAGCGCGCCATTCGAGCTGAAGGGCGCGGCGATGCAGTCGCACGTGGCGGCGGCGAAGGCGGGCGTCGACTCGTTCACCCGCACGAGCGCGGTCGAGTGGGGGCCGTACGGGATCCGCGTGAACGCGGTGGCACCCGGCGCCATTGCCGGCACGGAAGGGGTGCGCCGCTTCGCCGAGAGCGTGCCCGGGTCCGATCGGCGACCGGGGAACCCGGTCGGCATGATCGGCCACGGCGCCGACATCGCGCACATGGTGCTCTACTTCTGCAGCCCCGCCGCCCGCTTGGTCTCGGGCCAGGTGATCGCGGTCGACGGCGGGGGCACCGTCGACCTGCTCAAGCTCGGTCTCGGGAGGGTGTGACCCGGGTCGTCGCCGACGTGCCTACGATCCCTGCGTGCCGAGCGACCCGGTTCAGACACCCGATCCACTGCGCGACATCGGGGCGCTCACCGACGCGTCGCTGACCCACCTCGACGTCGACGACCTCCTCGCCGAGCTGCTCACCCGCGTGCGCGAGATCCTCGACGCCGACACCGCGGCGGTGCTGCTGCTCGACGAGAGCTCGGGGACACTCGTCGCCCGCGCCGCCCGCGGCATCGAGGAGGAGGTGCGCCAGGGGGTGCGGGTGCCGGTCGGCGCCGGCTTCGCGGGCCGGATCGCGGCCACCCGGACCCCGATCCGACTCGACCGGGTCGACGCCACCACGGTGGCCAACCCCGTGCTCTGGGAGAAGCAGATCAAGGTGATGCTCGGGATCCCGTTGTTGAGCGGCGACCGGCTCCTCGGGGTGATCCACGTCGGACGGCTCGAGGACCGAGCGTTCACCGACCAGGACGTCGACCTGCTCCAGGTGGTGGCCGACCGCGTCGCCGGCGCGACCCAGGCCCGCCTGTTGGCCATCGAGGAGGCCGCCGCGGGCCTGCTGGAGCGCAGCCTGCAGCCTTCGCGGCTGCCCCGGTGCGAGGGACTGGAATTCGCGGCGCGCTACGTGCCCGCGGAGGGGCGTTCGGTCGGCGGCGACTGGTACGACCTCTTCACGCTGCCGTCAGGCGCGTTGTGGGTCGTCGCCGGTGACGTCGCCGGCCACGGCCTCCACGCCGCGGTGGTCATGGGTCGTATCCGCAGCGCGCTGCGGGCCTACGCGCTGCTCGACCTCCCGCCGCACGAGGTCCTGCGTCTCGTCGATCGCAAGGTTGATCATTTCGAGATCGGCACGATCGCCACGGTCGCCTGCGCGGTGCTGCAGCCACCGTACGACACCATGACGCTCGCGCTCGCGGGTCATCCCGCGCCGGTGATCGCGAGCCCCGGCGGGTCGGCGGAGCTCGTCGCGGTCGAGCCGGCGCCCCCGCTCGGCATGGTGTGGGACGTGGACCACCGGTCGACCGACGTGACACTGCCCCCGGGCGCGGTGGTGGCCTTCTACACCGACGGGCTGGTGGAGCGACGGCACGAGTCGCTTTCGGTCGGCCTGGAACGCCTGCGCGCCGCGGTCACCGCGGGACCCGCCGACACGGTGGCGCGCGACATCATGCGTGCACTGTTGGCCGGCTGGGTGCCGCAGGACGACATCGCCCTCGTGGTCGTCCGGCGGACGGGCGAGGGCTGAGCGGCGATGATGCAGCGCCAGCGGTTCGATCCCGAGGCGAGCTCGGCGCGCGCAGCCCGGGCGTTCGTCGCCGCCGCGCTCCCGGATCACGACGGGCTCGACACACGGGTCGCACTGGCCGTCTCGGAGGTGGCGTCCAACGCGATCCTGCACGCGCGCACACCGTTCACGGTCTGCGTGGTGGTCGACCCCGACCGGGTGCGGGTGGAGGTCACCGACCAGGATCCCCGGATCCCCGTGCGCCAGGAGTACGCGGTCGATTCGGTGACCGGTCGTGGCCTCGCCATCGTCGACCAGCTCTCGGATCGTTGGGGCGCCGACGGCCACGAGCGCGACAAGACGGTGTGGTTCGAGATCGACCTCCCGCTCGTGGACGGGAGCTGACCACATGGAACTCCGCCTCCTCAACTTCTCGCTCGACCTGTTCGATCGCTCGATGCAGCAGCTGGCGGCGTTGCAGCGCGAGCTCGACGTCATCCGCGTCGACGAGCGCAACCGCGACCGCCCACCGGACCGGCTCGCCCGGCTGGTGGAGGAGCTCGACGCGCGATTCGTCGGCTACCGCGCCGCGATGGAGACGATCGAGGCGTTGGCCGAGAGCGACGCGAGTCACCACGACGTCGTCATCCCGGTGGCCGGCGCGCCCGAGGAGGTCGTGCCGGCGATCGAGCAGCTCCGTGACCTGATGGACGAGGTCGACGCGTACTGCGCCCAGGGGGCGGAGCTCCTGACGCCGCCGACCCCTCCCGACCTGCTCGCCTTCCGCGTCTGGCTGTTCGGGCAGGTCATCGGCCAACTGCGGGGTGCGACACCGGTGCCCTGGGATCCGCGTGCGACGGACGCCGCCGCGCCGGCGCCGCCCCCACCGTCGGCGTCCGCGTCGGCCGCGGTGCTGCGACCGGCCGGCGACCTCGACCTCGTGAACGCCGGGCGGCTGCGCGAGGAGATCTACACCGAGCACACCGCGCGCACGGGCGACCTCCGCATCGACCTCAGCGACGTGCCGTTCATCGATTCGGTGGGGATGAGCGTGCTCGTCGCCGCGCACAAGCGCTTCCAACGCGACGGCCGCGCGCTGGAGATCGTGGTGCCCGCGCACCTGCGTCCCAACTTCGAGATCACGGGTCTCGTCGCGTTCCTCGACATCGTGCCCGCCGGACCCGGCTAGGCGCCGCGCCGTTCAGCGATTGGAGTACACGCGGGTGGGGGAGACCACGATCAGCGTCCGCCGTTGCTCGGCCATCACCCGGTCGTAGGTGTCCCAGTCGTCGTGCGTGCCGCCCGCGGCACGGAACGCATCGCGCAGGAGTTGCCGCAGCCGCTCGGGGTCGACGTCGGGCCGCGGGTCGTCGGGACCGATGAGCTCGGCGCGGCCCTCCACGGTGATCCAGCTCCCCGCATTGCTGGCGACGACGGTGGTGGCCGGCCGGATGCGCAGGTTGGCCAGCTTGCGGCTCCCGCCGACGGCGACGCACACCACCGTGTCGGCATCGCCCGCAGGGTGGCGCATCACCCCCGCGCTCACCACCGACGCCTGGACGGTGCCGTCCTCGCGGGTGGTGGCGATGACGCAGAAGTTGTGGTCGGCCCCGGCGAGCTGCGCGAACTCGGCGAGCGTGCGGCTGGTCACGTGCCGACGCTACCCAACCGCGCACGCGGCCGCAGTGCCCGTCCCGTCACGGCGAGGCCACCACGAGCCGGAGCGAGCTGGCGAAGACCGGCTGCTCGAGCAGGTGGCCGTGGCGCGCGTGCCACGTGCCGTCCTCGAGGTCCCGGCGCAGGCGGGCCATCGCCGCCGCCTCCACGTCGTCGCTGACGAAGCCCCACGCGGACTGCGACCGCCGCACGTCGTCCACGAGGAACTGCTCGGGACGGGCGTAGAACGCCTCGGTGAACCCGTCGGTGCAGTCGATCGGGACCGGAACCGCGCTGACGGTGGTGCGGCCACCGAGCTGCTCGACGATCCAGTCCAACGGCGGGTAGCGGCGCTGCTCCGCGGCCACGAGCTCGGGCACGTACTCGGAGAGCCAGAACCGCTCGAGTGCGTCGCCGTCGAAGGTCAGCAGCACCACCGGCCCCCGGCTCACCCGCCGCAGCTCGCGGAGGCCGGCACCGGCGTCACCCCACTGATGGAGAGTGATGGTCGCCATCGCAGCGCCGAAGGCGTCATCGTCGAACGGCAGCGACTCCGCGATCCCGTCGATTGCGGGCGGGAGGTGCGCGGGGCGCTGCGAGCGCATGCGCGGCGACGGCTCGACCGCCACCACGTAGCGGTCGGTCGGCTCGTAGGAACCGGCGCCGGCGCCGACGTTCACCACCGTGCGTGCGTCACCGAGCGCGTCGTGGACGAGGGCGGTGATCGACGGATCGGCCCGCCGGTGCGCGGAGTAGGTGGCGCCGCCCGTCTCGTAGTCGAAGTCACCCGCGCCCGTGCCCCTCACCCCTCGAGTCGACCACCCGCCGCCGGCCACCGGCAACCGAGTTTCCGCCGACGAGCTCCGGCGTCACGCGAGCTGACGACGCGCGAACTCCTCGATGGTCG